>DATKGA010000140.1:0-15787 GCA_035510935.1 Acidobacteriaceae bacterium
GCTCGGTCGAAGATTGTGTCATGTCCAGAATGTCGTCGACGATCTGGAACGCCAGGCCTGCCTTTTCACCAAAGCTGCGCAAGCGGGCGATTGTGTCAGCCGAGCCACTCTGGCTCGGTCCCTCCATTCCCAGCCCATACAGGCCGCCGCACACAATGCTCGTCGTGATCAGCGCACCGGTCTTGGCGCGGTGGATGGTCTCAACCAGCTCTGCTGTGGGAGCTACACCCTCCGATTCAATATCAACCACCTGGCCCCCAATCATTCCCGGCGCAATCCCAGTATCAATCTCGCCGGATCCTCCGATGCCTGTTCCCACTGCTACAGCAACCTCACGCAGAATGGCAACCACGGTCTCTGGCCAAGCGTTAAGGCCCGCAATTGTCTGGAAGGCAAGTGTCTGTAGTGCGTCGCCGGCAAGAATTGCGATGGCCTCGCCGAATGCCACATGACAGGTGGGATGTCCACGGCGCAGGTCGTCGTTGTCCAGCGCAGGCAGGTCGTCGTGGATCAGCGAATAAGTGTGCAGCATCTCCAGCGCCGCACCGAGTGAATCGGAGCCAGTTGGCAACTCACCCGTGCCCGTCACCATGCGCGCGGCCTCCATGCAAAGGATCGGCCGCAGTCGCTTACCCCCGGCAAAGACGCTGTGGCGCATGGCGCGGTGGATGGAGTGGGGCAGTGTATCCGTCGAGGGCAGTAGCCGCTCAAGGGCAGCATCGGTCATCTTGGCACCGGAGGAGAGCAGGGACTGAACCAGGGTTTCCATCGGCTTTGATGATAAATGACACTCGATAAAGAAGGGTGCTCTGACTGCGATTGCGTGAATTCGCCATCGGGAGAAGAGGCAGGTTCGCACTCGTCACTCCGATTCGTGCGATGCTATTGAAAGGCGGTGGGTCAGCCCACTGAGAAAGGGATGGATTTGAAGGATATTGCAGGGTTTCTGGCAGGCTTCGAGCAGTTTCAGGAGCGGTACTTTGGAGGCGACGAGAGTGTCTTTGCCCGCCTTCGTCAGGGGCAGAGTCCGAGGGCGCTCGTCATCTCCTGTTGCGACTCGCGCGCCGATCCGGGGATGTTGCTGGGCGCAGGGCCAGGCGACATCTTCGTGGTGCGCAATGTGGCCAACCTCGTCCCGCCCTACCGCAACGGAGCGGAGATGCCCGGCATACGCGCCGACATCGAGTTCGCGGTCAAAAGCCTCAACGTCGAGCGGATTATTATTCTGGGCCACTCCGGCTGCGGAGGTATCGCTGCGCTGATGGCGGGCGAGGGCACCACCGTCAGCAACTACGAGTTCATTGGCGCGTGGGTAAGCATTGCAGCGGCGGCGCGGGAACGGGTGCTGTGCGAGTTTGCCGGCGAACCTGCGGCTGTGCAGGCAAAGGCATGCGAGAAAGCTGCGATTGCCCTATCGCTGCAGAACCTGCTGTCGTTTCCCTGGATTCACCAGCGCGTGCAGGACGGTTCGCTGACGCTTCATGGCTGGTACTTCGACATCGACGCCGGCGCGCTGCTACAGCACTCAGCGGAGACCGGGGAGTTCGTGGCACTTGTGGCCAGGTCTGCAAGCTAGGCAGTCTACGAAGATTATTGCGGCGTCAACGTCAGCGTATGCGTGATGGTGGCCTGGGTGGCGGCGGTTGTAAACGGCAGCGAATAGGTATTGCCGTGCAGCCAGCTCTGGAACTGGTCCATATACCACGGGCTGGCTGGGTCGCCGGACTGCCCAAGCACAAGATTGAGAGTGGTTCGGTCGGGATCGCTGAGGTCGGCAGTGAAGCGCTCCGACGGGCCAAAGGCGCGACCAACCTGCTTGACCGTGGTCATGTCGCCGCTCTCGGACTGTAACCCGGTTCCGCCTGCCAGGTTGATTCCGAGCAGGCGCGCAGCAGTGGATATACGCGAGAAGAGCGGGTGGTCGATCTCCAGCGGAAAAACGCTTCCCTGCTGCCAGCTTCGCAGGTCGCGCGGAGCGTGGGCCTCGCGCAAGCCGCGCTGCACAACCGCCGCCAGAAAGTCCTCCCAGGTAGCATAGCCGGAGGGCAGCCAGCGCGCAGGTTCATGGGTCACAAGCTCCTCTTCGACACTGTCTCGCTCGCCCCATCGGTACAGTTGCCACAGGTTGGCATTGCGCTCCACGTCCGCGGGCAGGCTGCTGACCTTGGAGAGGTCCGCGCCCTGCACCAGCACACCGCTGGCCAGCGGGGCCAGCTTGGGGATCAGCAGCATCGGCCAAAAGACTGCACGTGCCGCATTTACGATGGCTGGCGCTGCGGAGCCTGCATCCACAGTCCCATTCCAGTCGCGCAGCAGATCGGCAGCCTGGTGCAGCGTCTTGTCGTTCTTCAACGGTCCGCTGGTGTGGTCGATGGAGTAGGCGAGGCGCTGCGCGATCACCTGGTCTACTTCGGAGTTGATGTCGTTCTGCAGTGTGAGCATGTCGTCCGGCGTCAGCTTGTGGCTGGGGGCGAAGATCTGGCCAGGCACGGTGGACGATTGCCACTCAGGGGTGGGCTCTAACTCCCGATAGAGGCGTTCGGTGCGGTAGGGCGCACTCCAATTGAGTGTGATGGGAAATCGATAACCGTCAGGGGTAACGCGAGCGTTGGCTGTAACCAGGACCCCGTCGGCTGGGTCGAAGGCCTGGGGGAGCTGGTCGAACGGGATACTTCCGGCCCACTCATGGGAGAGCGCGTCGGGCGCGGCCACGTCGCTCGGGACGGGTGAGAGCGGGCTGGGATTGTTCGCGTCTCCGCGTATGGGGATGCGGCCCAATGCGTGGTATCCAATATGTCCCGCATCGTCGGCGTAGATCAGATTCAGTGTCGGGCCGCCCCAATCGGTGAACGCCGCCAGCATGCTGGTCCAGTCGCTGGCGGAATCGACGGTAAAGAAGGGCGTAGTCAGATTGGCAGGGTCGTAGATGGTCCAACGCAGGCTGATGCTGCGCTGCTCGCTGGGGAAGATGCTGCTGAGGATGGGGGTTTCCGCGTCGCCGTGGCGAGTGAGCGGGACATCCAGAATCACGTCCATGCCGCCGCGAACCCGGATCACCTCGGTCTGGTAACGGACAGGACTCCAATTCCCGCTGGCGGTCTGGTACTCGGCCCCATTGGGTGTGCCGCGCGTGTGCTCGATGTACAGGTCCTGCACATCGGCACCCAGGTTGGTAAAGCCCCATGCAATGTGGTCGTTGTGCCCGGCTAGAACAAAAGGTGTGCCCGGCAGCGTAACACCGGCGGCATGGAAATCCGCCAGCGGAGAAGGCCTTGCGGCTTCCAGATCGGCCTCATACCAAAGTTCGGGAACGCTCAGCGACAGGTGCATATCGTTGGAGAGCAGTGGTTTTCCCGAGGCGGTACGAGAGCCGGAAACAGCCCATCCATTCGATCCGGCGACGCATCCATCGCAGGGCGCATGGAACAGGGCAAGTGTCTGCCGAAGGGCAAGCACATCGCTCGGGGAGATGGTGATGGGCGCGGGCCGATGGAGCTTCGATTGCGATTCGTCCAGCGGAATGTCGTTGTACTCGGGCTGGGGCGCGCTCATATCGGGCATCGGCTGTCCCGGATAGTGGTCGCGCCAGGAGCCTTCCGGGTAAAGATCCGCGATCAGGCCGGGCGACAGATGCGCAGCCAATGCCTCACGTCCCAGCTTCTCAGGAAAGCCGGTGGTAAGGTCCTGAAACATCACCAACTCCACCAGGATGGAATCGCGGGGGGTCCATACGGCGGGCTGGTAGCCGAGCAGGCGAAATTCGACGGGCAGATGGGTTCGCTGGGCCGTGATCGAGGCATTCACTCCGCGCGCATATACCTCCAGCCAGTGCCTCTGCTCGGCAGGCAGTACTGCAATGGCGCGGTCTGCCGCAGCGCGTATCTGCAGAGTCCGCTGTAGCCGGTCGTGTTCCAGCATGGATCGGCCTAGTATCGCGGCCAGCTCTCCGGCAGCGTGGCGGCGTAGCAGATCCATCTGCCACAGCCGGTCCTGCGCTGTAACAAATCCCTGCGCGAACACAAGGTCCTCCATCGAACCGGCGAGGATGTGCGGAACGCCGCGGGCATCGCGTTCCACCGTCACCGGCGCAGCAAGTCCGTACACCGTCAGTGTCCCATCCAGCTGCGGCAGGTTCTCGCGCATCGCGTTGCTCACATAGCGCCTCCCAGCGACGGCCGCCGTTACAAATAGCACGGCGAGTAGCGCGAGAAGCAGGCCAAAGACGCGCAGCTTGCGGCCAGCACCGTGGCCAGTGGACACGTCGGTTGCAACTTCAAACGTCTCATCTTTCCGAAAATCCGCTGTGGCCAGCTCTTCCGGACCGCCCTCTTCCTTCATGCTGCGTATGCTGTCCGCATAGCGCAGCTCAGCTTGGTTTGCATCGGCGGGGGAGTTGGCGTCGCTGGAGTTCGGATCGTCGCGGCTCATGGCTTACGAAAAGTCTAATTCAGCATTGGATTGCGCGGACCAGTTGCCAGGTTGTGCCGTGTATCCGGCAACGTAAGCAGAATGACCGCGGCGGTCAACGCTAGGATAAGAAGGACGAAGACGCTTCCCTCCGGCCCGGTGAGGCCGCCGGAGAAGATCGGCCGGCCATCCGGATGCGTATTGAATAGATGGTTCTGTATCAACACGCCGCTGTCCGACACACCATAAAGGAACGATTCGGACCAATCCCACGCCGCATGGAAGCCGATGGCCCACCACAGCGATCCGGTGCGCCACAGGCTGAGGCAGAAGACTATGCTGACCAGTCCGGCAGAGAGTAGACCGATGGGCGATTCGTCCGCGTTCGTATGGTGCACAAATCCGAAGCCGAAGGAGACCAGCACGGCCGCAATCCAAAAACCAGACGCGCTCTGGCCGTTCGATCCTTGGCCTGTGGCATGTGAGCCGAACGACCGCAGCCAATCGTAGATGCCGTTGATTCCACGCGCCAATGTGAACTGTAGATAGCCCCTGAAACCGTACTCCTCAAACAGGCCAACCAGCAGGAACCCGGCGAACCATACCGCGCCGTAACTCCACGCGATGCCGCCAAAGAGTTCACGAGCATCGAAGACCAGTAGGCCGGTTGCGCGCAGCGTAAACACCAGGGCCGAGAGCATCGCGACGCCCCATGCAAGTCCGGCGAGGAAATTAGGCAGGCGGCGTCTTCCGCCCAGCCCAAAGGTCGAGATCCGCCGGCGTTCGATCTTCCCCATCACCCAGGTTGCAAGCGACACCGCGAACACCGATATGCCCTCAGCGATCAAAACCGTACTGATTGGCATGGGTGCACTGGGATTGGAAGCCTGTGCGGCTGCGCTTGGCTTTGCCGCATCGCCATGGTGGACCAAGGCATGCACCAGGTGCCCGGTGCCGTATAGCAGACCAATGACCAATGCGATGTAGAGCAGCAGGCTCCAACCGGCGCGCAGTCCGTCCAGTCCAACAAAAACCTCGTGAAAGTCAAAACCCTGCGGCGGCGGCGGAATGAGTGGAGCATTTTCTTCGCCGGACGCGTCCACACGCTCAATCGGTTCTTGTGGCTGAGGCTCGTAGCTCTCTGGCTGGTCAGTGTCTGGCATGGAGGATCCTTGGTTGACTTGTAGTTAATACGCTGCAAACAGGGTGTTCGTTCTACTCAGTATTACCTGGCGGCTTGACACAGTCGCGCGATGCGTCAATCCTTATAGCTTCGCATACATGAGGCCATGCGTCGTCTGACAGCACGGTCCTGACTGCTAGGATAAGTTGCGCTTGGAGGATCTGCCGCTTGAACTGTCGCGTCTTCTATCACGATCACTGCTTCGATGGCGCGTGCTCGGCGTCGCTGTTCACGCGCTTTCATCGCGAGTGCATCGGTACCGTGCAGCAGTTCTCCTACTACGGTCTCATGCATCGTGCGGCCGGCTCGCTCTTCGACGAATCGCAGTTTATCCAGGACGAGAATGCAATTGTGGACTTCAAATACTCCGCCTCGCCCAGGGTGACGTGGTGGTTCGATCATCACCAGAGTGCGTTTCTCACGGCGCAAGACCGGCACGACTTCCTGGCCTGGCAGGCGCAGGCCAACTCGGCCAAGGTTCTCGCGATGCGCAAGCCTGCCGAGGGTGGAAAGTTCTACGACCCCAACTACATCTCCTGCACCAGCCTCATCGCCGACGTAGCACGCGACCGCTTCGGCTTCAACACCGACCCGCTGTCCGACCTGATCTACTGGGCAAACATTGTCGATGGAGCCAAGTACGAGAGCGCCCAGGCTGCGGTCGAGATGGCCGCGCCCGCCATGAAGCTGACCATGGTGATCGAGAGCTCGGGCGAGGGATTTGTTCCGCGTGTCATTCCCCTGCTCACCGAAATGAGCCTGCAGCAGGTGCTCGACCAGCCCTTCATCCAGGACGAACTCGGCCCGTTGATGCAGCGCCATCTCGCTGGCATCGAGCTGTTGCGCGAGCGTACCACGCTCAGCCGCGGCGTCATCACCTTCGATATCTCCGACCAGCTCACCGAGGGCTACAACAAGTTCATTCCCTATTACCTGCACCCATCAGCCACCTACAACGTGGGACTGAGCCGGTCGAGCTTTCGCGCCAAGGTCGCGGTAGGCACCAATCCCTGGAGCAAGCTGCAGGAGACGAAGTTGGCAAACATAGCCGATATCTGCGAGCGTTACGGAGGGGGGGGGCACGCGCGTGTGGGTGCGGTCAGCTTTCCTCCGGAAAAGCTGGATGACGCTCGCAAGGCGGCCAACGAGATCGCAGCCCAGTTGCGTGCGCGAGGTTAGAAACCAATCGATTTTTCTCTGATAATTCTGTCCGCTTCAGCGCGCGGCCAGCATCTCGGCATGCGCGGCATTCATCCATCCAAAGTCGATATGGAAGCCCTCGCCGGTCAGCTCACGATCCACATAGCTGCGCTCCATCTCGTTCACTCCGAACTGTGCGCCGGCAACGGAGTTGGTTTGGATCTGCGTGTATCCGCCAGGCTGCACCTCGCCGCAGGAGTATGTGAAGACGTCGCCGTCCAGCAGATTTCGCAGGTTGAGCTCGAAGGTCTCGCGGGTCTGCAGCCAGCGACCAGCCTGGGGAAGCGCGATCTTGTAAACCATCAGCGCAGTCTCGTATTCGCGGTCGCTGACCGAGGTCGCAAGGTGCAGCTCCCTGCCCGCAATCGGCTTCAGCCGCGCGGTGCCCATCACAAACGGAGCGCGGCCGTAGGCCTCGGCGAAGTAGCGCACCCGCGACACCTGCATCAGGGCGTCGTAGCGGAAGTCGGCCAGTCCGAAGAGCGCTCCGCAGGCCACTTCCAGCCCTGCGTTCAGCGCGCGGTCGTGGTTGTCCATGCGGGTGCGAAAGTCCGACTTGCGCGGGCTGGCAGAGTGCCATCTGGAGTAGGCGTGTTCGTCCAGCGTCTCGTCCCACTGCACGATGCCGTACAATCCAGCATCGGCCAGCGCATCGTACGCCTGGCTGGACAGGTACTCGGTGCATAGCAGAACCCCACCGCCGTCCAGCTCGCGCACCGCCTCCACTGCCAGCGAGACGTCGCGCACCAGCATCCGCGTGTCGTACTCCGGGTCGGTGGCGTAGACCAGCTCCACCACCCGCGCATCACGTGCCAGCACCAATTGAATCTCTCGCTCAAGCTCGCCCAGGCTCAGACGATGGCGCACCGTGTCTTTGCGCAAGACGGAGAAGTTGCAGTACGGGCAGGCGTCCACGCAGTAGCTGGAGACATAGATCGGGGCCACGTAACGGACACGGTTTTCACTCGCTGCTCGCCATCGCTCGCGAGTATATGTCCGCAGCATCTCGAACTGCTCGTACGCTTCGGCTGCCGCGCCCACCTGAAGCAACTCGGCGAGTTCGCGGAGGCTTAGCCCATCGCAGCTCTCGCTCAACACAAGAATCTCCTCGACCCGGCTCGGAGAGGGGCAGCCAACGCCATCCAGTGCCGCGCGCACATTGGCGTTCCTCTCTGCGTAGACCGAACTGAACAAACTCATGCTCCTATTCTTTCACGGACGGGAGAGTTCTTTCCCTGTGGAAAGGGGCAGTTGCACAGCGGGTTCCTCGGCCGCCCAATTCCAAGCGCACGCCATGCACTACAGCTTCATCTTGACGAAGAATGGCAGCTTGGTAATGTCGTTGAAGATCACAAACGCGGCGAACAGCACGATGCATACGAAGGCAACCTGGTAGATGCGCTCCTTGACCTCCATGGGAAGGTCGCGGCGGAAGACGCCCTCCACCAGAAGCAGGAAGATCATCCCGCCATCCAGGATGGGAAACGGCAGCAGGTTGACCATGCCCAGGTTGATCGAGATCATCGCCACCGTGCCGATCAGCGGCGTCCAGCCCGGTGCCTCCGCGGCCTCATGCACCACCTGCCCAATACCGATCGGCCCCGAAAGGCTGCGCACCGAGACATGGCCCTCGAACATTCCCTTCACAACGTCCTTGATCAGCATCGAGTTCTGCACGCTGAAATTCCACGACTTGCCCAGCGCCTTGGCAACCGAAAGTTGCTCCACCTTCACTGGCGGAGGCACCGGGTGGAAGCCGAGCAGGTAAACCTTGGTGCCGCCCTCGTCCGTAAGCTCTGGAGTGATGTTCAACAGCATGGTCTGGCCCTTGCGTAACACCTCGATTGCGGCGGGCGCTCCCTTGCGGTCCTGCATGTAGGCAAGCAGCGTATAGACGGAATGAAGTTCGACCCCGTCGATGCGGACGATCTGGTCGTCCGGCTGCAGACCCGCGCGCATCGCCGGGCTGTCCGTCATCAGCGAAGAGACCTTCACCGGCGTGGGCTGCATCCTGGGAACAAAGCCCAGTGTGTCGGGGGAGAACTCGTCGGGAGTGGTTGCTTTCGAGGTAACAAAGAAACTGGTATCCACCCGTCTGCCGTCCTCCATAAACGAAAACGGCACAGTTTGGTTCAGGTTCAGCAGGCAGTGGTTGTAGACGTCGTCCCAGCTGGGGTTTTCCACGTTGTCAAAGCGGACGATGGTATCCCCGGAGTGGATGCCGGTCTTGGCTACGGCGCTTCCCGGAGAGATGTAGTCGGTCACCGCCGCGCCGGAGATGTACTCGTTCACTTCGTTGTGCACCATGTAGACGCCGGCCATCAGCACAAAAGCCAACACAAAATTGGAGAACGGTCCGGCCAGCGCGATCAGCATACGCTGCCAGCGTGGATGGTTGTTCAGCTCGCCCGGGTCGTTCGAGACGACTTCACCGGGAATCTCGCCCGCCATCTTGACGTACCCGCCCAGCGGCAACGCGTTGATCTGGTAGTCGGTGCCTCCGCGGCGGAAGCCCACCACACGCTTGCCGAAACCGATGGCGAAGGTCTCCACCCTCACTCCGCACCATTTGGCAACCACGAAGTGGCCAAACTCATGCACCAGCACCATGAAGCCGAGTACTAGAAGAAGTTCAAGAACAGTGGTCATAGATGCGTATACTTCCCTCTTCAGTTGCGAACCATTAATTTAAGGCGGGTCATGCGCGAAGGGCGAGCGCGATCTGGCTGCGAGCACACTCTCGGGCTGCCTCGTCCGCCGCAAGCACGTCCTGAATAGACGCAGGCGCGTTGGACGGGGTAGCGTTCAGTACCTTCTCGATTGTACGCGGAATGCCCAGGAAGGGGATGGCCCCCTGAAGGAATGCGGCTACCGCGATCTCGTCGGCGGCGTTCAGCGCGATGCATGCGGATGGGCCCGACTCCGCCGCTTCATAGGCCAGACGCAGACACGGGAAGCGCGTCAAATCGGGTTGGGAAAAATCCAACTGGTTCAATGTTTTTAAGTCGAAAATTAAAGCTGGAGCTGCGATCTGTGCGTCCACCCGATCCGGGTAGGCCAGAGCATAAAGAATCGGCAGCCGCATGTCCGTCACCGAAATCTGAGCCAGAATCGAGCCGTCGATAAACTCCACCAGCGAGTGCACGGTGGACTGCGGATGGATCGTCACCCGAATCCTGTCCGGCGGCAGGTTGAATAGCCGACAAGCCTCGATGATCTCGAAGCCCTTGTTCATCATCGTCGCTGAATCAATTGTGATCCGTTGGCCCATCACCCACGTCGGATGCTTCAGCGCCTGCTCCGGAGTAATGTGTTCAAACTCCTCGACAGGAGTGTTGCGGAACGGCCCACCCGATGCCGTCAGCCAGATCTGCCTGACCTCGGCTGCCCTGCCGCCGCGCAGGCACTGGTGTACGGCGTTGTGCTCGGAATCGATGGGCAGCAGCGCGACCTTGTGTTTGCGTGCCGCCGCCAGGATCAATTCGCCTGCCGCAACCAGACACTCCTTGTTCGCCAGGCCAACCGTCTTTCCTGCGCACACCGCCGCGTAGGTCGCCTCCAGACCAGCCACTCCCACAATCGCCGACACCACGAAATCGACCTCGTGCAGCGTCGCCACGCGGACCGTTCCTTTGCTGCCGTGGACAACTTCGGTCTCCGCGATCCCCGCCTCGCGAAGCCGTTTGGCAAGCGCGCTGGCCAACTCTTCGGTCGCCAGCGATACGACGCGCGGCTTCCAGCGCAGGCACTGCTCGTAGGCCGCGTCCAGGTTGCGCCCGGCGGCCAGCGAGACCACCTTATATCGCTCGGGAAAGGATTCGCAGATGGAGAGGGTGCTCTGGCCGATCGATCCGGTCGACCCCAGAATCGCAATCTTTTTCACTTCCCTATTTTCGCAGATTGGACGCAAATAGGTGCTTGATTGACGATTTGCCAGTGGTAGGCTTTGGCATGACCTCATGGCGAATGCAACTTCATCCCAACTTCCCCGGCGAGGCGACTCGTCATTCCGCTGAGAGCCTTAGCGCTGGCTTCGTAGGACTTGATTTTCAGTGGGATGTAGGCGACCTAATGCGCGCCAATAAAGAAGATTTGCCACAAGGCGAGAAAGTTCTTTGGGCGTTTGCACATGATATGGCCGAAGGTGACCATGTGCTCATATTTATCCATCATTACCCTTTTGCATTGGCAAGAATCGACGGGGCTTATAACTATGTACGAACCCCGATCCCTGAGATTGGCGTGTGGTTTCGGCACTTTCGGCGTGTCACCGATGTCAGATATTACAGCGATTATCAGACGAATGCGTCGATGTGGAAGCCGCTGACGATGACGGCGACGCTGACACCTCTACGAAGTAATGAAAGTGGCTCTCAGCAGCTGATCAATGAGTGGCTTGTACCTAGAACCGTCCCAGACTGAACGCGTCTTTCAGCAGCAGCACCCACCACAGCACAGGCGCCGCAACCAGCAGCGCGTCGATGCGGTCCAGGATACCGCCGTGGCCCGGCAGCATCGTTCCCGAGTCCTTCACACCCACGCCCCGTTTGATGGCCGACTCCAGCAGATCGCCCAGTTGCGCGGCTACGTTGATAATCACAGCCAGAATAGCCGACTGCCACACCGGCTCCAGGATGTGCAGTACGGTGTTGCCGAAGTATGTCGACAGCAACTCGCCCGCGAATACCACCCCCAGGCCCGCCACCAGGCTTCCCGCGACCGAAGCGATCGATCCCTCCCAGCTCTTGTTGGGGCTCAGCCGCGACAGCTTATGCCGCCCGTAGCGGCGGCCAACGTAATAAGCTGCAATGTCTCCCGACCACACGCATACCATCAGGAACAGAAGCAGCGGCTTGCCGTCGTCACGGTTCCAGATCATCGGAACCAGGGTCAGCGGATACGCCACATAGATCAGCCCGAAGAGGCCTCGAGCAGCATCCGGCAGGACCCGATCCAGCGGCGCGCGGAATCCCGTCCAGGCCAACAGGATCAGCGCCAGCGCGCTCAACGCGGGAAGTTCAGCTTCGTTGTGGAAATTGGGCAACGTGAACAGGAAGACCACGGCGGTGCCGCACAGCATCCACCACGCCGGTATGCTTGCAACCCCTGCGTTGGCCAGTTGCAGATACTCATACGCGGCCAGTTCAGCGATCAGCGCGGCCGCCAGCGTCAGCATCCACGGCTCCCCGCGGAAGATGAGCACGACCACCACGAGGATCAGAAGAGCTGCAGTCAGGATTCGTTTCATGCGTGTAGTTGAGCCTCAAGCAGGATACATGCAGAAGGGACAGAAAATCGCTCGCCAGACATTAACGCGGCATAAGGACGGCGGCAAAAACCATCCTCAATGCCGCAAACTTGCCCTCAATGTGGTGAAGCAGTCAATTCTCCGAGTCTTAGAGCGCCCCTGAAACGTCTGATTCTGTACGCGCTTTGGTAGCGACTGGCAGACAACCCAATGCTAGCTTTGGGTATCCCAGTTTTAAGTAGCGTAACGATCTATGGGCCTTTGTTGATTAGGGGAAACCGAAGAGCATGGCAGATGCCTTCTTCGGACCTTCCTTATATCTTTTGTCCTTTGAATTGCTTCGTTCTGCCTTCAGAAGTTTGTTACTGTATTTCAGTGCACGGCATGAAGTAACAGCACTGAAAAACCAATCTGCCCGTGATCTGCGTCGTACAGCGCAGGACCAACTCAGTCGGACAGCCATCCAACTCAGGGCCACCGTAAGGAGTGTACAAATTGGCACAATATAAAGGTACGGTGAAGTGGTTCAACAACGCGAAAGGCTTCGGCTTTCTCGGGCGCGATGGCGGGGCAGACGTCTTCGTGCATTACAGCTCCATCCAGAGCGACGGCTACAAGAGCCTGAAGGAAGGCGATGAGGTCGAGTTCGACATCATCGAGGGAAGCAAGGGCCCGCAGGCAGACCATGTCGTCCGAATCAACGACATCATGCCGTCTTCCGCTGCGCCTTCTTCGGCGTCGCAACCCGAGGCCGCCCCACCAGTCGTCGAGCCGTCCTCTAAAGAGCCGTCCTAGCGAGATCAGCTTTACGCCTGCGCAGAGTGCTGCGCGCCGTCTTGCCTCTCGACCAGGTGGAGCGTGGATTGCTGTCCTGTCCTGGGTGTTCGCAGCAGTAATCCAAGCAGAAGCAGAGCACCAAAGTACATGTAGCTTTGCAACAGATTGGCAACGGGTATTGCGGCGAAGTAGTTGAGCGGCGACAGGAAGTCCGCGATCAGCACCCAAGCCACCGCCAGCGCCAGCGCGCTGCCTGCTCCTCTACGGTACAACCCAAACCATAACCACACGAAGATGGGCAGCATCACGCCGTAGTGGTGCTCCCAGGCCATCGGCGTGGCAATCACCGACACCACGGCAATGGCCGACAGGTCCGCCATTCCGCCGGCCCGCTCGCGCCACGGATACGCCAGCGCCAGCACTACCAGCGCCGCGGTCGTCGCCAGCGTGACAGCGTAGATCCAGGGCACGTACGGCGGATAGACGTACGGATGATAGGGCAGATTCTCTCCGTTGAAGATGGCGCGGTTCAGCAACCCGAAGATGGACTGGTTGGCGTAGTGCGTCTGCGCCTTGCGGCTCAGGCCGGCCATCCCGCCCAGGTAATCCAGGTTATTGCGCACACCGAACACCGCCGACGAAACCGCGCCGCCCACCCCTAGCGCTACCGCGCCCGCTCCCAGCGCCTTCCATCGCCCACGCAGCGCCGCCCACAACAGCAGCAGGCCGTACTGTGGCTTCACCATCGCCAGCAGCGCCATCATCACGCCTGCCGGACGATCTCTGCGCTCAATCCAGAACACCACCAGCAAACTGAAGAAGAGATCGAGAAATATCTGTGCCTGGCCCAGCGAATACGCCAGCGTAATGGGCATAAAGAAAAACGCCCCAAACAGGATCGCCAGCACAGCCCGCCAACTCAACCCGTCGCTTCCCGTGAATTTGGCCGCAATCCACGCCTGCACCGCAATCACCGCGACCACTGCGATCCACGAAGCAATCATCAGCACCCGCAACACCCCCGCGTCGCTCATCCCTGCCCGCCTCAGCCACAGCAGCGGCAGAATCGAAGTCAACGGATAAAGCAGCGTGTCGTATAGCTTTGCCTGATAGATCGGCAGAGTGGGATGGGCCAGAAAGGAGTTCACCGAACCCAGCATCGGCGTCCACGAATCGCTCCATTGCTGGAAGTGGAAGAAGTACCAGTAGCGGATGCGCATCTCGTCCACGCCGGCATGAAACACAAAATGCGCGATCAGCTTGAACCCGGCGTTCACCGCCAGGATATTGAGCAGCACAAACAACAGCAGCCTTCGATCGCTCCTACTAGGCACAACCTCGTTCCTGCCCGTCGCCGCATTAGTCGCCGTCGTGGTCAAGCTCTTGACGCTCCCTGCATCCTATTATCGTAATCCTCTGTGCCCTATGCCTTCGCAATCAATAAATCCAACAATATACACATACTCAAGTTCGACGCGCGGTGTATTGTGCAACTTCGCGGTTGAAATGGAGTCTTAACCGATTGACTAGGTTGCAAAGTACGTACGGCAGGAGCAGTGCGATGGCGAGCAGAGGATGGACTTCGGCGGAACACGACGACTGGGGCTGCGATCTCTGTGGCCGTGATGCGCTAAAGCGCGAACTCTTTGGGCGCGGTGTATCGCGTCGCGGGTTCATGAAGAACGGCGCGCTGGCACTAATCGGCACCTCGGCGATTCCGGCGTTTCTGGCGCGCAGCGTCCTCGCCGAAGCAACTGCCGCCGCGGCCAACAATAAAAAGCTCGTGGTCGTCTTTCAGCGCGGCGCGGTGGACGGGCTCAATGTCGTCGTGCCCTACCGCGAGAAGAACTACTACGCATTGCGCCCCTCCATCGCGATCCAACCGACCGAGGCGATCGACCTGGACGGGACTTTCGCGCTGCATCCACAGATTGCCGCATTTAAACCGCTCTACGATGCGGGCCATCTGGCAATCATTCATGCGGCCGGCTCACCGGACCCGTCGCGCTCCCACTTCGACGCGCAGGATTTTATGGAGAGTGGGACTCCCGGAGTCAAGGCCACCGAGGACGGCTGGCTGAACCGCGCGCTCCAGGCAGAGCCGTTGGATACGACCCCGTCGGCATTTCGCGCAGTAGCTCTTGGGACGCAGGTCCCCCTAACACTGGCGGGCCGCATTCCGGCGATCGCTCTCAACAATCTTGCCAACTTCTCCGTGGCAGGCCGTGGCCCGCAGGTCGCGCCAATTGCCAATACCTTTCAGGCAATGTACGACGCCAGTTCGGATGCGGTACTCCACGGCACTGCCCAGGAGACCTTCGACGCGGTCAAAATGCTGCGCTCCGCCGATCCGGCGCGATATCAGCCGGCCGTTGGAGTGGTCTATCCAACCACCCCGTTTGCAAACAGTTTGAAACAGATCGCGCAGCTGTTGAAGGCGAACCTTGGAGTGGAGGCGGCCTTCACCGACATCGGCGGATGGGACACCCACCAGAACCAGGGTGCCGCAACCGGGCAGTTGGCCAATCGGCTGAAAGATTTCTCCGACTCGATCGCCGCCTTCTGGCTGGACATGGGGGCAGACGCCGAGAACATAACCCTGGTCACGATGTCAGAGTTTGGACGCACCGTTCGCCAGAATGGTACCGGAGGTACAGACCACGGTCATGCCAACGTGATGTTCGTGCTGGGCGGACAGGTCAAGGGCGGAAAGGTCTACGGAAAATGGCCGGGGCTTGCCAACGACCAGTTGAACGATGGACGCGACCTTACGGTGACCACCGACTTCCGCAATGTGTTGGGCGAGTTGGCTTCCAAGACGCTTGGATCACGCAATCTGGAGGCAGTCTTCCCAGGGGCACAACTCAAAAGGGAGTCGTTCCTGAATCTCATCGGGTAGCTCTGCCTTCAGCATCTCTCTAGCAAAGCCAATAGAATCAATAACTCATTACTTCCACTGTCTCGGACCTCTC
>DATKGA010000141.1:0-27114 GCA_035510935.1 Acidobacteriaceae bacterium
GATCGGCACCGCATACGGTGTCAAGCCTGACTCCATCGTCGGAGGCCCCGACTGGATCAACTCCAATCACTACGACATCAACGCCAAAGTCACCCCCACAGGCAATGTCACCCCGCCCGCGCTCACCGATGCCCAGCGCAAGCAGATGCTCCAATCTCTCCTCGCCGACCGATTCAAGCTCGCCGTCCACCCCGAAACCAAAGAGGGCTCCATATACGAGCTCGACTTCGCAAAGGGAGGCTCCAAACTCCACGAATCCACTCCCAGCGACACCTCTCAAGCTGTCACCTCGCCCGACGGTCGTCCCGTGCCTCGCACGCGCATGGTCATTGGCTCCGGCCAGCTATCCGGCAAGGCAATCCCCATCTCCTCCCTCGTCGAGATGCTCTCCAATCAGCTACACCGCCCCGTCGTCGACAAAACTGGCCTCACCGGTAAGTACGATATTGACCTTCATTGGACGCCGGATTCGCTCTCTGCTTCCCAAGCTCCGCCTGCCGACGCCTCCGGCCCCGATATCTTCACCGCGCTCCAGGAGCAGCTCGGCCTCAAACTTAACCCCGCCAAAGCCCCCGTCGAAACCCTCATCATCGACCATATCGAACCACCCTCCGAAAACTAGCGCACCGGGTGCCCCATCCTCGACGCGCAGTTCCATCGCGCGGCAGGGTGGGGTATCGAGCGAAGCTCGACCGCATTCCTCGGCTAACCGATTGCCCCAACCCCACCCCGCGCAGTACCCTCACCTCATGCCTCGCCTAGCTCTCTCCGCTCTCATCTTCCTCGCCGCATCCACCGCGCCCACACAAAGTGCCCCAAATCCCGCACCCGCCCCCCTTTCCGCACCGCTGCCCGCGTCCTCCGACTCCAAACCCCTCACCTTCGATGTCGTCTCCATTAAACAAAACAAATCCGGCGACACGAGCGGCGGCGCCCGCTCCAACCCCGACGGCGACATCTGGGTCAACCAATCCCTCGAAGGCATCATCGGCCCCTCCTATGGCGTCGAACCCGACGATGTCTACGGCCTGCCCGACTGGGCCAGATTCAACCGCTACGACATGCAGTTCAAGGTCGCCCCCGAAGACGTCCCCGCGTACCGCAAAACTCACGGCCCCGCAGAGCAACGCATGATGCAGGCCGTCCTCGAAGATCGCCTCAAGCTCAAAGCCCACCTAGGCAGCAAAGAAGTCCCCATGTATCAGCTAGTCATAGCCAAAGGTGGCCCTAAACTCCACGAAGCCAAACCCGGCGACACTTACGCCAACGGCATCAAGGCCCCCGACGGCACCCCCATCGGCATGATGATGGGTCGCGGCATGTTCGTCGGCCAAAGTGTCACCGTCTCAGCCCTGCTCAACTCCCTCAAAAGCGCAACGGGCCGCCCCGTCCTCGACAAGACCGGCCTCACCGGCAAATACGATATTTCCCTCCACTGGGCGCCTGACCTCGGGGCCTCCTCGCCCGACTCCGCGCCGCCTGATGACACCGTGCCCTCCATCTTCAGCGCTGTCGAAGAGCTCGGCCTCAGGTTCGAACCCACAAAAGGCACCATCCCCACCCTCGTCATCGACCACATCGAGCCACCCTCGGAAAACTAGCCGCGTCTGTTTCCCCAATCCACATCATGTATCCTCCTCCTCATGCCCAGCCGCACCCATCCAACCTCCGCCCCCAAACCCATCCTGCTCAGTTGGAGCGGGGGCAAGGACAGCGCATGGGCGCTCCACCTGCTCCGCCAGCAACCGGAGTACGAAGTCGTCGCCCTCCTCACCACGATTAATGAGCGCTTCCGTCGCGTCGCCATCCACGGCTTCCGCGAGGAGCTGCTCGACCAGCAGGCAGCCTCCATTGGTCTCCCACTCTGGAAGGTCGATCTGCCCTTCCCCTGCTCCAACGCCGACTACGAATCGCGCATGTCCGCCGTCTGCGCCCGCGCCGTCGCCCAGGCCATCCACGGCATCGCCTTCGGGGATCTCTTTCTCGAAGACATCCGCGCCTATCGCATCGAGAAACTCGCCCCCACTGGTCTTGTCCCCATCTTCCCCGTCTGGTGCCCGGACCTCGGCATCTCCACCGCCGAACTGGCCTGCCAGATGATAGCCTCCGGCCTGCGCGCCCGCCTCACCTGCATCGACCCCCGCTCGCTCAACGCCTCCTTCGCAGGCCGCACCTTCGACTCCGATCTGCTTGCCGAACTGCCCGCCTCGGTCGACCCCTGCGGCGAGCGCGGCGAGTTCCATACCTTCGCCTTCGCCGGCCCCATATTCTCGCGTACCATCTCCGTACTTCCCGCCGAGACCGTATCGCGCGACAATTTCATCTATGCCGAACTTCTCCCCGCTCCCGCACCCTCCGGCCCCCATGGCTGACAGCACCACGCCGAACTCGTTAGTCAGTCGTAACCCCAGAAGGTTTGTCATTCTGACCCTGAGCTTGCCGAAGGGGAAGAATCCCCGCATTTGTTCTGAGAGCAGCGGGGTGCCCCATCCATGCCGCGCTCTTTCCGGAATGGGTGGGAAATATCGCTTCCGCCTCGCACTCTCCCTTCTCCTTGCAGCCGCTTGCGCAGCTCCCGCGCAGACCCTCGCCCGCCCCGGCCTGGCAGGCTCCGGGCTTAACACCGACCCCTGGTGGAAGCAGGCCGTCTTCTATCAGGTCTCCTCAAGCCCCGCCAGCCCACCCGGCGGAAGCCCCGCCGAACAGCTCCGGCTCCAGCAGAGTGCGGACTACAAATCCATCGCCGCCCGGCTTGATGCGCTGCACACGTTGGGGGTCGACGCGTTGCTCGTCCCCACCCCCGCGCTGCCCGGCTTGCCGGCGCCCGATCCAGCCCTCGACGACTTCGACGAGCTGATCCATCAGGCAAGCCAGCGTGGCATCCGCGTCCTCGTCACATTACCCGGTCCGTCCGCTACCGCCGATCTAGCCCCAACCGCTCGCTTCTGGCTCAGTCGTGGGGTCGCCGGCTTTCATCTCGTCACTCCACCCTCAGCCGGCCCGCAGGACTACCAGACCCTTGTGCAGACCCTGCGCAAGATTACCAATAGCGTGGTCGGCCAGCGCATCGTCCTCTCCGACTTCGACCCCGCGGCAAGCCCCACGCCACTCGCCTCGTCTGCCTCTCGCCAGGCATCCCGTAGCACTTCTACTTCTCGCGCCACTCGGTCCGCAGACTCCACCGGTGCTCAGCTCCAGATCGATGCACGCATGAGTCAACTGGATCTCCCCGATGCCGCCAGCCTTCGCTCCTTGCTGGCCCAATCGCTCGCCAGCCCCAATCTTCTGCTCGATTTCCACCCACCCGCCCAGCCGCCTAGATCGCCAGACCACTGGCCCGCGCTGGCCCGCGTCATGGCTGCCATCCAGCTCACAACCCACTCCGCCGCGCTCATCGACGCGGACCAGAGCCTCGCGCTGCAACCCACCACCCCGCCATCCCCTACCCTGGCCGACTGGTACAGCAAGCTCGGCGCGCTCCACCATGGCAATGCCACCGTGCGATACGGCAGCATAACAACCCTCAACTTCGACTCGCAGAACGCTCTGGTCTGGGTCATGCGCCCGGCCCCCAACTCCGGTCTCGCCCCACCGGTCGTCGTGGCCTGCAATCTCTCGTCCTCGCCGCTACAGTTATCCCTCACATCCGCCATCCACAGCCTCAACCTGCGCGGCTCGTTTCTGCTTACCTTGCTGCGTTCCGACCAGGCAATGGGCGCGCAGGATCTCGGCTCTGTCACCCTGCCGCCCTTCGCCGTCTACATCGGCGAACTCCACCGCTGATTGTCTGCGTTGTTCTTTATGGGCCGCCTCTAGCGACTCTTCTCCAGCTTCTTGATCTGCTCGGCGTCCATCTCTCCGCGAAGCTGTAGCAGCAGGTGGGTATTGGCCTTCTCCAGCTCGGCGCGCGCCTGCGCCACCCGATCGATCTGCGTAAACAGAGCGGCTTCGTCAGGAACGGGCGACCTGGACAGCTCTTCCATCTGCGCCTCCGCCTGCTGCACAGCCTCGAAGCGCGTCAGCAATGCTCCGCGGTTCTGCTCGAAGATCGCGTCCATATGCGCCTGCTGATCGCTACTCAGCTTCAGGCTCTTCACCACGGATTTGTCGTCCCACCAGCGTCCTGGCGGCCCAAGCTGCAGGCCCGCGCGATTGTCCCCAGCCTGCCCGTGTTGTCCCGGCTGCGCTGGTGGACCTCCAGCCTGCCCTGGGCCGCCCTGCCCCGGCTCGCCCTGTCCTGGTCCACCTATTCCCGGCCCACCTGGCCCTTGTCCCCCATTGGGAAACTGTGGCCCGCCTATTCCTCCTCCACCCGGCCCACCACCCGGCCCTCCGCTCGGCGGTCCACCCCCGCCACGACCCTGCGCCACTGCGGTCGAGGCAGCACTCACCGCCAGGCTGACCCCGATTACCGCAACACGCGCCCATGTTCTGCCGGTTCTCATCAGTTGGAGGTCCTCTTCACCGTTTTCATTCCGCTTCCGTAGGAAGTCGCTTCCAGCCCGTACAGGCTTGCCGGCGTCGTCTCATCCGCGCGCAGCTCTCCGTCGATCGCACTCAGCAGAGCATTGTCCGCCTTCAACCGTGCGCGCGGCACCTTCACCTCCGCCTGCGCCTTCACTGCTTCCGGCTGCACCTTGGTTGCCTCCGCCTGTACCTTGGCCGCTCCAGCCTGTGTTGTCGCCACAGCCTGTTGCACTGGCTGTGCGTGCTCTCTGTGCAGCGTCATCCCAATGCCGACTGCAAGCGCAGTGGCCATGGCACCTGCTACCCATGCCTGCGGACGAAGCAGCCACGCCAGTGCAGACTCACGCTCCTCCACTGGTACGCGCCGTGCCGCAGCCCGCCGCTCGGCCCACAGCTGGCTCTGCTCGGCAAAGTCTCCAATCGCTCCGGAGACCCGCTCCGCCTCTTCGCGGCACTGCGAGCACGCCTTCAGGTGGGCCTGCACCGAAGCTGGCCCAGCGCCCATCAATAGCTCGGTGAACTGCTCGTCCGTAACATGCCGTTCCCCGTTATAGTCTTGTTGTTCCCCGTTGCTGTCTCGTGGTAAATAACCGGCTTCCATCACGCTCTCCCTCCCACCTTCTGCCGCACCGCCTTCACCGCGCGGTGCAGATGGGTCTTTACCGTGCTGATCTGCATCCCCGTGGCCTGGCAGATCTCCTGCAACTCCATCTCATCCACAAATCGCATCACAAAAATACTGCGCTGGTTCTCCGAAAGTCCCTCCAGCGCGCCCGAAACTTGCTGCGCTCTCTCCCGCGCCAGAATCTGTGTCTCCGGCGAACTCTCTCCGCTGGGCAGTATACCGGTCAGATCGCTCAAATCCGGTCCCGTCTTCTGCACCCGTCGCCAGAACTGGAACTTGCGTGTCCGCTGATGGTCCCGCACCAGGTTGCCCGCGATATGCACTAGCCAGGTGTAGACGCTGCACTCTCCGCGAAAGCTTTCCCTGCCGTTATACGCCTTCAGCAGGCAGTCCTGAACCACCGTCTCGGCCAAATCCAAGTCTCCCGTCGAGTAGGCGACAAACCGCAGCAGCCGCGCCCGGTACATCCGGTCCAGCGCCACAATGTCATCCAACTCCGTAAGGGCAGTCTCACCCATCGCGCAGCCGATCATACCGGGATTGAGAACAAGCTGCATACAGGACGTAGACGATCCCCCACCCCCCTGCGATTACAACTCCACTAAAATATTCCTGGACTAGCAAAATTACTGGTTTCCTCTTTCGCACAGACACTAAGCGGAGTCTGTTCCGTTTTGGAACGTATCTGCATACATACTTAGATTTCCTCAGCACAAGATTCGCTTTGCATTCGCTATAGCGTAGACTCTATTCGAGGGAGCAGATACGTGCGATATTCAGTGCCTCATCCCATCCCGTATCAGGGCAGCAAACGGCGGCTCGCAAACGCCGTTCTCAGCCATGTCGGGCATCACAAGTACAAGCGGCTGATTGAACCATTTGCAGGCTCCGCAGCTATCACTCTAGCTGCCGCATCGAATAATTTGTTTCCATCGTTTCTTATCGGCGATGCATTGGAGCCGCTGATAACCTTGTGGCAAGGCATCATTCAGTCGCCAGACGAAATAGCCAATCAATACGAAGCCCTCTGGAACCGGGAACGACGCAACCCAATTGAGGAGTATTACCTCATCCGCTCCGAATTCAATCTCGACAGGAACCCCGCTAAACTCCTCTACCTATTGGCACGATGTGTAAAAAACGCTGTCCGCTTCAATCCGTCGGGCGAGTTCAATCAATCCCCGGATAAACGCCGTACCGGTACACAACCCAAGACCATGCGTGCGGAACTGAACTTTGCGCACCTGCTGCTTTGCGGCAGGGTTCAGGCAGTTACAAGCGATTTCATGTCTCTTTTTGAGGACGCCCGCCCAGGTGATTTCTTCTATCTTGATCCTCCCTATCAGGGCACAAGTGAAGGAAGAGATCAACGCTACTTCGAGAGTGTGTCGCGGGAGCGCATCGTTGAGGGACTGGCCCTCCTTAATGAAAAGGGGATTCCATTCGTACTCAGCTACGACGGATCGTGCGGAAATATGCACTACGGAGAGCCGCTCCCAGCCGATCTTGCAGACAGAGTCCTTCTGGACGTGGGACGCTCAAGCCAGGCCACGCTCAACGGCAATGACCACGTTACCATCGAGTCGCTCTACATCTCGCGATGCCTGAAGTACGCTGGCTCCCATGCGCCTCTACCTCTGGCCCACTTCAGTCCTCAGACCAGCATGTTTGCTTAACGCTTCAAGATGTCCTTGATGTATTCGGTCGGCCTCTTGCCAACCGCCTTCGCCTCTCGGCTAAGCCTGTCGGCCACGTCCGTCTCAGGCTTGCCAACCCAGATCAAGTCCGTCCTCCGCTCCTCAATCGTTGCGACATGTGTGTAGGAATCAGAACCTGACCAATAGCAGGAACGGCAGGTATGCCAATTTTTTGTCTTCAGAAAATTGGGGCAGTGTTCGCAAGCCCAGGACTTCTTGCGATTGCAGGAGCCGCATAATACCTGGAAGACTTCTGCGTCTGTGCCTTTCGATTCACCGGCAACCTGATACGGAATACGATGATCGACCTGAAGATTGAGCGTGGAAGAACAGATTCTGCATTTACCGCCTAATCTCTCTATGATTTGCTGGTGTTCCTTCTTTGAAATGGCCTTCCTGCCGACCATGCCAGGGTTTTGCAGCATCTCAAGATCAAGTGTGTATGCAGCAATACTTCTCCCATTGCTATGTTTCACCTTCAGCCTCTTTAGGGGAAAGCCGAGGTCCTTGACGTCCTGGGCCGCGCGAGGAGGGTGGTCGTATCCAGCTTTGCTTATCTCCTCTGTGGATACCATTCCATTCGTGACAATTGAGTCAAGAACAAACCGGGCCCGTTTGTTAGTCACGGCCTCAATCAAGGCTCTGGTGGCCGCCGAGATCATCTGTTTTCCGGGGAGACTCTCGGCGACACTCACTCTTCGCCCTCACGTCGCATTAACCGCCCCTCAATGCTTGTAGCCACGAGTTGTATTCTACCCTCCTGCATCACATATCGCGCAGATACAATCCCTCTACTCGTCCGCCTCCCTCAGTTTGGCCAGCACTCCAAAGTCCTCCAGCGTGGTTGTATCGCCCTTCACCTCCCCGGTTGTCGCCAGCTCCCGCAGCAGCCGCCGCATGATCTTCCCACTCCGAGTCTTGGGCAGCGTCTGGGTAAACCGCAGATTGTCTGGCCGGGCCAGCGCTCCAATCTCCTTGGCCACCCACTGGCGAAGCTCCTGGCGCAGCTCCTCGCTCGGTTGGAAGCCCTCATCCAGCGTCACAAACGCGGCAATCGCCTGCCCCTTCAATTCGTCCGGCCGCCCCACCACCGCCGCCTCCGCCACCTTCGGGTGCGCCACCAGCGCCGACTCGATCTCCATCGTCCCCAGCCGGTGGCCGCTCACGTTGATCACGTCGTCCACCCGCCCCATCAGCCAGTAGTAGCCATCCGCGTCGCACCTCGCTCCGTCGCCGGTAAAGTAGCTCCCCGGCACTGCCGAGAAGTACGTCTCCTTGAACCGCTCCGCATCTCCCCATATCGTTCGAGCCATCGATGGCCACGGCTTGCGCACCACCAGCAACCCGCCCTGCCCCGCCGCCACCGGCCCACCTTCTTTTGTAACCACCTCAGGCACAATTCCAAAGAATGGCCACGTCGCCGATCCCGGCTTGGTCGCCACCGCCCCCGGAATCGGCGCAATCATGATCGCCCCTGTCTCGGTCTGCCAGAACGTATCCACAATCGGGCAGCGTTCCTTGCCGATCTCGCGGTAGTACCACATCCATGCCTCCGGATTGATCGGTTCGCCCACCGTCCCCAGCAGTCGCAGCGACGCCAACGAATGCTTCTTCACCCACTCGTCGCCCCACTTGATGAACGCCCGGATCGCAGTCGGCGCTGTGTAAAACACGCTCACCTTGTGTGAGTCGATGATCTTCCAGAACCGGTCGTTCGCAGGATAGTTCGGCGCTCCCTCATACATCAGCACCGTCGCCCCATTCAGCAGCGGCCCGTACACCACATACGAGTGCCCCGTAACCCACCCGCAGTCCGCCGTGCACCAGTACACATCGTCGTCACGCAGGTCGAAGATGTACTTGCTGGTCAGGTAGCTCTGCACTGCATAGCCGCCCGTGGTATGCACCAGCCCCTTCGGCTTGCCCGTCGTGCCCGAGGTGTACAGGATGTAAAGCAGGTCCTCCGCGTCCATCCACTCCGCCGCGCACTCTGCCTCCGCCGCAGCCATCAACTCGTGCCACCAAAGGTCGCGCCCCGCCTTCATCGCCGCGTCGCTCTTCTTCCCTGCATCTCTCTGGTACACCACTACATTCCGCACCGTCGGGCAGCGTTCGATCGCCTCATCCACAATCCCCTTCAGCCCCACCTCCACGCCGCGCCGGTAGCTCACATCCTGTGTCAGCAGCAGCACGCACTGCGAATCGTTCACCCGGTCCACAATCGCCTGCGCCGCGAATCCCCCGAAGATCACCGAATGCACCGCACCAATCCGCGCGCACGCCAGCATGGCAATCGCCAGCTCCGGCCCCATCCCCATGTAGATCGCAATCCGGTCGCCGCGCTCCACCCCCAGCCCCTTCAGCACGTTCGCGAATCGCTGCACCAGAGTGTGCAGCTCGCCAAAGCTGATCCGCCGCACCTCGCCCGGCTCGCCCTCCCACAGCAGTGCAGTCTTGTTTCGCCGCGCGCCCTTCGCGTGCCGGTCCACGCAGTTGTGGCTGAGGTTCAGCTTGCCGCCAACGAACCACCGCGACGAGCCCATCTCTCCTTCCACAACCTTCTCCCATGGCGCAAACCACTCCAACTCGCCCGCCGCCCCCGCCCAGAACGCCTCCGGATCTTCCACGCTGCGCTGGTACATCGCCTCATACTCTTCCAGACTCCCCACCCACGCCTTGGCCGCAAACTCCACAGGAGGTGGAAACACCCGGTCCTCCCGCAGCAGCGACTCCATATTTGTTCCAACCGATGTCTGCACGCACACCCCGTTGTTCGATAGTCGGCAACCCGGTCAGCCCAACCAGGTCTACCTTAAAAAGGTACGCTAAGCCTGTTGGGATGGGCAAACATTCGCCCCACAAACTGCTTTCCCTGCTAGACTTGGCCGCATGACGCTCCTTTGGTCGGCTGCGGTCGGTTGGTTTATCGGGTTCTTCTTCGGCGTAGGCTGCGCCCTCGCGGTGATGTATTCCATCTATTTGGGCGGATACCGCGCCGCAGTGAAGGACTCGCAAATTGATCCGCCACCTGAGCGTCTTGCAAAGGCGCTCGCCAGGCTCTCCCACTGAGCCTCTCTCTGCGGCCATCTGCCTCATCCGGAGCGCAGTTCGGCGCGCTGCGGTTGCATCGCGCGATACACATCATCTTCTCATCAGCCATCTGGTCGCAATCTGCCCAAACCAGGACCGTCCTGCGTACTTTCTCATTCAATCCTCACCAAATCAGGCCATTTCTTGCGTCGGTGCCGCTCTATTAGGCAAAATTTGCCATTTAGTTTGGCACGCCGCTTGCTTGTTATGCCACAGCAACCACCTGCTCCAGGTTTGTACTCTTTTCCAATGAAGAGAATACTCATCGCGCAGGCGGAATCCGCTTCAAGGAGCAATAACAATGATTAGTGTCCTGAATAGTGTTTCTCAGCTTGGAGCGGAAAATGCTCTATCTTCCACACAGGCATCGTTGCAGAATTCCCTCCTCCAGTTGTCCACCGGATTGAAGATCAACTCCGGCGCGGACGACCCTGCCGGTATATCGATTGCTGCCGGTTTGGGCGCCAACCTCGCTGCACTCACCCAGTCCAGTCAGAACGCTTCCAACAGCATCGGACTCCTGCAGACCGCCGATGGCGCCCTCTCTCAGGTCACCTCCCTGCTCAACCAGGCAGTCACCCTGGCAACCGAAGCCTCCAACGGACAGCTCACGGCGGCGCAGAGCACGGCTGCAAACACCGCGTACCAGTCGATCCTCTCGGAGATCACTCAGATCGGCACGTCCACCAACTTCAACGGAACGGCAGTCTTCAGCGCCACTCCCGTCACCACATTCACCAGTGACGGCACTGCCGGTGGCACCACTACAACCTCGACCACGACCGGCACTCTGTCGTCCACAACCCTGGCTCTGAATACAACCGGTCTTACCTCCACCGCCGCTGCCGCTGCTGCGCTGACCGCCGTCACCGCCGCAATCAACACGGTCGCTGCAACCCGCGGCGCCATCGGCGCTTCGGTCAACCAGTTGTCCGCCGATACCAGCGTGGAAAACACCGAAGTCACCAATCTGACCAGCGCGCAGAACAACGTGCAGAACGCTGACATCGGCACGACGGTTGCCAAAATGACCCAGTACAATGTTCTCGAGCAGACCGGCATGGCAGCTTTGTCGCAGTCTAACCAGGCCGAGCAGGCCATGCTGAAACTCATCCAGTAACTGTCGGATAGTGCGTACGTTTCTAGGCCCGCGAACGGATTACGCTGTCCGTTCGCGCGCACGAATCGATTACATCCAATGCGGAGGTGTCGTCATTTCCCTGCCGGCGCAATCCTGTCCACTGGTATTTCCAGCGCGCCGACACGGTCGCTCGCGGTGTCATACACGCCGAGGCGAAGGAAGTAGCTTCCCTTTGCGGGCACTTGGATCACGAGGTCGCCGGTCAGCTCTGCCGTCTGTAGTTGCGCATCGGTCAAGCTGTCGAAGTTGACAGAGACTTTTTCGCGCTTTCCATTCACTGCCTGGCCTTGGTTGTCATAGACCATGGCCACAAACTCCAGCTTCCCGGCGTACGAGGATGGTGGATCGAATCCCTGGGTCAGCTTCAGTTCGTTGGCCCGCACCCGCAAGTGGATAGTGTAGTCGCGGTAGGCCTGCCTGCGGTACTTGACCGCAAGGAAGTTTCCCGGCTCGGCGGGTTTGTTGCCGGGGTCTTTGCTTTCGCTGGCTGCCCGCGTCGCGCTGGCCTCGAAGACGATCTGCGTTGGCTCGACCGTACCCATTCCCATTGCAGTCTGCAGTGTCGGGCTGGGGCCGGTAGTCTCGTTCAACACGACGGCTGCGGCCGCGGTCTCTAACGGTGCCCGAACCCGCTGCACCGCAGTGTCGTTCGAACTGCCAAGATAGCTCGTGCGATATTCCAGACGCAGTGTCTTGTCCGCCATCTCGACTGAGAACTTTCTTGGTCGCCCGTCCCAAGCCTGATTCGTAGGCGTATACGAAACCGTGTAGTAGTGCGCGCCTCGGTCGACGAGGCCCGCAATGCGCTCGGGTACCCCATCTTGGTATGTGCAACCGATTCCCATGGTGTGCATCACGATCCGGCTCTGCTCGAGCGAGAATGTCATGTCGCGGAGGTAAGTGCGGGCGGTAGGATTTGTCTTCATCTCCTCGGGAGGGGGCATCGCCCTTGGGTCCCACACGCTATCTATCCCATCTATGCTGTGAGGGTCGCTATAAACCGGGTCGAGCGGGAGTTCTGGATCGATAGAAACTGTGGTGGGCTGTGACGCGGTTGTGTTTGGATCGATGATCGCCAGCCCGCTTCCCAACGATCCGAACCAGATCATGTTCTTTCTGCCAGGAATCGCTGCCAGATACCGTTGCAGCTCTTTGGTAGCGCCGGTTACGATCTGGCGGCGCTTCTGCGCGGCAGGCCACGTTGCGGCGCGTGGGTCGTCGGGGGCTAGTTGCGGCTGGCCCTCCACATGATCTCTCTTGCCCGCCACCCACGTTCTCAGAGCATCGCGGTCAGTCGTCAAATCCTGCAACATTTGCAGGCCCGTGTCCAGTTGGAAAATGATGTAGGGCGTTCCGGCGGGCTGCGTCTTCATGTACTCCGTCATGTACTGGCGGAGAAACATCTGTGCGCATACCGGCATATCCAGGGAGTCCAGCACGAAGACAACGACGCTGTCGCTCTTGAAGGTCTTGTAGTTGGTAAACGTATTCGGCGGAAGCTGGTGCGCGAGTGCCGCCGCTCTTTCTTCAGCCAGCGCGGGATCGATGGGCGCATGCTCTTCGAAGTTCTTGATCGTCTGCTCGCGCCCGTCGTCGAAGATGTGGAAGTCTTCCTGCTTCAAGCCAGTCACGGGCTTGCCATTCGCGTCCGTCACCGTGATGTCCTGCACCACAAGCTGTACGCCCGTACGCACGGTGAATACGCCATCGCGGCCCGGCGTCGGCTGCGAATTGTCATTCCATCCCGGCGGCGTGGGCTGCTGCCCAGGAAGAGTGCTCTGTTGCCCATGCAGTACGACCAGCCCCACCACAAGCGCAATCAGCCCAAGGATTCCAGCCGCCCGATGCCCCCGACCAACCCCAACACTCATCGGCACCTCCGCTCAGCGCGACGCCCAAGGTCTTTACCGCATTTCAACCGATAACTCTATCTCACGCTAACCGCCTCACGCATCCCCTTTCCTCACGCATACCGCCGCTGGTGCCACTCCCACGCGCTGGCCACAATCGTGTCCAGATCGGCAAACTTCGGCCTCCACCCCAGCTCCTGCTTGATCTTCTCCGACCCCGCCACCAGCACCGCCGGATCGCCCTCCCGCCGTGCGCACGCCTCCACCGCAATCTTCTTTCCCGTCACCCGCCGCACCGACTCGATCACCTCCCGCACCGTAAATCCCTGCCCGTTGCCGATGTTGTAGATCAGGCGGTCCTTCGTCTTCAGCGCCGCCAGCGCCAGCAGATGCGCGTCCGCCAGGTCCTGCACATGGATGTAGTCGCGGATGCATGTCCCATCCCGCGTCGGATAATCCTCGCCAAACACCTTGATGCTCTTGCGCCGCCCCAAAGCCACATCCAGCACCAGCGGGATCAGGTGCGACTCCGGCTCATGCGCCTCGCCGTACCCCTCCATCGCGCCCGCCACGTTGAAGTAGCGCAGGCTCGCATACCTCAGCCCATGAATGCGATTGAACCAGCCCAGCATCTGCTCCACCAGCAGTTTGCTCTCGCCGTACGCGTTGGTCGGCTCCAGCTTCGCGTCCTCCAGAATCGGCGTCGTCACCGGCTCGCCGTAGCACGCCGCCGTCGAGCTGAACACCAGCTGGTTCTGCCCCGTCGCCAGCATCGCCTCCAGCAGCGTCAGCGTCCCTACCGTATTGTTCCTGAAGTATATCTCCGGCTTATGCATGCTCTCGCCCGCCTCAATCAGCGCGGCAAAATGCATCACTCCATCGAATCGCCCGTTCTTTAGTGTCTTTTCCAGCAGAGCCCGGTCGGCCAAATCGCCCTCGACGAACTCTGCACCCGTCGCCACTGCGGTACGCTTGCTATGGCATAAATTGTCATAGATCGTCACCGCATCGCCGCCGGCCAGAAGAAGCCTTGCCACGGTTCCGCCGATATACCCTGCACCACCAGTTACCAGAATCCTCATTGCATCTCCCTGCATCTTGTGTACAGCTACAACAAAAGTATAGGGACTTGACATCAAAAAGAGTGATTCCCGGAAATACCGGGTTAAGGAAGGATGGTGATATATATGCCCAGCATCTAACTTGATTCATTGCCACATTCAGTCATCGCGCCAAATCAGTGCCCGAAACACTAAAATGACGTTCACGATATATCCTTGCTTCACAATAGGCCCTTGTTCCAGAAAACACCCGGTTTATAGATGGTTTCCTGGTCGCGCAATTTGTTTCCTCGACGTCTCAGATTGCGTCATACTTTAGAAGATAAGCTCTTCGCTCTCGCGGAGCGATCGATAGAAGGAATGTACGACTATGCCAATGCCACCTCAGGGAGACAATCTCGCCCCGCCCCAGAGCGTGCAGTTTGCCCATTTTGGCGTTCTCGATGCAGGCCACCAGAACAAGTCGTCGGCGTTTGTGTCGATAGTCGTCAACGCGATCGTATTGTTTGTCCTCATCGTCATTAGCGCCGCAAACTCGAAGATGATCCAGAGAAGAATTCAGCTCACCAACCTCACCTTCCAGCCTGTTCCTAAGGTTGAACCGATCAAACCCAAGATCGTTCCCCCGCCGCCCAAGCCAGTCATTCGAGAGCCCCCAAAGATCGAAGTGGAGCCTCCCAAAATCGTGATTGTGAAGCCGCCCGATATCCCCAAACCGCCTGAAGTCAAGATGGATACGCCCAAGCCCGTCATCGCCCCACCGGCCCCGGTCAGGGTCGTCCCCGTCGCTGCACCGCAGGTGGTCAATCTAGCCAAGCCAGCCTCCGTCGTTAACAACGACCAGCATCCCGCAGCCGTCAACTTGGGCAGTGCCAACGCTCCCACCCTCCACGGTCCAGCAGTCGCCGACGTCAATCTAGGTCGCGGACTTAACGGGGCCGCCGGCAGCGGCAACGGCCCATCGGCAACCAAGGTCAATCTCGGCAGTGGAGCTCCCGGCGGCTCAGTCCGCGGTAACGGTCTGTCTGCAGTTAATGGTATTCCCCACGGCGTCGCTGGAGGCACAGGCACGGGCCAGGTTGCCAGTCAGGTCAACCTCGGACAGGCCGCGCCGCCGTCTATGCCCAAGGCTGCCGCAGCCATCGCGCCCCTCCAGCGTTCCGAACCCAAGGTAACCTACAAGCCCAAGCCGGAGTACACCGAAGAAGCGCGTCAGTTGCACATCGAAGGCACCATGACCCTCCGAATCCGCGTCTTACCTAATGGCTCGGTCATGGTTCTCAGCGTCGTCAACGATCTTGGCCACGGCCTCGCTGAATCCGCCAAACGAGCAGCCCTCGCCACCAGGTTTGAACCGGCAACCGATGCCGCCGGTCAGCCGATCACCTGGGAGGGAGTAGTTACTGTTACTTTTCAACTCGCTGGATAGCAGCGTTATTCGCTGGATGCTCTCGTGTCACGTTGTTTTGAGTCGATCGCTTTACCAGTACGTGCTTTACCAATAGGCTGAGCGTTTTAAGACGGCGCCCGTCAGGTCGCCACAGGGAGCTGTATATTATGATTCTTCGTTCAAGATCCATCGCCGGTACCACGTTGGTGCTCCTCCTCGCAACAACGCTTCCTGCCATGGCCGCGGAAGGAATCCCCCTCTTCGGAAAGAAGAAGCCAACCTACGACAACACAACCGGCCTTAAGCCGACCGCAGCTCAGAATGCCCTGATCGACAAGGCAATCGTCCGCGAGAAAGAGATCGTCAAGGTCGTCAGGGACCGCGCTCCCCTGGTCGAGACGTACATCCAGAACATGAAACCCGACCCCGTCCTCTATCAGGTGCCGGAGACGGACGAGCACTTCCTGGCGCGAGTCGACTTCAGCAGGGTCATCAACGGAGACGAATACAAGGACAATAAGGGCAACTTCGGCACCAAAAAAAGCCACCTCATCAACTTCAAAAACTCCCTTACCGCCCTCACCGGTATCTCCAACAGCCTTCGCCTCACTTTCCATGAGTCCGGCTTCGTCCAGATGGTCCTTATGGACTCCAATAACTTCGACCGCCAGCACTACGCCTTTACCTTCGTACGCAACGACTTCCTCGGCAACATTCCCACCTCCGTATTCGACGTCTCGCCCTCTAGCCCCAGAAAGGACTTCGGGCGGTTCTTCGGGCGCATCTGGATCGAGACAGGTAGCGGAAACGTCATCCGATTCAATGGAGACTTCGCCGGCTCCATTCTCAGCATGAAGGAGTTCTACCACTTCGACAGTTGGCGCACCAACGTACAGCCTAACCTTTGGCTTCCCACCTCCTTCTATGTCGAGGAGAGCGACCCAAAGAGCTCCAGCAACACCCTCAAATTCAAAGCCATCAACTACATCTGGGGGTATGCCCTCAAACTCCCCGAAACCGACGCCGAAAACACCTCCCTCTCTGTGGCAAACGCCCAGGATGTCTCCAACGATGCAGCCGATTACAGTCCGCTGGCGGCTCAAAGAGAGTGGGTGCAGCAGGCCGAGGATAATGTCGTTGAACGGCTCTACCAGGCCGGTCTGCTCGATGCCCCCAGCGAGTTCGATAAGACACTCGCAGCGCTTGCCAACAATATCCTCTACTACAACAATATCCAGACCAGCAGGCCCATCCGCGTACGCACCCTGCTCACGGAACCGCTTGAATCCCTCGCCATCGGTAACACCATCATCCTCTCCAAGGGCCTCATCGATACCACCAGCGTCCCATCCTCAGACGGCGCCCAGCAGACCGGCAACCTCAATGCCCTTCTGGCATTCCAGGTGGCCCATGTCATCCTCGGCCACCGCCTGGATACAAAGTACGCCTTCAACGACCGCCTGCTCTTCCCCTCCGCCTCGGTCTTCGCCCGTATCCCGATGCACCATACCCCTGTCGACAACCTCGAAGCAGCCAAGAAGACGATGCAGCTACTCAGCGTCAAGGAGTACGCCGACGGACAAAAGTACTTCGGCCTCTATCTGCAACAGCTCCAGCAAAGGATTAAGGCTCTGCCCGCACTCAATCAACCCATGATCGGCGACGGCCTCATCAAGAGCGACAGTGATAATACCTTCTGGTTGGAAGCCATGATCCCAAAGGGCATCAAGCTCGATATGAAGAACCTCAAACAGCAGGCCGCTATGCCACTGGACAACTTCCTGCGCCACGATCCCTGGTCCGATCAGCTCGTCCAAATGCAGTCTACAATCGAACCCCTCCTCAGCGATCGCGACAAGATGCCCTTCGAGGTCACGCCGGTCTTCATGAAGCTCTCCTACTTCGCGTCTGCTACGTCCCCGGCACTGCCTCCCGACGCCGCGCCTGCGGCCGGCGCACAGGCTCCAGCCACCGCACCCCCACCTGCCGCAACCGCAGCTCCCACTGCCCCCCAGGCAGCGCCGGCGGCTGCGCCAACCCAGTAACTGCACCTCCTCCGGACTGCATACCAGACGGTTATGTCCAGCCGCATATTCGCATAATCCGGACCGTACATCTAACATGAAGTTCTTGTACTACTTTTCCAGGAGATGGAATGCTTAAGACCCTGAGGATCGTCGGCCCCCTGGTTTGCCTGCTCTCACTCGCCTCCATCGCGGGTGCTCAGGCGCTTCCAGTCGCATACGGCACCGGCAGGCTCCAAGCAGGATTTACCGTCTCCTATGCCAGACCGGACTTCTGGGTTCAACCCAGCATCGGAGATCCCAAGTACGCGCAACAGTTCATCCTCGGTGTCTCAGGCTACGTTGACTACCAAATCAACGATCACCTCAGCATGGAAGGCGACTTTCACTGCGTCTGTCTCATCACCTCACTCGACCGCGGAGAACTTACCTATCTCGTCGGCCCCAGACTCACCTATCCCATGGGCCGCTACGATCTGTACATCAAAGGACTGTATGGGTTCCACGATCTCGACATTCAGGAGTGGCAGGACAACGTCGGACTAGATGGCGGCCCCGGCTCCGCCTATGCAGTCGGCGGAGGAGTCGACTTCATAAAATCCCCCAAGTTCATGCTGCGTTTCCTCGATATTGAAATCCAGAGATGGCCAAACTTCGTTCCTCGCACCATCAATCCAATCGTCATCTCCTCCGGCTTCGCCTATCGCTTCCACTAGGTACTTGCACGCCTGTAGAATGATTCGGCACTCTGACGCGGCCCCTCAGAGGTGTCGATGGGGAACAGGCAGGGCAGATGTCCCCTCATTCTGACCGGATCACTCAGGGTGTACACCTTCTTTGAATCGGCCATCTTCTGCCCCCATAATCGGAGATCTCTCGTGATCGGAAGACTGGCGCTAGCGTTGCTGCTCGGCGGGGCATCCATCCTTCATGCCCAGGCCACTTCAACCGCCTCCAGGGCCGGCGACCTCCAATTCGGCCTCGGCTACTCCACCGCCAAACCAGACTACGGACAGCAGTCCTTCCAGGGCATCACCGCCTACGTCGACTTCGACCGTCACTCCCACTTCGGCCTCGAAGCCCAGTTCCACCAGGTCTCCAGCACCAACAGCGACCAGTCTTACCAGCGTACCTATGAGGTCGGAGGTCGATACTTCCGGACCTATGGCCCCCTCGTCCCGTACCTCAAAGCCATGATCGGTCGCGGCGACTTCAATTATCCATTCGGTCAAACCGACCTCTCTTACACCCTTTATGCCGGAGCCATCGGAGCGGACTATAAGATAGGCGCCCACCTCCGCCTGCGTGCGGATTACGAGTTGCAAAGCTGGTCCGGCTTCCCCAACGAAAGCCTTACTCCCCAGATCCTCACCTTCGCCGTCGCCTACCACTTCGCAGGACGAAACCGATACAAGTAGTCCACCCCGCCGTCTCTCCCGCCTCACTCAAGCTGCTCCCAAAATAAAACTGCCTCGCATCTCCATGGAAAGGGTGCGAGGCAGTCACAGGACCAATGTCTGCTCTAAAAGTGATACGCCACGCCCAGCGTCGGCATGGAGAGAATCTCGTAGCGATTTGTCACGATATTGGGCTCGCCATAAGCCGGAGTCTTCACCACAAAGGCCCGGTACTCGGCTCGTATATCGAAGCTAGGGCTCAGTTCGTACGCCAATCCGCCGCCCATCAGGCCCGCGATGCCCTTCGTGGTCTTCGTACCCAACTCGGTCGTCCCATTGTCCAGAACAGGAGTAAAAATGATTGTGCCGACTCCTGCTTCCACAAATGGGTTATACCTCTTGAACGTCCAGCTGAAGACATACGCGCCCGTGATCTCCTGCTCCCGCGAGTGGATCCGGTAGCTATAGTAATTGGGCTGAGTCGAGGTATAAGGAGGTGGAGCGCCGGGAATGCAGCCGCCGCCAATGCAATACTTCTCATCGTTCTGGGTAAAGCTGTAGTTCAGCTCCAGTGCGCTATGCGGGGTCAACATGAATCGGTAGCTGGTCAGTAGACCCAGCGAGCCGGTCGAATTCGTCACCACGCTCGCTGGACCATGAATCGTGGGACCGAACAGCCCGGTACCGCTGAAGCTCACATCCTGCCGGCTCTCCTGGGCAACCCCTGCAGCGGCCGACAGCATCAGCACGCCCAACAAAATCGTCTTCTTCATTCTTCGTTCAACCCCTTCTTGTTCCTTCGCAACCCAGCCCCGGAACTCGTAGGTGATGCGCCTCGCATCACGACGAACACTGGCTGGTCACTCCCATCATTGTACCTGTAGCCCGTGCGCCGTGGTTGCCACGCCACGCAGAAAGGCCGGAGAGTTAATATCACTCCCCGGCCTATATGCCAATCTGTGTACTTAATTATTGTGCGGGTGCAGCTGGTGGTGCGCCGCCGGGTGCTCCGCCGCCGCCGCCACGCCGTCCGCCGCCACGGCCCTGAGGCATCGCGTCGTACTTGGTCGCCTGGTCCGCGGTCAGAAGCGCCTTGATCGCGGTGTGCTCGTCCGTGCGGATCGTGGTCATCTTCGTCCGCATGTCAGGATCCTGCGCAGTCATCAATGCCTGCATCTTCGCCGCATCGGCCGCGAGGATCGGCTTGATCTTCGCCTGCTGGTCGGCAGACAAGGTCAGAGCGGTGGTCAGCTGAGCCAGTTGGGCATCGGGATCCATCATGCCGCGACCGCCGCCGCCGCCGCCCTGCGCCATCATCGGCACAGCGCATAGCGCGGCGCTACATATTGCCACTGCGCCCGCGCGCATGGCAGTTCTACCTAACATCCTCATATTCATTCGCACTTCCTCCATTAAATCAAACATATATTTTCCCCTTTCGGGGACGAGCCCAAGCATACTACTACCGGGTATTCCTTGACAAAAAGAAAGGCCGGAGAGTTGAACTCACTCCCCAGCCTCTCTGTCAAAAATCCTTGCTCCTCAATTACTGGGGAGGAGGCATTGGTGCTCCGCCGGCTGCTCCGCCGCCGCCGCCACCGCCACCGCCACGCCGTCCGCCACGGCCCTGAGGCATCGCATCGTACTTGGTCGCCTGGTCAGCGGTCAGAAGCGCTTTGATCGCGGCATGTTCGTCCGTGCGGATCGTGGCCACCTTGGTTTGCATGTCCGGGTCCTGCGCGGTCCGCAACGCTGTCATCTTCGCCGCATCGGCCACCAGGATCGTCTTGATCTTCGCCTGCTGGTCGGCAGACAGGGTAAGAGCGGTGGTCAGCGAAGCCAGCTGCGCATCGGGGTCCATGCCGCCACGACCTCCGCCGCCTCCGCCCTGCGCCATCATCGGCACCGCGCATAGCGCGGCGCTACACATTGCCACTACGCCCGCGCGCATGGCAGTTCTACGTAACATCTTCATATTCATTGGCTGCTCTCCCGTGTCGATACCGGCATATTTTCTCCGGCGGACAAGTCTAACCCTACAGACGATCAACTTGCCATATTTGTTTGAGTTTTTGAAATAATTTTTGAAGATCGTCCTGCCGCCTGTCCTGCCCTTTGGTCAACCCGCCCGCTCCGGCTGAAAGCAATAGGGATCGCCATGGGCCGCTGCATAACCTTCCACCACCTTCAGGAACGCCACCGCCACATGCGACAGGCTCGCCTGCCGCCGGTACACCAGCCGCAGTTTGCGTTCCAATTGCAACTCCCGCACCCGCACCCGCACCAGCGCTCCGCTCGCCAGCTCCGTCCGCACCGCCAGCCCAGGCACCAGGGCCACTCCGTTGCCCATCTCCACAAATCGCTTGATCGCCTCCAGAGACGGCAGCTCTACCCCCATGCGCAACGGCGTCTTGTGCCGCTGAAAGGTCTCAATCACCTTCTGTCGCTGTGGAGAGGAGATATTGTGCGCAACAAAGTTCTCCTTCCCGAGCTGCCGGATCGACACCTCGCCCGCGCTGGCCAGCGGATGCTTCGGATTCACCACCAGGTCCAGTTCATCGCGATACACCACCACCGAGCGGATCGCCGCATCGTCAGGCCGGAAGCTCAGCACCCCGATCTCCACCGTATGCACCAGTACATCATCCGCAATGCGACTGGCCAGCGCCCGCTGCACTGTCACCTTGATCCGTGGATTTCTCCGTCGGAATTCGTCAAGCAGAGGTAGCAGGACCAGGCTGGTGTACTCATTCGCCGCCAGGTTCAGCCGTCCGCGATGCAGCTCGCGCAACTCCTGCAATGCACCCGCCGCCTCAGTCCGCAGGTTCAGCAGTTTCCGTGCGTAATCGCGCAGCACCTCGCCCGCATCGGTCAGCGTGCCATCACGCGACGACCGCTCCAATAGCACTTCACCCAGCTCCGCCTCCAGCTTGGCGATTGCCTGGCTCACCGCCGGTTGCGTGCGATGCAGCCGGGTCGCCGCCCGCGAGAAGCTGCGCTCTTCGCTCACCGCTAGAAACGTCTCCAACTGAAACAAGTCCATCGTTTACCTTCTCGATCCGTGCCTGCTTCGGCAATCTCATGCACTGCTTGCTTCGGCATTCTCGACAAGGGCCGAAGGCGCGCCCCATACCAGCCTGGGCCATAGGCCCAGGGTATCTTCCGCCACAGTACCGAGGGCTGAAGGCCAGTCCTATTTGCCTCGGCCGAACCTCTGCGACTCGAATGATTCAATTAGAAATAATAATACATGCACCAATCACTATAAGCATGGTTTATGCTGATATACAAGGAGCCGAGGCCGCATCCCATGTCCGTCACCGATCCCCATTCCCCCAGGCAAGCGCCATCAGTCCGCCCGCCAGTGCCGCCCCAACCCGACCGCATTCTCTTCTTCGATACCACCTTGCGCGACGGCGAGCAGTCCCCCGGCTGCGTCATGTACGGCCCTGAAAAGCTGCGCATGGCCCATCAGATCGCAGCCCTCGGCGTCGACGTCCTCGAAGCCGGTTTTGCCATCGCCTCCGAGGGCGACTCCGAATCCATTCGCACCATCGCCCGCGAAGTCGGCTCTGCAGCCAACAGCCCCATCATTGCCTCGCTCGCCCGTGCCAAACGAGAGGACATCGTTGCCGCCGCCCGCTCCGTCGAGCCCGCCGCCCGCCCGCGCATCCACACCTTCCTCTCCACCTCCGACCTCCATCTCGCCGCCAAGCTCAACATCACGCGCGAGCAGGCGCTCGACCAGATCGCAGCCATGGTCGCCCTCGCCCGCACCTACGCCGACGACGTCGAGTTCTCCCCCGAGGACGCCACCCGCACCGATCCCGACTTCCTCGTCAAGGTCTGCGAGGCAGCCATCCAGGCCGGAGCCACCACGCTCAACCTTCCCGACACCGTAGGCTACTGCCTCCCGCAGGACTACGCAGGCATGTTCCAGATGGTGCGCGAACGTGTCCCCGGAATAGAAAACATCGTCCTCTCCGCGCACTGCCACGACGACCTCGGCCTCGCCGTTGCAAATACGATCGCTTCGATAGAAGCGGGAGTACGGCAAGTCGAGTGCGCCGTCAACGGCATCGGAGAGCGCGCCGGAAACGCCTCGCTCGAGGAACTCGCAGCCATCCTCGTCACCCGTCACGACCAGATGCCCTTCCGTCACAACATCGTCATGAACCAGCTCTATCCCACCAGCCAGATGCTCACCACCTGCATCAGCTTCGGCCCCGCGCCCAACAAGGCCATCGTCGGCGCCAACGCCTTTGCCCACGCCGCCGGAATCCACCAGCACGGCGTCATCGCCAACCCCCTCACCTACGAGATCATGACCCCCGAATCCGTCGGCGTTCCGCACAACTCGCTCGTCCTCGGCAAGCACTCCGGCCGCCGCGCGCTCGAGCATCGCCTCATCGAACTCGGCCACAATCTCTCCCACGCCGAACTCGACACCGTATACACCCGTTTCACCGAACTCGCCGACCGCAAGAAAACCATCTACGACCAGGACCTCATCCGCCTGCTCAAACCCGAACCCAAAGTCTCCGCCCTCGTATGAAATTTGCAGTTGTCATTCTGAACGCAGTGAAGAATCTCTGTATTTCGCAGTTTCGTTAAGGGCACGCCTTCAGCCGTGCCGTAAAAGTCCGAAGTAAACGGGGCTTTAGCCCCTGAGGTCTCAGAAGAATGCGTCTCAAGATAGCCATCCTCGCCGGCGACGGCATCGGCCCCGAAGTCACCAACGAAGCTGTCAACATCCTCAAGGCAGTCGCCGAGTTCGGTGGTCACGACTTTTCCTTCGAGTCTCTGGTGCTCGGCGGAGTCGCCATCACGGCCACCGGCTCGCCTCTGCCCACCGCTACGCTCGACGCCTGCCTCGAATCCGACGCCGTCCTGCTCGGCGCGGTCGGCGACAAAAAATTCGACGCGCTCTCCCCGGACAAGCGTCCCGAGGCTGGCCTGCTTCAGATCCGCCACGCCCTCGGCGGCTACGCCAATCTCCGCCCCTCCATCGCCTACCCCGCGCTCTCCGCCAACTCGCCCCTGCGCCCCGAGGTCACCGAAGGCGCCGACATCCTCTTCGTCCGCGAGCTGCTCGGCGGCCTCTACTTCGGCTCGCCGCGCGAGTGGAACAAGGCCACCGGCGAGGCCTGGAACACCATGCGCTACACCCGCGCCGAAGTCGCCCGCGTCGCCCGCGTTGCCTTCGAGCTGGCCGCCAAGCGTCGCGGCAAAGTCACCTCCGTCGACAAGGCCAACGTCCTCGAGGTCTCGCAGCTCTGGCGCGCCACCGTCACCGAAGTCGCAAAGGATTACCCCTCCGTCACCCTCGAGCATCAACTCGTCGACTCCATGGCCATGCACCTCATGAACATTCCGCGCAACTTCGATGTCGTCCTCACCGAGAACCTCTTCGGCGACATTCTCTCCGACGAGGCCTCCATCATCACCGGCTCGCTCGGCATGTTGCCCTCGGCCACCATCGGCGGCACGGTCAATCTCTACGAGCCGGTCCACGGCTCCGCGCCCGATATTGCCGGCACCGGCAAGGCGAATCCGCTTGGCGCAATCCTCACCGCCGCCATGGTCCTGCGCCACTCTGCCAACCTGGAGCAGGATGCCGCCGCCATCGAATCCGCCGTCCGCACCGTCCTCGCCGCAGGCCATCGAACGGCAGACATCGCTCGCGGAAATACATCCGGTCAACACCTCGTCTCCACCACCGAGATGGGCAAACTCGTCCACCAGGCGCTCGCTCAATCCATCGACCAGCGCCAATCCATGCACGCCGTCTAACTTCATGCGCCGCCTCCTCCAACTCGCCCTCGCTCTCCTGCTCGTCACCACGCTCGCCCCCGCGCAGGCTGGCAAAAAGCCCAAGCCTGCCCGCGAAGACGTCGAGTGGATCTGGCAGTACACCCCCGATGACGTCGATAAGGATGGCCGCGAGAACGACCTCGTCCAGGACGACCGTTTCCGCCCCTTCCTCGACCAATTCCTCACCGCTCCGCAGACCTTCTGGGGAACGCCTCTCAACGGCAAGTATCGTTCGCTCGCCAGCACTGCGCTCGACCACCTCACCGTCCCCGATAAAGTCCTCGCCGACGACAACCGCTACATCTCCATCTCCGGCTGCGTCGTCCACTTCTGCCCCTCGCGCGGTCTCCTCTGGCTCGATCTCAACGGAACCCATCACCTCGTCGTCTTTGCAGCCATCGACTGGATCAAGGCCGACAAGCCCACCTCCGATCCCGCAGCCGAGTACACCCTCTGGGTCTTCTCCAACGATCCCCTCACCATCGCCGCCAACGGCGTTCACTCTCCCGCCGCGCTCCTCAAAGCCATTACCCGCTGGACAGCCCAGCCGCTTCCCGGCTCCGCCATCGTGCAAAACATCACCCACGCCGTCCTGGTCGATCCTGACGGCACACCCCACGAAGTAGCGCCCTCAGCACTCGGCGTCGCTCCGCCACCCGCACCCTCTGAACCGAAAGCAAAGCCATGAGTCAACCTATGAGCAACGCACCTCGCACCCTCTTCGAAAAAGTCTGGCAGCAGCATCTCGTCGCCGAGCCCGCAGGAGAACCCGCGCTCCTCTATATCGATCTCCAGCTCGTCCACGAAGTCACCAGCCCCCAGGCATTCGACGGCCTCCGTCTCGCCAACCGCAAGGTCCGCCGTCCAGACCGCACCGTGGCAACGGTCGACCACAACGTCCCCACCACCTCCATCGCCGACCGCCTCAACATCGTCGACCAGACCTCTCTCCGCCAGGTCGAAGCTCTCCGCCGCAACTGCGCCGACTTCGGCATCGAGCTCTTCGACGTTCAGTCTCCCTCGCAGGGAATCGTCCACATCATCGGCCCCGAGCTTGGCCTCACCAAGCCCGGCATGACCATCGTCTGCGGCGACTCGCATACCTCCACCCACGGAGCATTCGGCGCGCTGGCCTTCGGCATCGGCACCTCCGAGGTCGAGCACGTCCTCGCCACGCAGACCCTCCCTCAGTCCAAGCCCCTCACCTTCCGCATCAACATCGAAGGCACGCTCCCCACCGGCGTCACCGCAAAGGACATCGTCCTGCACATCATCGGCCACATCGGCACCGCTGGGGCCACCGGCTACGTCGTCGAGTACGCCGGCTCCGCCATCCGCGCCCTTTCGATGGAAGGCCGCATGACCATCTGCAACATGTCCATCGAGGCCGGTGCCCGCGCCGGTATGATCGCCCCCGACGACACCACCATCGCCTACCTCAAAGGCCGGAAGTTCTCGCCCGGTACAACTTCTCTCGTGAGGCGTCGCGACCCAAATTCTACTGTGGCCATTAAGTCGTTCTCGGTCAACGGGATGGACGGCAGTGGAAAACTCGACATCGTTGATACGCATCTTTGGAACGAGGCCGTCTCTCACTGGCGCTCCCTCGCCACCGACCCCGGCGCAACCTTCGACCGCGAGCTCACCCTCAACGCCGCGGACATCACGCCCACCGTCTCCTGGGGCACATCGCCCGGCATGGTCACTGGCGTCAACTCCACCGTGCCGCTGCCCGATCCCAGCGCCAGCGAGGCCGACCGCAAGGCCTTCGACCGCGCGCTCGAGTACATGGGCCTCACCCCCGGCCAGCCCATCCAGCAGATCCCCATCGACTGTGTCTTCATCGGCTCCTGCACCAACGGCCGCATCGAAGACCTGCGCGCCGCCTCCGCCGTCGTGCGCGGCCACCAGGTCGCCACCACCGTCCGCGCCATGGTCGTCCCCGGCTCGCAGGCCGTCAAGTCGCAGGCAGAATCCGAAGGCCTCGACCGCATCTTCACCGAAGCCGGTTTCGAATGGCGCGAGCCCGGCTGCTCCATGTGTCTCGCCATGAACCCAGACATCCTCCAGCCCGGCGAGCGCTGCGCCTCCACCAGCAACCGCAACTTCGAAGGCCGTCAAGGCCGCGCCGGTCGCACCCATCTCGTCAGCCCGCAGATGGCCGCCGCCGCCGCCATCGCCGGCCACTTCACCGACATCCGCACCTGGCACTTCAAGGAGGCAAAATAATGATCGCCATCAACACACTCACCTCCGCCGCCGTCCCGCTCCCGCGCCCCAACGTGGACACTGACCAGATCATCCCCAAGCAGTTCCTCAAGCGCATCGAGCGCACCGGTTACGGCGAGTTCCTCTTCTTCGACTGGCGCCGCATCCAGGACGGCCCAGACGCCGGCGCACCCGACCCCACATTCATACTGAACAAGCCCGAGTACAAGGGCGCGAAGATCCTCATCGCAGGCAAGAACTTCGGCTGCGGCTCATCTCGCGAACACGCGGCATGGGCTTTGGCAGACTTCGGATTTCTAGCGGTCATCGCGCCCTCCTTTGCGGATATC
>DATKGA010000142.1:0-11375 GCA_035510935.1 Acidobacteriaceae bacterium
CAGACCAGGGCCGCCATCGAGGCCTCCGGCGCGGAGATGGTCACCGTCGCCGTGCGTCGCGTCAATCTCGACCGCAGCAGCGAGTCGCTGCTCGACTTCATCGATCCAAAGCGATATTTTCTGCTGCCCAACACTGCCGGCTGCTACACCGCGGACGAAGCCATTCGCGCCGCGCGACTCGGCCGCGAAGTCGGTCTCTCAGGCTGGGTCAAGATCGAGGTTATCGGCGACAAGGCCACACTCTATCCCGATATTCATGCAACTCTGGAGGCCACCCGAGTGCTGGTCAAGGAGGGCTTTACCGTCCTTCCCTATACCTCCGACGACATTGTCTATGCGCGTCGCCTGATCGACGCGGGAGCGGCCGCAGTGATGCCCCTGGGCGCGCCCATTGGCAGCGGCCTGGGCTTGCAGAACACGGCTAATCTGCGCATCCTGCGAGAGCTCATCACCGAGGTCCCGCTGATAGTGGATGCAGGCGTGGGTACGGCCTCCGACTCCACCCTCGCCATGGAGCTAGGCTTCGACGGCGTACTGATGAATACGGCCATCGCCGAGGCAGAGGACCCCATCCTGATGGCCGAGGCCATGCAGCATGGCGTCCTTGCCGGCCGCCAGGCCTTCCTCGCAGGCCGCATGCCTCGCCGCCTCTATGCCACCGCTAGTTCCCCGTTGCAGGGTATTTCGAAGTAGTTGGAGCGCTGAATAACCAGGAATCCCCTCCCTTAACTACTTATATTCACTAGGTGTCTAAGTAAGTTCCTAGTATGAGGAATCTAAAAATAATCGGATGGTTAGGGGATAATGACATATCCCGTAAATGCAGACGTTCTGCGGGTATCTAGCTTCTGTGTGATGGAGGGGAATAATGGACGAAGTAAAGAAGTTATCTGCCTCGCTGTACTCGCCAACCAAGATCATATATATCTCCTATGTAGTCTTGTTGGCCTTGAAGATCATCCCTTGGCATTCGTTTCACGTCTTCGCATTACTGTCTCTGGCCTTTTGGATTATTGAGGTTTTCCTCATTGACCTTTTCAAAGGCGCTCTGAATAAATAAGCGGTATTAAAATTTTACTGGCTTTTTATCATTTTCATTCCAGGCGCCCTATCTAAGATAGACTTCTCCCATGCGGGCCTTTGGCATTGACTGCGGGACTGAGTACACCGGCTACGGCGTGGTGGAGATGGATCATACCTCGCGAGAGCCGAGGTTGATGTACATCGCAGCAGGGACAATTCGGCTTAATAAAAAAGAAAAGACACCGCTGCGGCTGGCACAGGTCTATCAGGAGCTGACCGCTCTGGTGACTCTGCATGCTCCAGACTGCGTCGCCATTGAGGAGGTCTTTTTCTCTGCCAATGCCAAGTCTGCGCTCAAGCTGGGCCAGGTGCGCGGAGTCGCCATGCTGGCCGCTGCCACCTGCGGTCTCACGGTTGCCGAGTACGCCCCGCTCACCATTAAGTCATCTGTCACAGGCTACGGCCTTGCGGCAAAACAGCAGGTGCAATACATGGTCACCCGGCTGCTCGCGCTGGACGCTGCGCCAGAGTCGCCTGACGCCGCCGACGCGCTAGCCATCGCCATCTGCCACATCCACACTGCGCAGACGTTGCTGTTGCAGGGAGCCAGCCGGTGAGATGTATCCACTGGCGTGGCCCACAGCTTGCGGCAGCTCGGCAAAGAGGGGGATATTCGCATCCGGCCCGAACCGCCTTTTGTTTAATGCGCAATCTCTTTTCCCTCGTCCTTCTCCTCTTCTCGATGCGCTCAACTGGGCGCGCGCAACTGCAGGCGCATACTATGACGTTCCACTTCGAACGTCCCGGTCTGCGCGTGCCACGCTTTAACCTTGAAATCTCGGAGGCGGGAAGGGGTTTGTATACTGGCGACGAGCTGCCCGTGAGCGTGGGGCATCCCGATACACCGCCGTCTCCGCATCCATTTAACCTGCAGGTGCTTCGTGTCTCTCACGCCACCCTAGAAAAGGTCTTTGCACTTACCCGCAGCCTTAACTATTTCAATGTTTCATGTGCCTCTACGGCGAAGAACGTTGCAGACACCGGCAAGAAAACGCTCACCTACTCCAGCTCGGATGGCGTCATCGGTTCCTGCGACTACAACTACACGGAGAATAAGGATGTTCAGACCCTCACTGACATCCTCCAGGGCATTGCAGAGACCATGGACGAAGGCCGCAGGCTGGACTATCTGCATCGCTACGACCGGCTTGGCCTGGACGCCGAGTTGGAGAGCTTCAGCCGCGAGGTAGCCGATGGCCGCGCCATCGAACTGCAAGCCATCGCGGAGACCCTGAGTTCGATTGCGGACGATGCGGATGTTATGCAGCGCGTACGCACTCGCGCAGGCGCACTGCTCACTCTGGTTCCTGCGCAGGGGTTGCAAGGTCCACAGTAGCGCTTATTCCGCGTTTTGGCGGATATGCATGAGCGCGCGGTAGAGTGCGGCCAGTGGCTCAAGGGCAAGCGATTCGGCGCGCGCCAGGGGCGGGATCTCGGCAGGCCATGCTGCGCGCAGCTCGTCTGAGGTATAGCCACGGGCGCTCGTATAACTCCGCCCGCCCGCAGCTCCGGCTGAGCGAAGATTGTTGGCCAGCGTCTTGCGCTTCTGCGCGAAGCATGTACGCAGGAACGCATCGAAGCCCGCGGGGTCCACACCCAGCTCTACAAAGCGCGGCGCAAACTCCAGGCGCAGCACGCTGGAGCTGACCTGCGGCGGCGGCGCGAAGGCCGCAGGCGGCAGGTGGAAGAGCGTCTCCACGCGCGCGTAGATCTGCGTTGTGGCCGAGAGCAATCCGTAATCGCGGCATCCGGGCGCTGCACTCAAGCGGTCGGCCACCTCGCGCTGCATCATCAGCACGGCGCGTGCCAGCAGGCCGCGTGCTCCGGCCGCAAACAGCAGCATCAGGATCGGCGAGGTAATGTAATACGGCAGATTGCCCACCACATCGGCGCTCTCGTCTGGCTGGATGAGCGCAGCCATGTCCACTTCGAGGACATCTGCTTCCACAATTTCAACTTGCGGCTTGTCGCGGAATCGGAAGCGCATCTCGGCAGCCAGAGGAGGGTCGATCTCAAGTGCGATCAGCCGCCGGCAGCGCATGGCCAGTAGTGACGTAATGGCGCCATGTCCCGCGCCGATCTCGATCACCGTGCGCGCGGAGACATTCCCCAGCGCATCCACAATGGCCTGCTGCGCAGCCTCATCGACTAGGAAGTGTTGACCGAGTTTGGGCTTCTTCACAAGGACGAGTGTAGAGCATTGCCGACAGCAACGAAGGCCGGAGGTGGCTTCTCCAATTAATAGTAAAACCTCTCATCCGCCCATTCGAAGGCAGCTGAGGGGCGCCGGCTGCGGAGTACATAGATGTTGCGATGCTCAAACGGCATGGCGTAGGGGTTGTCCATGCGACCGACGACGGTTACGGATTCGTATTTATTTGCGAGTTGCTTCGGGCTGTCGGAGATGACGGCGATGACGAGATTGGTGTCGCATCCGTGCGTGCCCCAAAGCCAGTAATTGTTATGTCCACTGATGGCAGGTGGCAGCTGTGGGTCCAGACGCGGGCCGAGCAGGTCGATTGCGCCAGCCTCACCGTAGTTGCTGCTGAAGATACAAACGCGGCGCTGATCGTAGGGGGTAAGTGAGCTGAAAGCTCGAACAACGATGCCGACCTCCTGGTCCCAGCCGAAACGGTCGGCGTAAAACTGAGGGAGCGGGCCGGTAGCTGCGGTTTCCATTTTGTCTCCGTGGAGATGGAGCGCGGTGGTATAGCGGACCCAAGCGGCTGGGCGCAAAACGGGCGAACTCATGGGAAGGGTGATGAGGCCCGTGATAAGCAGGATGGATTCGAAGACGGGAAAGGCTACGGTGCGGTTGTGCTGGATCGCGTGTGAAGCAGCAAACCGGTGCTCCCAGGCGACGGCACCGGCGGCGAAGAGTATGGGATAGATCGCGGCGAGGTAGTAGTCCTTGGCGTGCAGCGCGAACATGATGAGGTAGAAGATGAGGTAGGCAAGGCCGAGCCAGCGTGTGTTGCGGATAGATCTGCCGCGGAGGAGAGCGACGACGCCGGGGACCCAAAGCAGAACGTTGATCGGGCCCATGTTGGCGAACTGCGCGAGGAAGAAGCGGAGAGGACCGAGGACGATGTTCTTGTGGTTGACCTCACCGTTGTGCAGGAACTCGTAGGTAGGCCAGTGGTTGTGGAACTGCCAGAGAAGGTTAGGCAGAGGGATGATAAGCAGCAGAACGATACCCACCGCGGCCCAGCGCGAGCGCAGCACCCGGCGCTCGGGCGTGAGCAACAGGCTCAGAGCGACCGCGACGAGGAAGAAGGCCATGGACGGTTTGTTGAGTAAGCCGGTGCCCGCGGAGAACCCGAAGATAGGCCACCAGAGGAGCTGCGAACAGCCCCGTAGAAGCAGCAGGAGAGCGAGCGCGCAGGTCATCCAGAAGACTGGCTCGAAGGAATTCATGGATAGGAATCCGTCGGTGCCGATGTATAGCGGGCAGAGGATAAGGCCGAACATGGCGAGTGCTTGCGCGGGACGGCGGCCGCCGAGCACCCAGGCGAGGATGCCGGTGAGGAAGACAGACGCAGCGCCGGCTGCCGCGGAGAGGATGCGGATGGCGAAGACGGAGTCGCCGAAGAGAAGTTCGCCGAGCCGGGCCTGAAGGGCGACGATGGGGCCGTGATCGACGTATCCCCAGGCGAGATGGCGGCCGCAGGCCAGATAGTAGAACTCGTCACGGAAATAGCCGTAGCCGATATGCTCGGTCCAAAGTGTGAGAGCGAACTGAAAGGTAAGCTTGACGACTGCAAAGAGGAGTGCAAGACGCAGAGCTGAAGCGCGGGAGTCACCGGCTTGCACAATAGCAACCTGTGGGTCATATACGGAGCGGGTTTCAGCCATAGTGAGTTGATAGTAAAGTGCGCGCGGAGCCGCGCGCAGGTTCCGTGAGGGTGCGGCGAAGAAGACGGCGAGCGCGAACAGAATTGTTCGCAGTCACAGTCTGGTAACGGGAACCCACGTCTCAGAATCGAGAGGTGGGTTACCGCAAGTATGTGGTTTCCGGATTGGCTTGTGCGTTTGCGCTCATTTGCTCTCCACACTGACCAGGTGGATGGGACCGAGCAGGCCAGAGGAGACCGGTGCGATCAGGTTCAGGTCCTGCATCTGGAATTTGTCTCCGTATTTGGCGATCAGTGGGGCATAATCGTGCGGCGGTAGCGCCGACCAGGCGTTCTGTGCAGTGTTATAAACATGGATCTCGATGTGGTTTACGCCGGGCTTCAACAGCCTGGAAACATCGAGCCGGTATGGCGGATGCCACAGCGCTCCCGCCGGTTTCCCGTTGAGGGTGACCAGCGCGGCCGCCTGCACCGGCGGGTCATAGTACGCTGCCAGGTGTGCGGCTCGAGCGGGAGCCGGAGTCGCTTTGCCTCCGTCCACCTGCAGGAAGACTGGGCCGGCAGGAGCGGCGGCAAGGGTGAAGTCCCGCGTATAGACGCCTTCGCCGGAGTAGTGAATGGTGGTGGGATCGGCAATCCAGTCGGCAGGAGCCGCTTCTTCGACCGACTTGTTGAGGCCCGTGAAGGTCAGCTTCCAATCGCTACTAAGGTCCGCGAGTAGCTTCGTCGCGGTGGGCGCGGGCTTGGCGGTAGACGGCGTGTCGCTGAAGACGAAGACGCGCGATCCGTAAGCGTCCAGGTGGATGCTCTGGCCCGTTGCCGAGGCGGTTGCGGCGGTCGCGTTGTCCACATTCCACTCTTCCGCGAACTTGTGCGTGGTGGCAAAAGTTGCCGAAGTATCCAGTGGCTGGTTCGATGTGTTAACCACCAGATAGATATCCGCGTTGGGCAACTTGCGGCGGATAAAGCCGAGATGAGTGACCGTAGCCTCATCGGTGGCGCTGAGCTGGAAGTCAGGCTTTGCAGAGTTGTGCAGTGCCTGAGTAAGGCTAGCCATATCCGTAATGAGCGCGATCTCCGAGGTGTCCGCGCCCCCATCGCCCAGCGGCTGACCTTCGGGAGTGAGCGTGGGCAGATGGCCGAATGCGATCGCCTTGCCTCCGCCCGCTACATAGGCGGCAATTTTCTTCAGTGTCTCCACTGGAATGCGCTCGGTACTTGGCAGCAGCAGTATCTGGTGGGTGCCCATGCCTACCTTGTTGATGGCCTTGGCGTCGATGTAGTCGACGTTATACCCGGCGGAGAGGATGGCGGACATCAGCTCCGGGGTGACATAGCGGCCCATGTCCGCGGTCACCGAGGCGCGTCCAGGCGCAAAGGTGGCCCACGCATCGTCGGTGGGCATCAGGACGGCAACCTGGTTGGCGGGCTTGCCCTGACGCAATAGGTAACTCATCCTCCCGATGTAGGCGGTGACAGCGGGCATCACCGGGTGCCACGGATTGTGATTGTTGAACGACGCCGCTGCGTACAGGCTCCATCCCGGCTCCGGTACTTCGCCATCCGGTGGCGAGTAGCCCCAGCCGTGGCAGAAGATCTGGTTTTCGCCCATGATGAAGTCGATGTCGGCTTCGACCTTCATATCCAGCGGAATCGCGCGAAAGACCGGCGAGTGCAGCCAGGTAAAGGTCTCGCCGGAAGTGACCACGTGGTTGAACACATGGTTGGCGGACGTCGCCCAGCGCAGAGTAGAGAAGGCGCGCCACTGCGGGCCCTCGCCCTCGGCCAGTGTGGGAATGTTCTGGCTGGAGAAGTCCACCGCCGGCTCACCGTAGGTCTGCGAGCGGAACTTCGTATGATGGGCGACGGCCCAGTCGGTGATCTGTTTCAGGTAGTTATCGTTCACCAGGTCGGTCAGCGTCTCGCCGTAGTCGTGTCGTACCGTGTCGGCTGCGACGCTGCCTCCGGCGGCCAGTTCAGGAAGGTGGGGAATCAGGTCGTAGCCGCGACGCTTCAGGAACTCAGACGGGAAATCGGGGGTCCAGCCGGAGCCGCCGGCCTCCAGTGAGTCGGAGAAGATAGAGGTAGGCGGAGTTGATCCGAACGCGCCGATCAGAGGTGTGCCGACCTTCTGCAGGTAGTGCGAGACTGCGTCGTGCGAGTAGTGGTCCAGCACGAAGCCTTCGGCTCCCACGGAAGCGCGCTTCACCTGCATCCTAGGATGGCTGAGAAGAAAGAACAGAGCCGTGCGCGGCTTATCGGAGGGCGTAACCGCGGCTGTGCTGCCGGCGACGGTGAGCGGCTTGGCGGTGGTTGCATCAAACGCGACAGCCGCTGGGGCGCCGCCACGCCCACCGCCGCGCCCGCCGCGACCAGCAATGGCTCCTTCTGGCGCTGGAGCTGGAGCAAGCACGGGTGCAGGCGAGCTTGCAACGACATCGGCGATGTCCGCGGAAATCAGCGACTCTCCTTCGCGCAGACTAGGCGCGGCGACTGAAGTGGCCCCGGCGGGCACTGGAACCTGGGTTACACGGATGTCTGTAATGGCCTCGGAAAGCGGGGTGTTGGGGCCGCCGTAGGGCCAGCCGGAGCATAGCGTCAGGTCGATGCGCAGCCCCAGTTTGCGCCCCTCAGCCTGCGCATAATTCACGTCGTCCAGCATCTCCGGTGACAGAAAGGGCAGGTTCTTCAGATTTCTTGACGGGTCGTCCAGTACCTGCGCGTATTCGAAGGCCAGCTCCGCGCCCTGAATCCCATCGGCCTTCATCTGCTGTAGCTCACGCTGGATCTCAGGCTTGACCACAGCCGGGCCAAACCACCACCAGCGCACCATCGGGCGCGCCTCGTTTGGCGGATTGAGGAAGTGAGCATGCAGGGCTGTGATGGAAGAATCCAAAGGCCCCGCGACCGAGGCCGCAGTCGTTTGTGCGGCCGCTGCCGGGGGCTTCGATGCTGCAGCGGACCTGGCCGTGGTCTGTGCGCCGTACGAGGGCGCAAGTACAACCGTAAGTACGGTGCAGGGAAGCAGTAACGCGAGAAGCGTGCGGAGGGAGTGCGTGCGCGGGTGCTGTTTCATGGGGTTCTCCAAACTGGCGGTTGGCTGCGCTACTGGTTCTATCATCGATTCCTGTGCCGTGGGCTTGCATCAGAGACGTCTACGGCGGGTTGTGAGTTTCGGCGCACCCATTATTGCTGACCGCGGGTGGTTTTGTCGCTCTCCAACGTGCGGAATCACGCTAGTCCCTGTGGGCTGCAACTTTCAAGGCGTATTCTGTTGCGAGGAAACCTGAATTTACGAGGTGGAGAGCGCGATGCGGGTTGGCTTGATGACAAGGGAATATCCGCCTGAAGTGTATGGCGGTGCAGGCGTGCATGTGGAGTACCTCAGCAGTGAGCTTGCCCGTCTGATCGAGGTCGAGGTGCACTGCTGGGGCAAGCAGCGGCTCGATGTGGGCAATCTGCATGTGCATGGCGACGAGCCTGCCGCTGAAATCACCGCCGGAACCAATGCCAAATTCAAGACTGCCGTCGATGCCCTGGCCCTGAATCTGGCGCAGATGAAGGACCTGGCGCAGATCGACATCGTGCATACCCACACCTGGTACGCCGCCATGGCGGGCTTTCTGGCCAAAAAGCTCTATGGGATTCCCTTTGTCCTTACCACCCACTCGCTGGAGCCGCTGCGCGCCTGGAAGGCCGAACAGCTCGGCTCCGGCTACGCCATGAGCTCCTGGATGGAGCGCACGGCCATCCTCGACGCCGACGCCATCATCGCAGTCTCGCGTGGCACCAGGGAGGACATCCTGCGCGCCTACCCCCAGGTGGACGCTGCCCGTGTGCATGTCATCTACAACGGCATCGACGTGGCGGAGTATCGCAGGACCTCGGACACGGATGCGCTGATCAAGTACGGTGTCGATCCTGCAGTACCGTACGTCCTTTTCGTGGGCCGTATCACGCGCCAGAAGGGTGTTGTGCATCTGGTCGACGCGGTGAAGCATCTGCCCGCCGGTACGCAGGTGGTGCTATGCGCGGGCGCGCCCGATACGCCGGAGATCGCCGCCGAGATGCGCGCGGGCGTCGAGGCGGCGCGTGCCGCTGGGGGCACTAGCGCCGCGGCAAGCAAAATCGTATGGATCGAGAAGATGGTCACCCGCGCCGAGGCAATCCAGCTCTACTCCCACTGCCGCGTCTTCTGCTGCCCGTCGGTCTACGAGCCCTTCGGCATCATCAATCTCGAAGCCATGGCCTGTGGCGCGCCCGTGGTGGCTAGCGCGGTGGGCGGAATTCCTGAGGTGGTGGTGGATGAATCGGCCGCAGGCGAGCAATGGCCGACTGGCCTCCTGGTACCCTTTGACCCCGATCCGGTCACTGGATTTCCGCTCGACTCCGCCCGCTTCGCCCGCGATCTCGCCGCCCCCATCGCGCGGTTGATGGCCGACCCGGCGTTGTGCGCGAAGTTCGGCGCCGCAGGCCGCAAGCGCGTCGAAGAGACCTTCTCCTGGCAGGCTATCGCCGCCCAAACGGTGAAGCTGTATGGCGGTCTGCTCACCAAAGAATCCGCATCCTGAGCTAATCGTGCAGAGAGTTGAGAAATTCAAAAGTAATTGTTTGAAACACATAAAAAGCCCACATCGCATTCTGTGCAATGTGGGCCTCTTTGTGGAGTGTAATGGCTATGTTCTACAGCTGGTCGTCAACCGGGATGGGTGGGCCGCCGGGCCGTCTTCCGTTGGGCGAGCCGGGCAGTGTGAACTTCTCGAATGGGTCAAACTTCGCGGGATCGAAGTCCGGCACCGTGGGATCGAGGAACTTCGCGATGGGCAGCTTGGCTTCGCGGATGCCATGCACAACGCATCGTGCCAACTCGTACGCGCCGTAGTTGTTGAAGTGGGTGATGTCCGTGCCATTGAACAGGTGCTTGGCTCCTTCCGGCCCCTCTGCTTCATACAGCACTTTGCTCATCGCCGTCAGGTCGATCAGCGCGATGTTGTTGGCCGCAGCCACGTCGCGCGCGGCCTGCGGGTAATCCGCCAGTGAGTTGGTGATATGCCCGCTTGCGTCAAAGGTCCTGCGGTGCTGAGCCGTCACAATCACCGGGATTGCTCCCTTGGCCCGCACCTGTTTGGCAAAATCGGTCAGGATCTGCTTATACCGCTCCAGCGTCACCGCGCCCGCCTTCTGGTCGTTGTGGTTGAACTGCATGAAGAAGTAGTCTCCCGGTTTGATCACCGACATGATCTTCGGAAAGCGCAGTTCGCCCTGGAAGGACGCGGAGGTCTCGCCGGATTCGGCGTGGTTCGCGATCACAATACCGGGCAGGAAGAAGCGCGGAAGCGCCTGCCCCCACGAGCCTGCCGGATCAACGTCCTGATCCACCATGGTCGAGTCGCCTGCCAGATACACAACAGGCTCGGCCTTCGCTCCCACCAGTGGCGTGATCTCGATCGAGTGGAAGCTGGGGTTGGTCCCGTTGAACTCTATGGTCAGTTTATTGTCCCAGTTCAGGTTGCCGTACTCGCGGCTCTTCAGGCGAACTTTGTTGGGCGTTCCGTCCGGGTTGTTGAACTCCGCGACACGCGTGTTCACGTCAAAGGATTTTGTAAGGGTGGCTTTGGCCTTGACCGCAACCGCTTCCAGCGTCAGCCGGCGAGCTTCGGTGCGGACCGTATTCACCGACTCCTCATTGCCACCGAACGCGACCGTGACGCGGTAGTTGCCCTCCGGAAGCGCCATGGAGAAGTAGAACGGCTTGTCAGAGGAGCAGATTCCGCCCTCCACCTTCGGCGTGGTCTTGATGTCCCAGCCGGCTGCGCTCTCGCTATAGACGCTGCTGGCGGTCAGGGCACTTGTGCCCTTCTTTGCGGCCCCGCAGTTGAACGTCACCGGTCCGCTCAGTGCCGGCGGGATGGGAAACACAGGTTGCGGCGTTGCGGAAAAGGTCGGCGGTCGAGCTGCGCGCGGTGCTCCGGGTGCTCCGGGTGCGGCTGGGGCTGCTGCTCCCGGCGCGGCTGGGGCTACCGTTGTGGCCGGGGGCGCGCTCTGGGCGTGGGCAAAGGTGACGGTTAGGGCGATGGCAAGGAGTGAGCTGGGCAAGCTGCGCATAAGGTTTCCTTCTGTTGTGAATTGAATCCGGTCCAACCGGGGGGATCGTAGCGCTTACTACACACACACGTGGTCGAGCAGGCCTGTAATGTGCATACGTTACCGGGCCGCATTAAGTTGCGAAGATGTTCTAAGGTTGCGCTGCCGGTTGCGGCACCGGTCGCGTTGTAGGTGCAGCGTTGGCTGGCGGCGCCATGGCGCCCTCTCCCCTTGGCGGCTCTGGACTCATGGGCAGGTAGAAGCTGGCGGCCGGGTCGAACTTGGCCGGGTCGAATTTGGCGTACGCCGGATCGACGAACTTCGCCAGCGGGAGTTTATTCTGGATGATCCCCT
>DATKGA010000143.1:0-2473 GCA_035510935.1 Acidobacteriaceae bacterium
GAGAAATGGCGGCTGATTTCTGTTGGAGGACGAAGCCGTTGGGGGAGAGGTTTGCGCCGAGCTCGTTCTGGTGGAGGGCGGAGCGGCGAACGAGGGCGGTTGTGGCCATGGCGATGCCAATGGAGCCGCCAATGTTGCGCAGCATGTTGAAGAGGCCGGTGGCGTTGCCCATTTCGTCGCGCGTCAATGTGGAGGTGCTCATGGTGGCTAGGGGGACAAAGACGAAGCTGAGGGCAAAGCCGGTGAGAAGGATTGGGACGAGGAGGGTGTATGGGCCGATGGAGAGGTTGACTGTACCGAAAACCAGAGCGCAGAGGCCGAAGGCGACAAAGCCGGCGGAGAGCAGTTTGCGGTTGTCGATGCGCGAGCCGAGGAACCCGATGATGGGGGAGCCGATGAAGGATCCGATGCCGCGCGGGCCGACGACCAGGCCGGCGGTGAATGCGGTGTAGCCGAGGACCTCCTGATAGTAGAGGGGCAGGATGGCGATGGTGATGTAAATGCACATGCCAAGCAGAGCAATGAGGAAGCAGCCGGTGCGGAAGTTGCGGTTCTTCAAGATGTGCAAGTCGACGAGGCCACGGGGATGGGTCCAGGAGTGCCAGATCCATCCAATAAGTGCGACGACGAGCGCAGTGACGGCCCAGCGGACCCAGAGTGCGCCGAACCAGTCATCTTCCTGGCCCTTGTCGAGGACGATCTGCAGGGCGCCGGTCCAGACAATGAGAAGGCCGAAGCCGATGTTGTCGAATGCGCCGACTTTGGCGTTCTTGATGTAGGGCGGGTCGTGGATGAAGCGGACGATCATGAAGACGGCCAGAATCCCCACGGGAATATTGATGTAGAAGGCGTACCGCCAGGAAAATGTGTCTGTGAGCCAGCCGCCGAGTGTGGGTCCGAGGACCGGGGCGACGACGATGCCGAGGCCGTAGGCGGCCATGGCCATGGAGCGCTTGGCGACGGGAAAGCTCTCCAACAGGATGGACTGGGAAAGAGGCTGCAGGGCACCGCCGCCTGCTCCCTGAAGAACGCGCGCGAGGAGGATGACGCCGAGGGACGGAGCTGCTCCGCAGAAAAAGGAGGCGACGGTGAAGATGATGACGCAGAGGAGCAGGAAACGCTTGCGGCCAAAGCGGCGGGCGAACCAGTTGGAGGCGGGTAGGATTACGGCATTGGCGACCAGGTAGCTGGTGAGGACCCAGGTGGCCTCAGAGTTCGAAGCAGAAAGGCTCCCGGCGATGTAGGGAAGAGCGACCGAGGCGATCGCGGTGTCAAGCACCTCCATGAAGGTAGGGAGCATGACGGAGACGGTGACCAACCATGGGTTGACGCCTTGAGTGAGCGGGTAACGGGCTTGGGCGGCGGCGGTGGTCATGATTGGCGGAACTTATGAGGTTAAACGATTGGAGCGGGTGCTGGTAGTGATGGCGCTCGCTTGCGAAGCAGCTTCTAGCTCCCAGCTCGTGGCAGTTGGTGGGGTTGGCGAAAGGACCTGACTGCCCTGGCCGCAAAGAAGAAATCGCGGCCAGGGCGAGGTTCCGCTTGCTACTGGATGGAGCGGAGCCAGGAAATGACTTGCCAGCGCTGCGCTTCCGACAGGCTGGACCAGGAAGGCATGCCGTGGCCGAGGTCGCCCTGGCGGAGGAACCACTCGATGTCTCCGTCCGATGCGGAGCGAATCCCATCGCTGCGCAGTGAAGGTCGTTTATGGCCATCGCCCTCGGCATTGGTTCTGTGACATTGCAGGCAGTGGTCGCGATAAACGAGCGCACCGGCTGCGACTGTCTGCGGCGTGCCGGCAAGCGGGTTCGGGCGTGAATGATCGTTTTCCGGGACCTGCTGCCAGCGGGAGCTGAAAGCCGCGGCCACCACAAGGGAGACACTGAGCAAGATGGGAAGAATCGCTAGCCTGAGGCGCATCATTCCGCACCTCCCTATGAGCCGGACTGCGGTCTCGATGGATGGAACCAACGGCCGATCTGCTCGAATTCGAAGGCAAGACCGACGCGGTAGACGCGGGCAAGGCTTGAACTAGTGAGGCCAAAACCTGGCGAGAAACTCAGGCGTGCACCCTTCGGCAGCTGCCACCCGACAATTGGCGCAATGTAGTGCGAGGTATCGCGCATGGTCAGTGCGAAGGTGTCACCGAGGCCGCCGTAGGCCTCCGCGCCAGCGGTGAACTTTTCCGCGCAGAACATACATTCCCGTCCGCCAGCTGCGCTGCGCAGGGGTCGAGCAACGGCAACGGCGTAATCGAACTCCCATGGGTCGTGGCCCATGTCCTTCTCGGTAATGAAGTTCTCTGAGATGTTCCAGTCGTGGAGGTTGGAAGAGAGGATGAGCTTGAGTTCGGCCTCGTGCTGGTGGTCGCGGCGGAGGTCGCTGTTGGGGCCGGCAAGGTCGGCTTGGATATCGTGACCGACGAACTCGAGGATCGTCTTGTCGGCGCCGGGCGCCGACAAGACGATCCTCG
>DATKGA010000144.1:0-2110 GCA_035510935.1 Acidobacteriaceae bacterium
GCTGAGATCCGCATCATGTACATCTGGCTCGACGAGCTTCTGCCAGTCTCGCTCCTGGTCCGCATGGGCCGCGGCGCCATGATGGGAGTGGACCATAACAAGAACCTTGAGTGGGTCGGAGCGTCCGCCGGTCTCGTGGAGTAGGACAGGCCTCCTGGCCTGTTGTGATGGGCCTGCGGCCCGCGAAATTTCATGAAAAAGGGCGCGAGCTAGCGGCGTGTCAGAATGGGGTAGCGGCGCAAAGAGATCGGTAAGACAGTGGCGAAGTTGAGGCCGTTGGCCTGTTTGATCCGGAGCACGTGCGCTTTGCGCGAATAAATGGGCGTCTGGGTTCCGACCGGAACCGGGATAGCCCGCGACCCTGCCTAGGAGTCTAACTGTTTCGCGTGCTCGCTGCGCCGCTGCCGGAGAAGGTCTGATGATCTATCGAGTTGCAGCAATCGACGTACACAAGAAGATGTTAGCGGTGGTGGTGGCGGACGTGGCTGGCGAAGGGGAGTACCAGTTTGAGCGGCGCAAGTTCGGCACCACGCCGGAACAGTTGGAGTTGCTGACCCAGTGGCTGGTGCAGCAAGAGGTGGAAGAGGTGGTGATGGAATCCACGGCAGAGTACTGGAGGCCGGTATGGGGCACGCTGGAGCAGCACTGGCAACCGGAGCGTCGAAAGCGAGAGGGAGCCACCAAGATGTCCGGCGCCTTGCACTTATGCCAAGCCAAGTCTAACCGCGGGCGGCGCGGGCGCAAAAGCGACTTCACCGACGCCGAGCGTATGGTGAAACGGTTAGTGGCACAGGAGTTGGTTTTAAGTTTTGTGCCCGATCCGGAGCAGCGGCTGTGGCGTACGGTGACCCGGCGCAAATACCAGTTGACGCGCGACAAGGTACGCTTTCAGAATCAACTGGAGAGCTTGCTGGAGCAGGCGCACATCAAGCTATCGAGTTGGGTGTCGGACCTGCTGGGCCTGAGCGCGCGGCGGATGTTGCAGGCACTGGCGGAAGGGGAAACCGACCCGGCCGCGGTGGCCGCGCTGGCCGATCAGCGGCTACGGGCAACGCCCGCCCAACTACGGGACGCACTGGGCGCCTGCGCGCATCTGCATCCAGTTTACCGGCGGCTGCTGAAGATGGCGCTGGAAGAGTTGAAGTTACTGGAAGAACAGATTGCGAAATTGGACGGGGAGGCCGCGGAACTGCTCCAGGAGCATCAGGAGGCCCTACAACGTTTGGCGGAAGTGCCCGGTTTGGGCGTCAGTTCGGCAGTCCAGATCGTCGCCGAAGTAGGCCCGGAGGCGAAGGCTTTTGAGTCCGCCAAAGAGATGTCTTCGTGGGTGGGGGTGTGTCCGGGGAGCAACGAGACGGCTGGCGAGGCCCACAGCACCACCTCACCTAAGGGCAATCAGAATATGCGCCGGTTGCTGAACCAAGCGGCGCAGGCGGCGGTCAAGGTCAAGGGCAGTATTTTTGAAATTACTTTTCGCAAGTTCCTATCCCGGGGGATGGAATACAAAGAGGCCATCTGGGCCATCGCCCATCGACTTTGTAGACTAATCTGGCTCCTCCTGCGCAGGAGAGTGCGTTACGAGGAACGCGGGCCCGCGGTCAGCGCCAAGTCGCAGCGTACGCGGACCAGCCGAATGATCAAGGAACTCCGAAAGCTCGGTTATCGAGTCGACGCAGGGCCCCTTCCAGCGAGCACCCTATCGTAATGCGGAGTGTTTTTCGACCCTGGCTGCAGGTTGCGTCCCAGAATGGTGGCGCGATAGGCGTCGTAGATCTGGCGATGTAGAGGCTGCGCAGCCTTACGATCCACGGCGATCACGGGCGAGATTCCGCCCCGCGTCTTCCTCATCACTTCATCATAGTGGTAACAACGAACGGGTCCTTGGTACTTATAGTGGCCGTTGGATCCGGTGGTCCGTCACCATCATCCGCTCGGCATCCGGCGCCTGCCGCTTGGGCATGTGGCAGCGCGTGCAATCGAGAGCCGCGCCATTGTGCATGGTGGGGTGGCAGCCGCGGCAGACCATCCGGTACTCTGCCGCCGTCTTCGAAAAACTGTGCGCCGGGTGACAGGTAGTGCAGGTCAGCTTCCCGTCCGAGGCTCCTCCTCC
>DATKGA010000145.1:0-4907 GCA_035510935.1 Acidobacteriaceae bacterium
CCGACGGCTCCGGAGAGCTTGCCGACGCGGAGGTCTTCGGCGGCGGCATCGAAGCGGGTGAGGTTGCGCTGCATCTCGGAGTACCAGAGCAAAAGTTTGAGGCCGAAGGTGGTGGGTTCGGCGTGGACTCCGTGAGTGCGGCCGATGATGGGGGTGTGTTTGAACTCGATGGCGCGATTTTTTAAAGTTTTGGACAGGCTTTCGATGCCGGTTCGAATCAATGCGGAGGCTTCTCGGAGCTGGAGGGACTGCGCCGTGTCGACGACGTCGGTGGAGGTGAGGCCGAAGTGCAGCCAACGGGATGATTTTTCCGCGGCGAAGGGCGGTGCGTCGATGTGTTCGGCGACGGCGGTGGTGAAGGCGATGACGTCGTGGCGGACTTCGTCCTCGATTTGATTGATGCGGGCGACGGTGAAGTTGCCGCGATCGCGAATGGCGTCGGCGGCGGCCTGGGGGACGAGGCCGAAGCGGGCAAGGGCCTGGGAGGCGGCGGTCTCGACGGTGAGCCAGCAGCGAAATTTATTCTCGTCGGACCAGATATGGCCCATGGCAGGGCGTGTGTAACGGGCGATCATAAGAGCCTTCCTAGAGGCGAACAGTTCATGAAGAACAGAAGCAGATTCCTACGCTGCGCTACGGAATAACAACTATCTATTTAACTGCAACGTGGAAGAGGGCGGACATCTCGTCGAGGAGAAAGCCGTGGCCGGGGCGATAGGGTTGAATCCACTTGCCGTCGAGGACGAACTGGGGGATGGCGCGCTTGCCGGTGTGGGCGATGACCTCGGCGGCGGCACCGGGGGTGATCTCGATGTCAATCTCGGTATAGGGGATGGAGTGAGCGGCGAGGAAACGCTTGGCCTCGCGGCAATCGCGACACCAGGGGGCGGAGTAGACGATCAATTCCATAGTTCTATTTTACAGCCTTTGCGAGGATCGATTAGGGCGGCGGGGATGGGGGCGCGGAGTCAGCGGCGGGCACGGAAGAAGGCGGTGAGGAGCTGGCCACACTCGTCGGCGAGGAGGCCGGAGGTGACTTCGACGCGGTGGTTGAGCTGCGGATGGTTGAGGACGCTGAGGACAGAGCCACAGGCTCCGGCCTTGGGGTCGGGCGCGGCGTAGACCAGGCGGCTGACGCGGGCGTGGAGGATGGCGCCGGCGCACATGGCGCAAGGCTCGAGGGTGACATAGAGGGTGCAACCTTCTGGCAGGCGATAGTTGGCGATGGCGCGGGCGGCGTGGCGGAGAGCGACGATCTCTGCGTGAGCGGTGGGGTCGTGATCGCGCAGGACACGGTTCTGGCCGCGGGCGATGATCTCTCCGTTGAGGGTGAGGATGGCACCGATGGGTACTTCGCCGTCGTGCTCGGCGGCGCGGGCTTCGGCGATGCAGGCATGGAGGAAGTCGAGGTCGGAGTCGTCGGTCATGCGGGTTCCTGCTGGGTGAGGCAGTGGAGGGTGCCGAGGCCCCAGACGAGGTCGACGGCGTGGATGCCGACGACCTTGCGGGTGGGAAAGCAGGCGGCGATGGTGTTGAGGGCGATACGGTCTTGCGGGTCGTTGAAGGTGGGGACGAGGACGAGCGAGTTGGCGATGTAGAAGTTGGCGTAGCTGGCGGGGAGGCGCTGGCCTTCAAAGAAGACGGGCGATGGCATGGGTAGTGTGACGATCTTGAAGGGCTTGCCCTGGTTGCCGCTTTTGGTGCGTATGCCGGGGCTGAAGGTCTGACGAAAGGAGTGGAGGCGCTCGAGGTTCTCGGCCAGCGGGAGGTGGTTGCGGTCGGCGGTGTTGTGCTCGATGCAGGCGAGGATGGTATCGGGTGCAACGAAGCGGGCGATGTCGTCGATGTGGCCGTGGGTGTCGTCGCCGGCGCAGCCGCGATGCAGCCAGAGGGTCTGGTGGATGCCGAGGTGGTCGTGAAAGGCGCGCTCTAACTTGGCGCGGGTCTCTGCAACGGTGCCGAGGCCGGGGTTGCGCTGCTGGACCTCAGACAGCAGACACTCCTCGGTGGTGAGCAGGACGCCGGCGCCGTTGACATCGATGGAGCCACCTTCGAGGACGAGGCGCGTGGGCTTTGATCCAGAATCAACAGACGGAAGCTCAGGCTTGATCTCGGGAATGTTGTAGAGCTTGGCGACGTGGTGAGGGATCTGGTCGTCGCGCAGGAAGTTGTCGTACTTGGCCCAGGCGTTGAACTTCCAGTTGGTGATGGCGAGGTTGGCGTCTTCATCTTTAACGAAGATGGGACCGGAGTCGCGGAGCCAGACGCGGTCGGTGGGCCAGCGGTGGAAGTGGAGGCGTCCAAGGTTGGCGCCGCCGCGGCGAAGGATGCCGGTGGCGCGGCGTTCGGCGGCGAGATCGTTGACCAGGATGTGGACGTCTTCGACGGCGGATAGATGACGGACGATCTCTGCATAGACCCAGGGTATGGGTTGAAACTTGCCGGGCCAGTCTTCCGGATTGTGGGGCCACGCGATCCAAGTGGCGGCGTGAGGCTCCCACTCGGCGGGCATGCGGGTTGAGGTCATGGTGCTACCAGAGTAACAAGGGGGAAGGTTCGAGGAATGAGGTAAGACAATACCCCACCTTAGCGACGATGAAGCTGTCGCGAAGATGGGGCACCCAAAAGTTGAGAGAGCTTAGGGCAGAAGCTCCATTTCGACGTCGATTTGCAGGTGGCTGGTGCTACCGGGGATGTCCATGGAGCCGAGCGACTGGGACTTGCCGGGAGCGAGGAAGGATTCGCCTCGCAGCGAGGACTGGCGGACGATTGGCTGGTATGTGCCTCCACCTACGTCGACCTTTTCCGGCGCGACGCTGGACTGGTCTACGGAGGACTTCAGAATGGCGCCATCGCCCATTGTGGTCAGGGTTACGTCGATGTTCATGCCAACATCGATATAGGTAAATTGTGTCTGTGCGCCGGGAGCGCTGCTGGTGACGACTGGAACTCTGTTGCCCAGCTTGAGCGTTGTCGTCTGATCCGAAGTCAGGATTATTGCGTAGTGCTGGGTGCCAATCTGCTTACCGCCGTCCATCTCAGTGACGGTGTAGGTGAGGCGATAGTTCTTTTTGGGGCGGTCGAGTTCGTTGATGAGCTTCTGCGCTAAGGCTATATGTTCGGATGTGGCGCGCATGACGATGGCGTTCTGGCTGGCGACCAGAAAAATTTTGGCGTCGGGCGGTAGAGCATTTCGCAGGGCAGTTACGATCTCGTTGGCGTCGGCCTGCTGAACGGCATATTTCAGATAGATGGTTTGTTGGGGCAGAAGATTAGCGCACTGCCTTGCGTAGGGTGTGTCTGAGCAAGATACGGCGGGGGCGGGCGCGGGCTGTGCCTGTGCGAATGCGGCTGTGCCGGTAAGAATTACGGCGATGGCGGCTGTTAGGAATCTGGTTGCATGCTTCATATTTGTTCTCCCTGTTGCGGTGCGGGTTGTTGCGTATTGGTTGGGGAATCGTTATCCGCAGGCTGCGGCGGGGCAGGCGGAGGGGTGAAGAACTTGTTGAAGTCGTCGATTTCCTGGGTTTCAGCCTTTTCCTGCGCATCGAAGTTGAACGAAGCTAACTGTTTTGGATTGACCGTCTGCACGAGACGAACGAGTGCGCGCTCCTGCGCGGTGAGAGGCAGAACGGGCGCGGGATGCGACGGGGCAAAGCTGGTGGAGGGCCCAATCCATGCGTGATGAACCCGCGCATGAATGGTCTCTCCGGTTGTAGACCCCACCCATGCGCGATGAACCTGCGCATGAGCGGGGCACCCAGGAGAAGCCGCGACCGACACAGGAGTTGGCACGAGATTGCGTGTGGCGGCGACTTGGCTGACATCATGTCGCGATGTGGGTCGCAGGCCATGCTGAGCGAGCAGCAGGATACCGACGAGGAGCATTGCAGCGGCGAGCCCGGTGAGTGCGCCGCGCCACCAGGCACCGGCTAAAGCGGAGCCGGTGAGCAGATCGCGCCAGAGAAAGGGAGCGGCGGATGCGGATTGCTGTAGACGCTGAAGAATGCGGGCCTCCATCCCCTCGGGCGGAGCGGCAGACTTCAAAGCTGAGAGTGTCTTATTGATGGCGTCGTCGTGATTGTTGTGTTCAAACTGCATAACTCCTCCTAAAGATCCAAACGCTGGCGCAGATGCGTGCGTGCTCGAAAGAGCAGGGAACGGACGCTGGATTCACTGCGACCCATGACGATGCCGATCTCCGCTGTGCTGAGCTCGTCCATTGCCGAGAGCAGAAGCGCCTGGCGTTCGCGCTGGGGAAGCCTCTCGATGGCTGCCATCACCTGGCGGATGCGACCGGCTTCGGCGAGCGCCTGGTCGGCAGGCTGATCGGCGGCGAGCAGGCCCTCGGCAAAGAGATCGTCCATCTGCTGGGGACGGATGCGGCGGCGGCGGTCGAGCGCGAGGTTCCAGGCGATGCGCACGAGCCATGGCCGCAGTTCGACGATTGCGGCCAGCTCCCGCTTGCGCTGCAAGACGCGCAGGAAGACGTCCTGAAGCACATCCTCCGCCTCGGCCCGGTTGCGCAGCAGCGACAGCGCGACGCGATAGAGGAGGCCGGAGTAGTCACGAACCAGCGCTGGCAGGTCGGGTTCCTCGACCACCCGCTCTGCCGCGAACCATTGCAAGCTGCGTTCCCCGATCGCGTCCATTCAACCCTTCTACTCCACTGACGCGCGGGATGGCGATCCGCTCGGATTTATTTTTGCGAGATGGAGGAAGAAGGTTTGCTTCAAGGCGAACCTGCGCCAAAAGGGCGAGTCCCGATACAATAGAACGGCAGCGGGGAGTGCAGCAAAAGACGCAAGGATTTTGCCGAGGTAATCGCGGATGAGCTGGTTCAAGCGAGAGGACAACGAGATTGTGAACGATGCGCGCAAGACGGTGCGCACCGAGGGGCTATGGAC
>DATKGA010000146.1:0-4327 GCA_035510935.1 Acidobacteriaceae bacterium
ACCAGCAGCGCAACCTTGCGCTGGCGATTGCAGCGGCGGTTGAATTACGAAACATCAAAAATCAAATAATTAGTAGCAATATAAGTTACAATGTATCAAATATCGAGGTAATATGTAATAGTAGTAGTTACAATATTACAAACGCCGCTATTGAAGAGGGAATTGCAGGCATAGCGTGGCCGGGCAGGTTGGAATTCCTGCCTCCGAACCTGCTGTTGGATGTGGCGCACAATCCGGCGGGCGCAAGGGCGCTGCGCGCGGCCATCGCCACGCTGCCGCAGCAACGACCGCGCACGCTGATCTTTAGTTGCCTGCGCGATAAAGACCTGACCGAGATGGCGCGGACACTGTTCCCACTGTTCGACTCCGGTGCGGGCCGGCCGCACGACCACATTGTGTTCGCTCCCATCGAGAACCCGCGAGCGGCAAGCATGGATGCATTGCTGCACACCGCGCGGGTGTTGAATATCCGCGCACATGCCACGCACGATGCAAACGAAGCACTGACTTTGGCCCGACGCTTGACGCCTGCCCACGGCGTGATTGTGGCGACCGGCTCCATCTACCTGGTGGGCGCGGTGCGCGAGGCGGTGCTGGAACCATGAACGAGAGCCTGAGCCGGAGCGTAGTTGAATCCGAAGTCGAATCGAGCGGTGCGCCGCAGCCGGCACACCGGATTCCGGTGCATCTGCGCTATCTCAGTATTTTTGTGTGTATCCCTTTGATGGCGCTGGCGACGGCGGGCTTCGGGTGTGTGTCGCTGATCTGCGGGCTGTGGGATAGGCCGGGCCGCCAGCAACATCTGGTGGCGCGTGCCTGGGCGGCGGTGATGCTGCGATGCGCTCTATCGCCGGTGCGCCTTGTGGGCGGGGAGAAGCTGAGGAATTACCCGGTGGCCGTGTATGCGTCGAACCACCTGAGCTATATGGATACCCCGGCGCTGTTTGCCAAGCTGCCCTTCCAGTTCCGCATACTGGCCAAGCAAGGGCTGTGGAAGGTGCCGTTCGTGGGCTGGTATCTGCGGCGGTCGGGGCAGGTCCCGATCGACTCGAGAAGCTCACGCTCGGCTATAGCGGGCCTGTTGCGCGGGGTTGCAGCATTGAAGTCGGGAACACCGCTCGTACTGTTTCCCGAGGGATCGCGAAGTCCAGACGGGCACATGCAGGCGGCCCATTCCGGTTGCGCGTTCATGGCGCTGAGGGCGAATGTTCCGTTGGTTCCGCTGGCGCTGATCGGGACCTATGAGCTGCTGCCGATCCATGTGTATAGCCTTCGCCCGCGACCTTTGATGATTATCGTGGGCGACCCGATCCCCACCGATGGGTTGACCACCAAGGACGCCGATGCACTGACTGAGCGACTCTACGCCGAGATCAGTAAGATGTACTATCAGTACTCGGACCTCACACCGGCGGATGATTTCCGGGCTGCGGCCGAGTCCAACAATGCGACTCACGGAGCCTAGACCACGCCATGACCAGACCCCGCATCGCAATACCGATCCCCAGCATGGACCCGGAGTACAGCAGCCAGGCCTGGATACAGTACGCGAGCGCGATTGAGCGCAGCGGAGGCGAGGCAGTCGAGGTTCCGCTGGGCGAGCCTCCTGCCGCAACCGCCAAGCTGATTGCCGGATGCCAGGGAATCCTGCTGCCAGGCAGCGGCGCGGACGTGAATCCGCAGAAGTATGGGCAGGAGCCGATTGCGGAGTGCGCTCCCGCCGACCTCGCCCGCGAGAATGTGGACGAGTTGCTGCTGCAGGACGCGCACAATATGGGGAAACCGATTTTCACCATCTGCTTTGGCACCCAGATGCTGAATGTGTGGCGGGGCGGAACGCTGGTGCAGCATTTAGCTGCCGGAACCGTGAACCACAAGGCAGGGCGAAAGGTCCCGATCGCGCATATTGCGGCGGTGTCGACGGATTCTTTGCTTGGGAAGATGGTGGCGGTAGGCGAGATCACGGAGCAAGATGGATCTCTTTTGCTGCCAGTGAATTCCAGCCATCACCAGGCCATTGGGACTGCCGGTGACGGGCTGCGCGTGACCGCCCGCACTCCCGAAGACGGCGTGGTTGAGGCGATTGAAAACACGCCGGAGGGACTGGGGGGGAGCTTTGTAGTGGGCGTGCAATGGCACCCGGAGCGGACGTTCGACGACAGCGCGGCCTCGCGAGCTCTGTTTGCGCGGTTTATTGCCGAAGCTGCGGCATGGGTTCCTCGGCCGACGTCAGCCCCCGCGGTATAGAAGGTTCCTTTGACTCTGGATACGATCGCTGAATTGCTGAAGCCGTATGTTGTCATGCCGATCGAGCAGGTTGAAAGTCCGGTCGAGGGAGGCCTCGACTGGCCTGCAATTCACTTTAAACTACTTATTTATCTTGAACTTATACTGAAGTGGAATGCGCGGATCAATCTGACTGCGATCCGCAGTGCTGAGGAGATTGTCCGTCGCCACTTTGGTGAAAGCCTGTTTGTAGGAGGCCGCCTGGGTGCGTGCGGGACGCTTCTGGATTTGGGATCCGGCGCCGGATTTCCTGGGGTTCCGATCCAATTATTGAGACCAGACGTGCAAGTCACACTGGCAGAATCGCATAGCAAGAAGGCGGCATTTCTGAACGAGGTGGTTCGGAGTCTGGGTTTGCGGACAGAGGTGTGGGCCGGCCGGGTGGAATCGATGCCTGCTGAGCGGCAATTTGACGTGGTGGCATTGCGTGCGGTGGACCGCATGGATCGAGCGGTGGTTGAGGCTGGGCTGCGGGCCAGAGAGCGAGTGCTGATTGTGGGGACGGCAGGCCAGACGATATATCCAGGGCTTGCAGAGGGTTTTCGTATGGAGGCTGTAGCGTTGCCGGAGTCGGACGAGGGGGTGCTTTGGATTGCGCATCGGTCTTGATGGTTCACCTTGTCCGCGATGTTCCACGTGGAACACTGGCTTGACGAAGCTGGGTGAAGACAGAGGATGAGACGCAGGGGATGCGGCGAGGCTCCTAGTTCCACGTGGAACATTGGAGATTTAAGGCTAGCCTGGCATAAAAGATATCCACACCGCCCCCACGCAATCCCCGCCATAGAAGCAGGGATATGAAACCGTCCACAGTTTCTCCACAGGGAGGCAGACTTCTGCACAGCCTTGCGGCATTGCCATCCATGCGCACGCTCGATAGTCTTCCTGCAACCGTGTACCCCCAACTTCCCGACCTGACGACGATCTCGAGCCAACCCGGCACAACTGCTGCGAAAGTGATCGCCGTGGTCAATCAAAAGGGTGGTGTGGGCAAGACGACCACAGCCATCAACCTGGCCGCCGGGTTGGCGCTGGAAGGGCTGCCAACCCTTCTGATCGACTGCGACCCGCAGTCCAATGCAACTGGCGGCCTGGGTGTTGGACGCAGCGAATCGCGCCTAAGCATCTACGATGTGCTGATGGGACTGGCGACCCTGGAGGAGGCGTTGCTACCGACGGAGATCCCGTCGCTGGCTCTGCTGCCCGGAAGCAAGGACATGATTGGCGCGAACCTGGAACTTGTCTCGCAGGAGGCCAGGGAGTTCTGTCTTCGCAAAGCGATTGACTCCGTCCGCGGCCGCTATCCGTTTATCGTGCTGGACTGCCCGCCTGCGCTGGATCTATTGACATTGAATGCTTTAGTAGCTGCCGATGGCCTGCTGGTGCCCATGCAGGCGGAGTATTTCGCTCTGGAAGGCATTACAGAGCTGATGCAAACGCTCGACCGGGTGGCCCAGACCTTCAATCCGACGCTTGCACTCGAAGGAGTGCTGTTGACCATGTACGACGATCGCACCAATCTATCGCAGCAGGTGACGGAGAATTTGCAGACATTCTTTGGGGAAAAGCTGCTGACGACGACCATCCCTCGCAATATCCGGCTGGCCGAAGCACCCAGCCACGGCAAGCCGGTGCAACTCTACGATCCGAGATCGAAGGGTGCGGAGGCATATACCGCGCTGGCGGCAGAGTTGCTACGCAGGAACGGAATTGTGAGTCCGAAGGCACAAAAGCAACTGAATGATGGACATGAAGAGGTCAAAACGGTTCCCCGGTTCTGGCCGTACAACAAGTAGCTGAGGTTGTCAGTAAGGACTGTCCGCAGTGAATGCAGAAAGAGGTTACTACGATGGAAGCAACCACCGCCCATGTCGACCCGAAGCGCCGGGCAGCGCTAGGTAAAGGGATTGAGTCCCTGCTTGGACCGCGGCCACAGGCGGGAGTCCTCCCCGAAGCGAGTGGCAAACCACTGGAGATTGCGCTGGATCAGATCGAGCGCAATCCGAACCAGACCCGCAGCCGCTTCGACGCTTCCCCTTCC
>DATKGA010000147.1:0-6093 GCA_035510935.1 Acidobacteriaceae bacterium
CTGGGCGGCAACAAGCCGCGCGGCGACCTGCGGGGTGATGGTGACGCCACTCAGGACGTGCCTCAGACCTTCGGCCCCATGGCCGGCAAAACTGAGACCATCCATACCTATGGCTGGTACAACCGCAAGTACGTCGCCGACATTCAGGCCAAAGGTGCAATCCCGATGTTCCTCTCCATGACGATTATCGATGAGTGGAGACCGGACGCGAACGGCGTGCCGCATCTCCAGCGCGGGGGAGGCTTCGACGACGTGATGAAGTCGATTGCAGACGCGTTGCACCTGCAATACATCGACATGGGCGGAGTAGAGGCGGACCGTCTGGAGGCAACCGGGCAGGAAAAAGCCAAGCTGCTCTTCCCCATCGACCACACCCATACAAGCGCAGTGGGTGCGGATCTGAATGCACAGTCGGTGGTGATCGCGCTCGAAGAGGCAAAGTCGCCCCTTGTGGCCTATCTGAAGGCAAAGCTGCCTCTGCCGGCGCAGACTCCAGATGCGGCAAAGTAAGTCATAGTTGCAATATTCGTAACAATATAAAATAAATCCACACTACGAATTGCAAAACATAAAACAGCCTGGCTTCTCCAAACACGGAGATGTCCAGGCTGTTTCAATGTTGTGTGACAGAGCAAACTTACAGCAATGGGAGTGTCGTACTTTTTTTACTTACTCCGCCGTAATTCCAACCTATATTCTATCCGTCACAACCTACTTCGATTTCGTGTACTTTGGCGGATACTTACTGATAAGCGCTGTGACTTCCTTATCGATCGTGTTGTCTTTCTTGTCTTCGCTTCCGGTCACTACCGTAGGCTCAGTCACCATGCCGCGCCACAGCAGCTTGTGGGTCTTCGTGTCGTACATGTCGATGATCAGTGTGTTCAGGGGAACGTCCTGTATCGTGGCCGCATTATCCAGAAAGCCGCCGCTGCCCCATCCGCGCTGCCAACTGATGTCGTTCACGGCAGAATAAAAGTTCGTGTACTCCTGCTTGTCTTGTGTCGCAAACACAGCGGTGATCGTTACATCTCCCCCCTGCCCGGCAGGGGACATATATCTGCCTGCCAAATCGCGGTTCGCGGCGATGGTAATGCGGTCTTCAACGGTCGGGTCGGTCGCGTGCACCTTGTCCCAGGTAAATGTCTTGAGTTTCAAAAAATTGACGCTGTGATCGTAGTCAATGGTCACGGTCTGCGCCAGAATAGGTGTCCCTGCAATAGCAACACCAAAGAGTGTGGTTGCCAGAATTTTTACGATCGATCTCATGAGCCCTCCAGGGTTATGGGAATTAAGTTCCGATCAGTCCGATGCGGATGCTATTTCCTGTTCTGTTCTGAATACGTCGCTCATCGCCAATAAGATTCACTGCGTATGTAATTTTAAATTTATAAATTGCGTTGCATCCAAATCGGAGCGTCGTTCGTCTATCATCGTCAGCAAACATCGAGTAAACTTGTCCTGAGGCATCTACTGCCCAGAAATTCTGAAGGATGTCCGGTTTGCTCAATCATTTACTCGCAAAAGTTTTTGGCACCAGCAACGAACGTGCGGTCAAGCGCATGCTTCCCGCGGTGGAACAAATCAACGCGCTGGAGCTCTCCGTCCAGACGCTCTCCGATGAGCAATTGCGCGCCAAAACAGGCGAGTTCCGCCAACGCATCGCCGAGGCGCTCGCCGCAGCAAATATCGATCCCGCCGAAGAAGGCGCAGCGGATCGCATCCGCGCCGCGGAAAAAGCGGCCCTCGACGATATTCTTCCCGAGGCCTTCGCGGTTGTCCGCGAGGCCGGTATTCGCACCGTGCAGATGCGCCACTTCGACGTGCAGCTTATCGGTGGCATGGTTCTCCACTCTGGCAAAATCTCCGAAATGAAGACCGGCGAAGGCAAAACGCTGGTTGCCACACTTCCCTGCTATCTCAACGCGCTCGCCGGCCACGGCGTCCACGTCGTCACGGTCAACGACTATCTGGCCAAACGCGACGCCGAGTGGATGGGCAAGATCTATGGCTTCCTCGGCCTCTCCGTCGGCGTCATTGTGCACGACCTCTCCGACGAGCAGCGACGCGAGGCCTACGCTTCCGACATCACCTACGGCACCAACAACGAATTCGGCTTCGACTATCTGCGCGACAACATGAAGTTCGACCTCAAGGACATGGTGCAGCGCGGTCACTACTTCTGCATCGTGGACGAGGTAGACTCCATCCTCATCGACGAGGCGCGCACCCCGCTCATCATCTCCGGCCCCACCGATCAGACCACCGACAAGTATGCGCGCGTCAACCTTATCATTCCCAATCTCGAAGCCGGCGAACTGATCGAGACCCTGGAGACCAAGACTTGGACCGGCGACTTTGTCGTCGACGAGAAGGCCCGCGCCATCACCGTCACCGACGAGGGATGGGAGAAGATCGAAAAGCTCCTCGGCATCGGTAACATCGCCGACCCCGAGAACTGGGACCTCAAGCATCATGTCGAAGTCGCCATCAAGGCCCATCACCTCTATAAGAGAGACGTGGAGTACGTCGTCAAAGAAGGTGAAGTCATCATCGTCGACGAGTTCACCGGGCGCCTCATGCCCGGCCGCCGTTGGTCCGACGGTCTCCATCAGGCGGTCGAGGCAAAGGAGGGCGTCTCCATCCGCAAGGAGGATCAGACGCTCGCCACCATCACATTCCAGAATTATTTCCGCATGTACAAAAAACTCTCCGGAATGACCGGAACCGCGGAGACCGAGGCAGCCGAGTTCGACAAAATCTACAAGCTCGACATCGTCGTCATTCCAACCAATCGCACCATGCTCCGCCTGGAAAATCCCGACGTGGTCTTCCGCACATCCAAGGAAAAATACTTTGCCGTGGCCGACGAGATCACCCGTCTGCATGAGGTCAAGCAACCAGTGCTGGTCGGCACCACCTCCATTGAAAAATCCGAGCTGCTCTCCGACATTCTGAAGCGCCGCGGCGTACGCCACGTTGTGCTCAACGCCAAGTTTCACGAGAAGGAGGCCGAGATCGTAGCCCAGGCCGGACGACTTGGCATGGTCACCATCGCCACCAACATGGCCGGACGCGGCACCGACATCCTGCTCGGAGGCAACTCCGAGTTCATGGCGCGCCAGGACCTCGTCAAAAAATCACAGGCCCGCGCCGTCTCCGCCGCCGAGGGAGCTATTTCCCCCACTGCCGGTCCCGGCATGGTCCGCTTCTACTACGCCAGCCAGGAGTTTGAGACCACCAAGCAGGCATGGGACGCTGCTATCGCCTCGCATCTCGCCACCGCGCAGGTCGAGCATGAGTCCGTCGTAGAAGCCGGAGGCCTGCATATCCTCGGCACCGAACGCCACGAGTCGCGCCGCGTGGATAACCAGTTGCGTGGCCGCGCCGGACGCCAGGGAGATCCAGGCAGCTCGCGCTTTTTCCTCTCCCTCGAAGACGACCTCATGCGTATCTTCGCGCGCGAATGGGTCAGCACCCTGCTGCAGCGCCTGGGCATGGAAGAGGGCGTGCCCATTGAGAGCCGCATGATCTCCAAGCGCATCGAGTCAGCGCAGAAGGCAGTCGAAACCCAGAACTTTGAATCGCGCAAGCACGTCCTCGAGTACGACGACGTTATGAACAAGCAGCGCGAGGCGGTCTATGGACTGCGCCGCCAGTTGATGGAGGGCGTCGACCAGAAGCGGCTCGTCGCAGAGGACTACGTCTCCACCATCCTCTCCAACATTCTTGACGAGCACGCGCCCGAGAAGCAGCATCCCGAGCAGTGGAACCTCAACGCCATCTTCGCCCAACTCTACGACGTCTTCGGCGTTAAGCTCAACGAGGGGCCGGACGCAATCGACGCAACCATGTTCAACCGCCACGAACTGGGCGAGACAATCTTTGAAAAGGTCCGCTTGCGCTACGACTTCAAAGAGCAGATCCTCGGCGCGCCCGCCATGCGATACCACGAGCGCATCGTCATGCTCTCCGTCCTCGACGGTCTGTGGAAGGACCACCTGCTCGCCATGGACCACCTCAAGGAAGGCATCGGCCTGCGCGGTTACGCCCAGCAGGACCCGCTCGTCGCCTACAAGAAGGAATCCTTCGAGATGTTCGAGGGAATGATGATGCAGTTCCAGCAGGACACCGCGCGCCACCTCTTCCGCATGCAGATCCTCGGGCCCGACGGCACGCCCATCGAGTCATCCGAACAGATGTTGGCGGCGCAGCTTCAGCGCGCCCATACAGCCGGACAACAGGCGCTGCCACTATCGCCCTCGGGCGGGGAGCACGCCCCAGTCCCCATCCAAACCCGCGCTCCCTCCACCACAATCGACGAGCTGGAGAAAGAATTTCAGCGCAAGAAGAAACGCGAACTGGAGCAGGCCCGCGCCGTCAGTTCTTCAAGCGGCGAAAGCTCTGCTCCCGCACAGCGCGTCACCGGCGAAAAAGTCGGCCGCAACGATCCCTGCCCATGCGGCTCCGGCAAGAAATACAAAAAATGCCACGGTGCCGCCGCCTAACTCCGTTGTGATTTATTGATGGCTGACTCCGTAAAATTCTAATCCTCAGCGCGCCCTCGGGTGCGTCTCGTCATACACCCTCTGCACCTGTCCCGCCGTCAGGTGCGTGTATCGCTGCGTCGTCGATAGCCGCTCATGCCCCAGCATCTCCTGGATCGCGCGCAGGTCCGCGCCCTCCTCCAGCATGTGCGTGCCAAACGCGTGGCGCAGCGTGTGCGGATGCACATCCGACGCCAGCCCGCGCGCCAGCGCGATCTGCTTCACAATCCTCCCAACGCTACGCGTCGTTAGGCGACAAGCCCCTCGCATCCGCAGGTTCATCACCAACGCTCCGTCGGCCACTAATTCCACCTTGCCCGCATCGCGCAGCTTGGCCTCGCGCAGCGGCAGGTAGGCTCGCATCGCCATCGCAGCCTCATCGCCCAGCGGAACATACCGCTGCTTGCGCCCCTTGCCCTTCACCAAAATCGCGTCATTCTTCCATTGGATGTCCGCCATATTGATCCCCACCAACTCCGAGTTACGAATCCCGCAGCCATACAGCATCTCGAAAATCATGCGGTCGCGTTCCGGCCACGCCGCAGCCTCGTCCTTTTTATCTGCACCGGCCTCCATCGCGTCCAATAGACCATTCACCTCTTCCATGCTGGGCACGCGCGGCAGATGTTGTGGCAGCTTCGGCGTACTCACCAGCGCCGCCGGGTTCTGCGCGATCTTGTGCTCCTTCGCCATCCATCGAAACCATGATCGCACCGCCGCCAGCGCGCGTGCCGCACTCGCCTTGGTCAGCCCTCGCTCATACAAAGATCCCAGGTATGCGCGAATATGCAGATGCTCTACCTCACAAATCTTCGCCCCTTTGCCCAGCCTCTCATTCAAATAATCCGCAAAGTTCATCACCTCGCGCCGGTACGCTCGCACCGTATGCGCGCTGGCGTTGCGCTCATTCTCCAGCATGAGCAGGAACTCCTCCGCCAGCCGCTCGAACTCTCCCCGCTCCGTCCCCATTTTCACGATTGCCTCTGTCTTTGCCTCTGCTGTTCTCTCTACTCACAACTCACAACTACCCACTAACAACTGCCCTTCTCTTTCCTCTCGGATGGTGCTCGCGATGTTCTCGCTTCAGGTGCTCCATCGCCACATGCGTATACACCTGCGTCGTCGCAATATCCGCATGACCCAGCAACCTCTGTACACTGCGCAAATCCGCACCATGCTCGACCATATGAGTCGCGCAACTATGCCGCAGCATGTGCGGGCTCGCCTTGTGCCCGCTCCCATCCACATTTACCGACGCCGCACGCACCATCTCCCACACCCACTGTCGAGTCAGCGCGCGTCCGCGATTGCTCAGGAACAGCGCCCGCGACCCCATGCCTGCCCTCAGCCCAATCGCGACCCGCTGCTTTCTCACCCGCGCCAGCGACGGTCGCCCACGCTTCATGTACTCCTCCAGCGCCTCCACCGCTCTGCGCCCCAGCGGCACGATGCGTTCCTTATCTCCCTTGCCGCGCACCTGCGCCCGCGCCTGGTCCAGATGCAGGTCTGCTTCGCCCAATGCCACAATCTCGCCCACGCGCAGTCC
>DATKGA010000148.1:0-4441 GCA_035510935.1 Acidobacteriaceae bacterium
ACCTCGGGGGAAGCCCGGAATTGACGCTCAAACTCACTTCGCTGGACCTGGGGGGGCAGAGCTACCCACTCGATAGCGATCAATTCAAGGTGAAAGGCCCGAACAAGGCTGGCCAGACGGTGGGCAGTGCGGTTGGCGGTGGAATCATCGGCGCCATTATCGGCTGCGCGGTTGGCCGCGGCGCTGGCTGCGCCATCGGAGCAGGCGCGGGTTTGGCGGCAGGCACGGCGGCGTCAGCAGCTTCTCCGGGACCCGGGGTTTGGATTCCCGCGGAGGCCCTGGTGACCTTCCATCTGAATTCGCCCCTTACGGTAAACCCAGTTGACGCGCAAGAGGCAGCTCGTCTTGCCGAGGGACTTTACAGCGGTGGTCCGTCATTGTACCGACGTGGCTATTACCCCTATGGGTCCCCGTATATGGCTTACGGCTATCCCTATGCGTATCCGCCGGTCTTCTACCGGCCTTACTTTGTGAGTGGAGGATATTACTACTGGCGGTAACAAGCGCAGAGGTTGAACATCAAGAGGCGGGCATTCCTTGAATCGGAATGCCCGCTTTATTTCTGTTGCTCTGTGGCTTGAGCGCCACGGATGTCGAAGCGCTTGACGAGTCCGTTTTCAATTCGAAAGATGTGGCCGACCATTTGATCGTGCAGCGGTTCTCCGTTGAGATTGTGCACCGTTTGATGAACTTCAACGACAGTTTCACCTGTATCGGCAACGGAGAATTCCACGGGTTCGACGTGGGGATCGATGATTGCCCACTGGCGGGTCCAATAGCTGCGCACACCATCTCTCCCATGCACGTGGCCACCCTCCATCCCGTTTGCCCACAGAACATCCTCATCCAGAGCCATGAGCACGGCTTCCATGTCACGGGCATTAAACCGTTCATAAAGATGCTCGAGAAGCTCAATCTCGCTGGGCATGCAGACCTCCGTTGGCCGCACTTCGCCTTGGACACGGTGCATCCAGGCCAGGCAGGTTGTCCGTCGTCTATAATGGCAGAGAATCGCGTAGAGCGAAAAAATTGTGCATTCGTGGCAGAATACTAGCCTTCCTGTCGGTCAATGGCAGGATCAGCGCAACCGCGCCACGCACGCACGTAGAGAGTTGAAGGTTCAAGTCCATCCATGATTCGATTCCTGCAGAGAGACAGCCGCGTCGTCAAGGCATTCTTCGTTGTCATCATCGGTATGGCCTCAGTGTCGATGGTGGTGTATCTGATCCCAGGTCTTACCGGGCAAGGCGCCACATCCGCCGATGTCTATGCCGTGATTTATCCCCATTGGTACAGCCGCTTTGTGTCCTCGGGCATGACGGTCAGCCAAGTCGAGGTTGACAAACTGGCACGGCAGCAGATGCAGCGCCAGCATTATCCTGACAGCCCGATGCTGTTGACACTGTTTGAGCAGCGGGTCGGTCCGCAACTGGTCCAGAAGCAGATTCTGCTGGCGGAAGCGGAGAAGCTGGGGATCCAGGCTAACGACGATGATGTGCGCAACTTCCTGCACAAGGGGCAGTTTGGCCAGTTTCTTTATCCCAACGGCCAGTTCATTGGCACCGACAGATATTCCGCCTTCATCGCTAATCAGTTCAACATGTCCGTGTCGGAATTCGAGGACGAAATTCGACAGGACATCATTATCCAGAGGCTGCAATCGTTAATTACGGCCGGTGTGACCGTGGGCGACCAGGAAGTCCGCGACGATTATCGCAAGGGCAACATCAAGATCAAATTCGACTACGCCGTCATTTCCGCTGACGATCTGGGCAAGACCATCAATCCCTCCGACAGTGAGCTGCAGGCGTTTTTCAAGACGAATGCTGCACGCTATGCAAATGCAATTCCTGAAGAACGGCAGATCACGTACTTCGCCTTTACTCCCGATCAGGTGCCGGGAGGTGTTCCTCAGGTAACGCAGCAAGAGATTCAGCAGTACTTCAACGCGCACCAGAGCGATTACGAGGTTCCGGAGCAAGCGCGGTCGCGGCACATTCTTATTAAGGTGCCCGCTGGGGCGGACGCCAAGACGGATGCGGCCGCCAAAGCGAAGGCAGAAGGGATCTTGAAGCAGCTTCAGGGCGGGGCAAACTTTGCCGACCTGGCCAAGAAGAACTCTGACGACGGCAGCAAGGACCAGGGCGGTGAACTGGGCTTTTACCGCAAGGGTGCGACTGTGCCGGAGTTCGAGAAGGCTCTTTTCAGCCAGAAGATTGGCGACGTCGAGATTGTCAAGAGCCAGTTCGGCTACCACATTCTGCAGGTGGAAGAGCGTCAGGCGGCGCACTCTGAGTCATTGAATGAGGTGTTGCCGACCATCCAAGCAACGCTGATTCGACAGAAGACCGCAGAGGCCGAAGCGAGCTATGCACAAGCTCTGACGTCGGAAGCGTCGAAGAACGGATTGGAAAAGACGGCGGCAGCCCACCATCTCCAGGTTGTAACCACCCCCATGGTCAGCAATGTTGGCGTGATTGCTTCGCTGCCTGACGGATCGCAAATGATCTCGAAAGCATTTCTGGCCAGGCAGGGCGACCCGCCACAGCCGGTATCAACGGGCGAGGGCTACGCAATCTTCCAGGTTGCAGGAATCGCTGCTGCGCATGCTCCGAATTTTGAGGACTGGAAGAGCCACGTATTAGATGACTACCGCGAGCAGCAGTTGCCGGTGTTGCTGGGCCAGAAGACTACAGAACTCGCGAACAAAGCCAAGGCAGAGAATGATCTGGCTAAGGCAGCGAAGGAAGTCGGCGCAACGGTTAAAACGAGTGACCTGGTGGGCGGCAGCGGGCAGGTGCCCGACCTGGGGCAGGTTGGACAAGTGGCGCCTCAACTGTTGGACATGTTGGTTGGCAACATCAGCGGGCCGATCAAGGCGCAGCGGACCGGGGTGGTGGCCAAGCTGGTGGACAAGCAGGAGCCGACAGCGGACGAGATCGCCAAGAACTTCGACCAGTACAAGGATCAGATTCTTGAAGAGCGCCGTTCAGAAGCCTTCAGCGTATTCATGAGCGGATTGATGGACGACTACAAGAAGAACAAGCGGATCAAGACGAACGCAAAGGCTCAGCAAGGGCCACAGGTTCCTGGCGCTTAGCTGGGAAAGGTACAAGACAGAGCGAATGGAAGCCCGCATCCTGGTAAAGGATGCGGGCTTTTTCGCGATTGCGGCTGGATTGGCGAGCAAGGTTCGGCTTTCCATGCTGAGGCGGAGATAATGGAGCCATGGATTTTCAACGTTCGTCTGGAGTTCTGCTGCATTTGAGCTCGCTGCCTTCGTACGGAGGGATCGGCGACATGGGGCCAGCGGCCCACGAGTTTGTGACGTTTCTGGCCGAGGCAAAACAGCATATTTGGCAGGTTTTGCCGCTCTGTCCGACGGGATATGGCAACTCGCCATATGCGGGCTCGTCCGCCTTTGCATGCAATCCTTACCTGATCAGCCTTGAATTCCTGTCAGATTGGGGATGGATTGAAGGTGAGCGGATCGCCGCGATGGCTGGCCGCGGCCTGCCCGTAGATTTCGACGATGTCGAAAGACGGAAACTGCCACTTCTTTACGAGGCAGCGGAGAGATTTCTCGACCGCGGAGCGCACGACCCGCAGCTTGCCGAACAGTGGGAAGAATTCGAGGAATATTGCCGGGCGGAGTCGGACTGGCTCGCTAACTATGCGATGTATGCAGTGTTGCGCCGCCAGTTCAATACCGGCGCATGGACGACATGGCCCGAACCTTTGCGACGCAGGTATCCGGAGGCTCTTGCGGAAGTTGCCGCGCAAAATGGAAAGGGTTTGGCAAAGGAACAGGTGCTGCAGTTTGCGTTTTCGAAACAATGGCGCAATCTCCGCGAGGCTGCAGCGCGCAACGAGATTCGGATTCTGGGCGATGTGGCAATCTTTGTGAATATGGATTCGGCCGATGTTTGGGTGAATCCTGATCTTTTCGAACTGGATGAAGAACTCAAGCCTGTTCGCATTGCCGGCGTTCCGCCCGACTATTTTTCACCCACTGGCCAGCGGTGGGGCAATCCGCTGTATCGCTGGGACGTTCTGGAGGAGCAAGGATTTGGCTGGTGGGTGGCTCGGATTCGCCGCGCATGCCAGCTTTACGATATTGTGCGGCTGGATCACTTCCGCGGCTTCGAGGCTTACTGGGCGATCCCCGCGGAGGAGGAGACAGCAGTCAACGGCGAGTGGGTCAAGGCGCCGGGACTCGATCTATTCAGTGCGCTGGAGGCGGCTTTGGGACCGCTGCCGCTGGTGGCGGAGGACCTGGGTCTCATTACGCCAGAGGTTGACGCGCTGCGGTTGGAACTGGGCATGCCAGGGATGAAGGTGCTTCAATTCGGGTACAACAGCAAAGGGGCCCACATTCACCTGCCCCACCGGTTTACTCCCGGAACCGTGGCCTACACGGGGACACATGACAACGACACAA
>DATKGA010000149.1:0-28469 GCA_035510935.1 Acidobacteriaceae bacterium
GTCGCCCGCGCGCACTGGGGCGTCGTGGTGACGACGCTCGACGGCAGGCCGATCTATGGATTGAATGAGGGGCAGTTGTTTCGGCCTGACAGTAACGCCAAGCTCTTCACCACCGCCGCTGCGATGGCGCTGCTCGGGCCAGAGAAGACCTTTGAGACGCGTGTTGTCGCCAGAGGTGGCGTTTCGACACAGGGAGTGTTCCAAGGCGATTTGGAGCTGGTAGGAGGAGGCGATGCAAACCTCTCCGGACGCCAGTTGCCTTATATGTCTCCGGCACAGCAGCCGAGGACCGCGGGCTCCGCTCCTGATCCGCTGCGGTATTTGGCGGAGCTTGCCGACGCGGTGGTGGCCAAGGGCCTGAGGGAGGTGGATGGCGATATTGTGGGGGACGATAGCTACTATGCTTGGGAGCCGTACGCTGCGGACTGGGCGGTGGACGACCTGGTATGGGGATATGGCGCCCCAGTGAGCGCGCTGGCAATCAATGATGATCAAATTGAAATGACGATTGCACCTGGGGCAAAGCGGGGGGAAAGGGCGATCGTGACATTGAAGCCCGATGTGCCGTATTACACCGTCGAAAACCAACTCCGCAGCACGAATGAATTTAAGAATCCGATTGTTATCGATCGCGCGCTGGGCTCAAAGATCGTTACCGCGATCGGGGGCGGGATTGAACCTGGCGAGCCGTCGCAAGTGGAGGAGTTGGCGATTCTCGATCCTGCTGAATATGCGGCGATCGCCCTGAAGGCCATTCTGGAAGCACGCGGGGTAAAAGTCACGGGGGTGGCGCGCGCGCATCATTGGAATCCTGGAGACGTGATGGGCTATTTGGAGGCGACGACTAGGCCGGTGCCGGGGGTCTCGGACGGGCTGTTAGCTGGCCGGATGGCGATGAGCCCAAAGCCTGCGCTTGCATGCGATGACTCCGGGCGTCCTAATCTGGGGCCGACTGAGGCGGTTCTGGCCACCCATACCTCGCCCCCTCTCGGCGAAGATGTGGTGGTAACCAATAAGGTGAGTCAGAATCTCCATGCGGAGATGATGCTGCGCGATCTTGGGTTCGTCTTCGGCTGCTGGGGGAGTATCCGGAAAGGCGCGGCGCTGGAGCGACAGTTTCTGCAACACATTGGAATCGATGGCGGCGATTTTGTCTTTTACGACGGTTCTGGGTTGAGCGGGCATGATTTGGTGACGCCACGGGCGACGGCGAAGCTGCTCTTGTATGCGGCGCATGATCCGAAGACCGGAGCGCCGCAGCCGTGGTTCGCGGACTGGAAGGCCAGTCTGCCGGTTGGGGGAGTGGATGGGACGCTGGCAGACCGCTTCACTGCAGCCCCGCTGAAGGGGCACGTCTTCGCCAAGACAGGAACCCATAGCGAGGGGCGCGCGCTGAGCGGCTATCTGGATTGTGCCAGCGGGCAGACGGTGATCTTCTCCATACTGGTTGAAAATCATTTGCCCGGCGATTCGGCGGACCGCGATGCGATGGACAAGATTGTGGCGGCGATTGCCGCGGCGGAGTAGGGCAATGATCACGACAAAACGCCGATATGAGCTGAGGACGCACCGATCCAGTACAGACGAATGCTGAGGCAGATGCGAGAATGTTGAAGATGAGACAGATTGCAACGGGAATATTTTGCCTGGGTGTGGCGATGATGATTGCCGCGGCTGCGGGATGCACCAAGCTGCCTCCGCCAACGCCGATCTCGGAGCTGAACCCACAGCAGACGAATGGCTATAACGTGTACCAGACGCACTGTGCACAGTGCCACAACGACCGCACCAACGACCCGCTGAATGGACAGTCGCTGCGCGGCATCTTCAAGAAGCAGTATCTGCCCAGCGGCGCTCCGGCCAACGACGACCGCGTGATGGATGCGATCCTGTATGGGCGGCCGATGATGCCCGCGCTGGGAGGCAGCATGACTCCGCAGGAGCGCGATGACCTGCTGGCATATCTTCATACGTTATAGTCTGGCTGCTGGATATGTGTGACAGCGATGGGTGAGAGTGGGGAGCGCGCGGGCATAAAGGGACAGATGCTTCCGGGCATTGCCGGCATCTGCCTGTTCATGAGCATAATGACCGTGGCCAACGTGTATGCGGCTCTGCATGGAGCGTTCGGCGGGGGCGCGGCGAGGATTGGCATACTGGCGCTGTGTACGCTGCTGGCGGCTGGAATCCTGGGACTGATGCGGTTGCGCAAGTGGGGATGGGCGCTGGTGGCGGCGGGTTGCCTGCTGTTTGCGGCGTGCGATTTTTTTATCTTCACGAAGACCCATCTTGCGTCGATTCTGGTGCGTGGACTGTTCATGCTGGTTTTCTTTCTCTACCTGGTGCGGCAGGAGACTCGCGAACGGCTGAGCTGAAGTCGATGGCGGCGCCACCATCGCAAGGCGATACAATTTAGCCAATGACTCCGCCGATTGCAGAAGAACTCGTCCAGATCGACCTGATGCCGCGCCGCGCAGTGCGCAAGCCGGAGTGGCTGAAGGCGCGCGCGCCGGGCGGGGAGACCTTCCATAACCTGAAGAAGCTGGCTCGGGAGCTGAAGCTGCACACCGTGTGCGAGAGCGCGCAGTGCCCGAACATCGGCGAGTGCTGGAACCAGAAGGCGGCCACCTTCATGATGCTGGGCAACCTGTGCACGCGGCGGTGCGGATTTTGCGCTGTGCCGAAGGGCAGGCCGGAGCCGATCGACCTGGACGAGCCGCGGCGCGTGGCGTACGCCGTGGCACAGCTTGGACTGGCCCATGCCGTGATTACCAGCGTCAATCGCGACGACGACAACCTGGGCTCGGCGCGCGCGTTTGCGGAGGTGATCCGCGAGATTCGCGCGCAGGCGCCGGGATGCCGGGTCGAGGTGCTGACGCCGGACTTTCAGGGCAACGACGAGTCGCTGCGCATCGTGGTGGCGGCGCAGCCGGAGATCCTGAATCACAACATCGAAACCGTGCCACGGCTGTACGCAATTGCGAAGTCGGGTGGACGATACACTCGCTCGCTGGATTTTTTGCGGCGGGCCAAGGAGATTGCCGCCGAGGCTGGCAACGAGCAGGTGACCAAGACCGGCATCATTGTCGGTATGGGCGAGGAGATGCACGAGCTGCTTGCGGTCTTCCGCGACCTGGCCGAGCGGCGGGTGGACATCCTGACGATCGGGCAGTATCTGCGGCCCTCGCGCGACCACCTGGTGATGCAGCGGTTCTACACGCCGGATGAGTTTGCGTTCCTGAAGCATGAGGCCCTGGCGATGGGCTTCCGCCATGTGGAGAGCGGGCCGCTGGTGCGTTCGAGCTACCACGCGCAGGAGCAGGCGGAGTCGACCGGGTTGGCGTAACGCGGAACCCCCATCTCAAACGCGAGATGCCCACCCCAGCGAGCAAATTCGCTCGCCCGGGACCCCGAATGTGGGGCACCCGGCGCGGCTTCATTTACACTCTTCGCACGCGAGGTGTGGGTATGAGTGGTGATCGATACGGCGATAGGCTAACGACGTTTGGCTGCGTGCGGCGCGGCGCGGCGTGGGCGCTGGTGATTTTGCTTGCGGCCTGTGGAGGTGCACGGGGGCAGGCGGACAAGCAGGCACAGGAGGTCGACCCGCTGCATACGGCGACGCGCGAGGAGCTGGACGTGTCCAAGGCGATTGTGGCGGAGGAGAATGCCTGGAACCGCGGCGATGTGGACGGCTTCGTGAAGGGGTTCAAGGACTCGCCGGAGACGGTGTTCATGGGCAAGCTGGTTTTGGAGGGCTACGCGCAGATTCTGGCGGACTTCAAGCGCAACTATCCCACGGCGGCATCGATGGGAGAGCTGACGTACTCGGAGCTGGAGGTGCATGCGATGGGCGAGAGCTTCGCCGTCTGCCTGGGCAAGTACCATCTGGAACGCGCCAAGAAGGAAGGCGGCGGGGCGGATGGTACCTTCTCGATGGTGCTGGAGAAGACCGGCGCTGGCTGGAAGATCGTGCTGGACCACACGACGTAACGGCTCGCTCGTCGAATTGATCCCCAAGCGGTAGACTGAAATTGAGAGGCGAGCGATGATCTTCCACGTCACCATGGAACCGGTCGAAGATGGTTGGATTATGGTCGAGTGCCCTGCGCTGCCCGGTTGCATCTCGCAGGGCAAAGACGAGCAGGAGGCCCTGGCCAATATCAAGGAAGCGATCACGGGATGGCTCTGGGCCGAAGACCAGAAGGCCATGCGCGCGCTGCCGCAGGATCATCTATCACACGTCATCACGATCTAGCCACTCCCAGCGACTCAGAGCCTGTTTAGAAACTCTTGCGTGTGCCACAACAATGACCTCAGCGGCTAAAGCCATAGTCCGTATATGCTGCATTGCGGCACGGCTTCAGCCGTGCCCTTCAGCAAAACGTTTCGACTCATTCAGTTGGGCTGAGTTAGCCGGGACACGCCTCAGACGGTCATGATCTCCTTTTCCTTGGCTTTGAAGAATTCTTCGATGCGGCGGATCTCGGCGTCGGTGAGCTGCTGGACCTCTTCGCTGGCGCGTTTCTCGTCGTCGGCGGAGATGAGCTTGTCCTTGGCTGCCTTTTTGACGTGTTCGTTGCCGTCGCGGCGGATGTTGCGGATGGCGGTCTTGTGATCTTCGAGGACGGTGGCGAGATGCTTGACGGTGTCGCGGCGCCGCTCCTCGGTCATGGGGGGTATGGGGACGCGGATGACCTTGCCGTCGTGCATGGGATTGAAGCCGAGGTTGCTGGTGCGGATGGCTTTTTCGACGGCGGGGACGATGCCGACCTCCCAGGGCGAGACCAGGATCATCTGCGGCTCGGGGGTGGAGATTTGAGCGACCTGGGATATGGGGGTGTCGGTGCCGTAGTAGTCCACTTTGACCTGGTCGAGCATGTGAACATTTGCACGCCCGGTGCGGGTGGAGAGGAGATTGGCGCGGAAGTCCTCGACTGTTTTTTCCATGCGCGTTTTCATCTGTGCGTGCACGCTCTTCAACACCGGATTGCCTTCCATCGTGGATGCCATCGATTTGCCTGCCTTTCTGAAGCCGGTTCAAAGCCCGCTGTGAAGCGAGCGGGTTCGACCTCGTTATTCTACAGAGGTTGCGGGCGTACGAGAGCGATGGGAGTGGTAAGGTGTTGTTGGCCGGGATGAGTGACGGCGTTACGGCGAATAATCCTGTGAAACCATCGCACCCGGTTGTGTGTTGCCAGCGCGCTGTGGATGGGGGTGTCACTGCCGATTCGCATGGAGCGGCATTGCTCCCATATAATCGAGCTTTCCCCACGGGAGCGAGCGGGGCGCGATTTTGGCAGCAATGAGGGTGTGCGTATCTTTACGGTAAAGCGAGTGAGCGGAAGTTTCCTGGGCATCAAGCTAACGTCTGTGCGTACGCGCTCCGGAGAGGTTCCGCAGTCCCTGTGCACGGGCGAAGCGGTTGGAGTGCGATCTTTCTGGCGGAACGACCGCACGGGGGGGCTTGGCTTTGGGGACCATCGCTTGTGGAACTGCTTGAACCGACGCGGCATTGCGGCGGCCCTGGTGGTGACGTGGGTGCTGGCCGGGATGGTTTTTGTGCCGGCGACAGTGGCAACGGCGCAGCAGGGGGCAGGAGCGCCGAGTGCGGCGGCGGATGCCGTGGGCGGCCCGGTACTATGCCAGCCGCAAGTGATCAACAACCGCAGGATTCCCAAGGACTCGATTCTGGCGCGGATGTCCAGCCATCAGTCTGATCCATATGATGCGGCGACGGTGGAGCGCGACTTCAATTCGTTATGGAACACAGGGTACTTCACCAAGGTGCAGATTGAGCGTGTGGATACACCATCCTGCGTGCAACTAATCGTGTATGTATGGGAAAAGCCGACCATCCGATCAATCGATTATGTGGGCCTGAACTCGGTGACCCAATCGGACGTGCAGGACCGGTATAAGAAGGCCAAAGTTGGATTGACGGTGGAAAGCCAGTACGATCCGACGCGGGTGAAGCGGGCGGAAGACGTGCTGAGGGACCTGTTGAGCGAGCACGGACACCAGTTTGCGACGATCCGGACAGAGGTGAAGACGATCCCTCCGGCATCGGTTGGGATTACGTTCCGGGTGAAGGAAGGCCCGACGGTAAAGGTGGGCAAGATCGCCTTCGACGGCAACTACAATCTGAGCGACCACGTGCTGCGCGACGCGATGGTGAATACGCGGCCGGTGGGGATCCCCCACTCGATTATTCTGGAGAACCTGTTTGCGCGGACCTTCGACGCCAGCAAGCTGGACGAGGACACGGATCGGGTGCGCCTGGCGTATCAGGACCACGGGTACTTCAGGGCGCAGACCGGCGATCCGCAGACGCATGTGAGAGACGAGGGCGGGCTGAACTGGTTCACGCTGCGGCCGTCGACGGGCAAGCGCATCGACATCCTGATGCCGGTGGAAGAGGGCGGGCGTTACAAGCTGGGCGGGATCAACTTTACGGGAATCGATACGAAGCAGTGGAACGTGAAGGCGCTGAGGTCGCTGTTCCCGATGAAGGACGGTGACTTCTACAACGCGACGTTGTTCGGACAGAAGGGCCTCAAGAACCTGCGCGAGGCATTCAGCAGCTCCGGCTACATCAGCATGGTGGCGGACCCGAAGCCGACGATCGACGATGTGAAGAAGACGGTGAGCTTCGATATCAATATTGAGGAGGGCAAGCCGTTCTATGTTTCCCGGATTGAGTTTTCCGGCAATACGGTGACGCGCGACAAGGTGATCCGGCGCGAGTTGCTGCTGGACGAGGGCCAGATATACAACAGCAAGCTATGGGACCTGTCGATCCAGCGACTGAACCAACTGGGTTACTTCGAGATTCTGAAGGTGGAAGACGATACGGAGACGCGGCAGAATACGGACGACGGGACGGTGGACCTGCTGCTGAAGCTGAAGGAGAAGGGCAAGAACACGATTGGCTTAAACGGCGGCATCAGCGGACTATCGGGGACGTTTGTGGGTTTGAACTACTCCACCAACAACTTTCTAGGGCTGGGCGAGACGCTGTCCGCGGTGGCGAACATTGGCGACTTGTCGCGCAATGTGAGCCTGGGATTCAATGAGCCGTATCTGCACAACCGGCCTATCGCGGTGGGCGCGGAGTTGTTCACGCGGAAGACGGATTACAACCCGGCCAAGGCCTACTCGATTGCCAACGGGGCGAGCGCGAATGTTTCAACGGCGCAGTCTTCCCTGCTGACCAACTACAACACCTCGACGACGGGGTTCACGGGATCGGCGAGCGAGCCGCTGAAGCATCTGTGGGCGGGACGCGGAGTGACGCGGATCGGCGTCACATACGCCCTGTCTCGCTCGGCTATCACGACGTTCAACGACAATACGCGCAACATCTTCCAGTCGCTGGCGTTCCGTTCCGGGGTGGAGGGACAGAACCAACTGAACGGGATCGTGACCTCGACGATTGCACCGAGTTTCAGCTACTCCAGCCTGGATCGCTCCATCGGGTGGCACTCCGGCCGCGACTTCAATCTGTCGGTGCAGATCGCTGGCGCGGGCGGCAATGTGAAGTACATCCAACCGGTGGCGAGCTTCCGGCAGTTCTACCCGATGAAGGGGTTGATGATCGACCGGGAGGGTCACAACGTTCTTGGAATCCGGCTGCTGGTGTCGCACATATCGGGGTTCGGCGGCGAGGTTGCACCCCCGACCAACCGGATCTATGGGGGGGGCGAGTCGGATGTGCGCGGCTTCGACATACGCGCCAACTCTCCGTACACGTTCGTGCCGGTGAAGGTGGGGTTCAACCTGACCAATCCGGATGGCAGTACGGTGCCACGCGATCCTACCAACCCAAATCTGGGCAATATCCAGATTCCACTTCCGATCTACCGGTTGGCCTCGGTGGGCGGGGACACCCAAATCACGGCGAACGTGCAGTACCAGAGACCGATCGTCAGCACGGTAAGCATGAACTTCTTCGCCGACCTGGGACTGACCGGCGATCTGCAGCCGGGACAACTGCTTCAAAGCTCGGCTGGGGTGTCCGTGCTGGCGAGCCCACTGTATGGCTGCCCGACGATCATCAACGGAGCGTGTTACGGCGGCCAGCAGGTGCCGGCGCTGGCGGCGCGGCAACTGAACACGGTCCCTGGAACCAACTTTGTGGCACGCATGTCGACCGGGGCGGAGTTGCAGGTAATTCTGCCGATTGTGAATGCACCCTTCCGTCTGTACTTTGCGTACAACCCGCTCCGGCTGTTCAAAAATCTGCCGCAGCAACTGGCGATGCCGACGACCTGCACGGGGCCAACAGGCGTTCAGGGGGAGTTCTGCTCGCTGTTTCCGATGCAAACGGGTGCCGGGCAGTACAGCTATGCGCAGGCGCTGCAACTCTACGGAGCGGCCTACGAACTGCGCGAGCCAAGGAAGACGCTGCGCCTGACGGTGAGTACGACGTTCTAGGACAGTGGGTAGTGATGAGTGGATAGTGAGTAGTGAAGGGCGGCTGCCGCAGGGCAGCCCGTTCTTGTTAACGGCAACAGGTGAGAGCGGCTCTTGTTGATTGAGTCTCCTGCTCATACCTAACGACAATCCCAAACTACCCGCTACTCACGGTCCCTAGTAGGAGCGCTGGTAGATGCGGGTGAGGCGGTCGTGCCAGGATAGGCGGTCTTCGTCGAGCGTGGCCCAGAGGAGGCCGAGGCCAAGCGGGCAGACGGAGACGAGGACGGCGAGGATGCGGCGTCGCATGGCGCGGCGTGTGGGGTTCTCGTCGTCGAAGGTGCAGAGGGCGATGCGGGCGCAACGCATTCCGGGGGTGGATTCGGAGAAGGAGAAGAAGAGCGCCTGGTACAAGAGATAGAAGAGGGTGAGGACGAGGGCGCTGGTTGCCAGGGCAAGGCTGGGCTGGAGTCCTGTGTGGGCCGCGAACTGGGTGGCGGCGTGGGCAGTGAGGCGAGCCAGCGCAGAGTGGCGATCGAGTGGCAGGGTCGCGGTGGAGAAGGCAGCGGCGTCGGAGCCTTGAATGGAGCGGCCGGCGGCGAGCAGGAAGGTGGCTGCGAAGGCAAGGAATCCGGCGAGCAGGATGGAGGTGTCGATTGCCGCGGCCATGAGGCGGCGTGTGATGGAAGCGATCTGCGGCAATGAGGCGGTGCGGGCCGAGGGTTGAAAAGCAGGTCCCTCCCCTTCGCTGCGGGATGACAAGGAAGAAGACTCGGACGCAGTTTCCGAGGGAGTGGGGCGGGGTGCGTCGAGCCAGATCGAGGTCCACTGGGGCGCGGGAGCTTCGGCGGGGACAGGAGTGGTGGAGATATGGGTGGGATCGACCTCGAAGATGCGCAACTGACCCTCGCCCGGGGCTGGGACGGGGGTGGCGCGCAGCGGGCCTTCTGCGTAGCGCGGACGCGCTTTGCGGGACGCGACCAACTGGCGGGGAAATTCGATCAGATTTGCGGGCAGTGGCATGGGTGGCCCGGTGGGCTCTTCAAAGACGGGGGACTGGCGGAAGGCGATCTCTTCATCGAGGAGACGTGCTTCGGCATCGTTGCGGTCCTCGTCCTGCCGGGTGCGATGGCTATTGCTGGAGGTAGTCAGAGAGGAGGAAAGATACGGATGCGTCGCGCCAAGCAAGGGCGATGCGACGGCATCCCCGAAGAGGCGGACGGTGAGGCCGGAAAGTGCTGGGGCGAAGGGTTGCGAGTGGGCGCGCGCGGAGTTCGCAGGGTGATGTCGTGATTCCACATTAGGGGAGGATGTGGGCAATGCAGAGGATGGGGCCGCCGCACTTTTAGTGGAGCGGGTGCGGGCGGGCGCGGCATCCGCGGGTTCGGGTTGGGAATCAGGCCAGAGAGTGAGCTCTTGCGGGAGTGGGGCCGGGGAATCGTTCTGGGTCTGATGGAGGGGGTCGTGGGCGGGGGCTTCGTGATGGAGGGAGTCTTGAATGAGGGAGTCAAGGAGCTGCTGCCGGGCCTGGGCGACGGCCAGAGCATTGAGCGCGGCGATCTGGGCTGCGGCGTGTGCCTGCTGTGAGGCGCGCTCAGCCTCTGCGGCAAGGTATGCACGATAACTGGGAGACTGTGCGTAGCGCTGGGCGACTATGGCGGCGATGCGCGCGGCTCGCGCGGGGGGCGAGGGCTGGGACACGGGCGTGAAGGCGAGTGCAGGCCGGGCAGGAGATCGACGGCTGCGATGTGCGGCGAGGCGTTCGGCGATCTGGCGTCGGAGAGGGTCGGTGGGGGCGGGAGACGCGACGGAGTGAGCCGCGTTGTGAGCGACCGCGGCTGGGGAATCGCTGGACGCTTCGGCAACGGCCGGGTCGTGCGAGTCGGTGTCAAGCAGAGCGGAGCCCATTTTGTTCAAACTCACTTCCGTGAAATCGACTCATGAGCAATCTTCGGGTTCAATTGCCCATGGTTATTGAGTTGAAGGTGTCTTTTCCTTTAGGGAAAAGCCACTCCGGATTGATCGACCCCGAATACAGCAACGCGAGATTGCTATACCCTCAAAGAGTGGTGCGCGTGCGACAAGTTAACGGCCGGTACAGCCTTGCGAAGACGCTGATGAGTGCCTGCTTCTTCATAAGTATCACGGGGAGCATGGCAAGTTTTACGCATCTTGCGGCGCAGGAGGTGACGAGTGCGGCACCTCCCGCCGAAACGGGGGTGGAGCGCTATCCGGATGCATTGCCGATTGCGCCGGCGGACGAAGGCACGCCCATCCAGATGGAGTCCGAGACGCAATCAAAAAAGGGGAGCGTTACTATTCTGGACGGCGATGCGGTGGTGACCTATGGCGACCGTACGCTATATGCGGACCACATTGAATACGACAGTGCGACGGACGACGTGACCTTGACCGGGCATCTGCTGGTGACCGGCGGGGAGAACGACGAACGTATTCAGGCCAGCCATGGAACGATCAATGTGAGGAATCAGGCGGGGCGCTTCTATGACGTGACGGGTTCGGTGGGACTGCGTCAGTCGCCCGCTGCGGGTGCGATGGGCGTGAGCCAGAGCAAGGTATATGCCAATGGCAATCCGTTCCTGTTTAGCGGCCGGTTGGTGGTGAAGACGGGACCGAGGGAGTACCAGATCTACGGCGGGACGGTGACGTCGTGCCAGTTGCCGAACCCGGATTGGCTGCTGTCGGCATCGGAATTCAGCGTAGATGGAGATAAGGCGCACGCGACCAACAGCATATTCCATGTGATGAATTTTCCTCTGCTGTGGCTGCCCTATGTGACACATCCAGTGGATACCGATGAGCGGCAGAGCGGGTTTCTGATCCCGGTGCTAGGAGACTCCTCCAGCAAAGGGCTAACCGTGGGCGAACAGATCTACTGGTCGATCAATCGCAGCACGGACCTGACGGTGGGGACGATTTATTACTCCGACCGCGGATGGGAGCAGAGCGCGAGCTACCATTACCGCGGCCTGGGCGACGATATGGTGCGTGCTCGCTATAGCGGCCTGCAGGACCGTGGATATACACCGGTTGGCGGCACATATACCAACCAGAGCGGAGAAGATGTGACGTTCTCCGCGCGGCGCGATTATTTATCGGACTCGGATTCGGGGAACACAGAGACGCCCAGCACGCAGACGAGAACGGCCGCGGACGTGGAGTATCTCAGCTCGTTCCTGTATCGCGAGGCATTTTCTACTAACTTCAACCAGGCGGTGTCGAGCGATGTGGTATCGACTGTGTACGGTACACATGAGTGGGACGGCATGGCGCTATCGCTGGAGGGGGACCGGTACCAGGGGGAGAAGCGGGTGGCAACGGCAGTACTTCCGGAGGAGCAGGTGCATATCTTTCATGCGCCGGCAGTGGAGTTTACAACGGTGGACCAGGGACTAGGGAATACCGGGCTGGAATGGAACGTGGACAGCTCGGTGGCGATGTTGAAACGGGTGCAGCCGAACTTTGAAACCGGCGGCATGATCGAACGGCTGGATGTGCGTCCGGAGCTGGCCTTCCCGTTCGGCGCGGGCGGATGGCGGATGCGGCCCTCGGTAGCGACACGGGAGACGTTCTACAGTCGAAGCCGGTTTCCAGCGGGCACGGTAACGGGGGCAGGTGTGGAGAGTCTGGCCACGCTGAACCGGTCGGACGTGGAGGTGCAGCTTGATCTGCGCCCACCAGTGCTGGAGCGGACGTTCGACTCGGGATTTGTGAAGCGGCTGCTGCGCCACGATGTGAAGCACACCATCGAGCCGGAGTTGACCTACCGCTATGTGAATGGGATTAACAATTTTCAGAATGTGTTGCGCTTCGATGGGGTGGATGTGGCAAGCAATACCAACGAGTTTGAGTATGGCGCGACCCAGCGGTTGTTTCTGCGGCGAACGGGGACACAAAAGTGCCATACTCCGGGTTCCCAGGCGGATGCGATCGAACTTCTGGGAGGCGGGGAAGGCAGCGAGAGCAACGCGGTGGAGGACCCGGGGGAGGCCACAGGCAGGACGGACGACGTGGAGCCGGTGTGCGGAAACCGCGAGTGGATCAATTGGCAGGTGGCGCAGAAGTACTTCATCGAACCGACCTTTGGCGGCGCGGTGGTGGATGGGCGGCGGAACATTCTGGCAACGACGCTGGATTTTTCCGGGATTGCGTTTCTTACCGAACCGCGCAATATCTCACCACTGATATCGCGACTGCGGGTGCGTACCTCGGAGAAGACGGATGTGGAGTGGGACTTCGACTACGACACCGGAGCAAGGAAGTTTACGGCGAACAATATCTATGCGGATGTACATCAGGGGAATGTGTTTGCCGGGGTGAGTTATGCGCGGCTGAATGCGCCGGGGCGCTCGTATATCGCGGGGGTTGCTTCGAGCGTGGCGGACTTCAGCCAGATGAGGACAACGCTGGGATTTGGAAGGCCGACGATGGCGGGCCTGAGCGTGGCGACTAATGCTGGGATCGATCTGGATCTGGGGACGGTGCAGTATGGCGCGATCCAGACCTCGTACAACTGGAACTGTTGCGGGGTGAGCGTGGAGTATCGCAAGTACGAGTTGGGGACTGCGCGCAACGAGAACGTCTACCGGTTCAACTTCACGCTGGCGAATATTGGCAGCGCTGGCAATATACGCCACTCGGACCAGGTGTTCTGAGGCGAGTGCATGCGTGAGATAATCGGCATTGTGCTGAATGCTGTTAGAACATTGCGCAAACTCGCGTGGATGGGTTGTCTGGTAGCAGTGGCCTGCCAAGCTCAGACGAACGTGCAGACCAGCGTGCCGATGGTCACCCCGGCAGCCGGAGTTCCCGTGGTGCAGCCGGACGTGATGTTGACGCCGGAGATGGCTCGCCGGATTGAGGTGATGATCCGCAACAAGGCCCAGGTGTCTCCTGATAGCCTGATCACGATTGGCGTGCCCTCTGCGAGTGACTACCCTGGCTACGAAGCAATCATGGTAACGCTGACGGTCAATGGCGTTTCGAGCAGGCCTCTGCCGTTCCTGCTTTCTTCGGATGGCAAGACGCTGGCTCAGCTCAACAAGTTTGATTTAAGCCAGAACCCGAGGGATATGGTGCCGGCGGCAGGCCGTCCAGCGCTCGGCGGCCCGGAGAACGCGCCGGTACTCATAGTGATGTACGACGATTTGGAATGCCCTTTCTGCGCGCAGATGAATGCTGAGATCTTTCCCGCGCTGCTGGACCGATACAAGGACGAGGTGCGCGTGGTTTATCGCGACTTCCCGCTCTCTGAGATTCATCCGTGGGCGATGCACGCGGCGGTGGATGCGAACTGTCTGGGCGCAGCCAGCACGACGAGCTACTGGAACTTTGTCAACTACGTCCACGCCCATGCCGGGGAAATTGCAGGGACCGAGAAGACCGAGGCCAAGGCCGACCAGACGCTGGACAAGCTGACACTGGACGAGGGTGCTCGGCAGAAGGTGGATGCGGCGGGGCTGGCGGCCTGCGTGCAGAAGCAGGATGATAGCAAGATGAAGGCGTCGGTGGAGCAGGCGGAGGCGGACCCGTTGCGCTTGAATTCAGCGCCGGTGCTGTTTATCAACGGGGAAAAGGTGGATGGCGTGGTGCCGATCGAGACGATCTATCGGATTATCGATGGGGCCTTGATTGCGGCTGGCCAGACGCCGCCTCCGCCTCCTCCCGTGACCACGCAGCCAGCAGCGCCAGCTACCCAGCCCGCGCCGTTGGCGGCCAAGCCGGGGAGCTAACAAGACGCGGATGGTAGACAATATCAGAAGTAGAGATGATATCGATTGGACGGACGTTAGATCGGGATGGAGCGATATGAGTCGTTTGTCAGGAACTGATGGAACGAAGCAGGCAGGGATGGACAGAATGGAGCGCGCGTTTCGCGGGACGGCTGTTGGCGTGCTCGGGATTACGCTTCTTGCGCTAGCGGGATGCAACCGAACGCATGGCGTCGATGTGGTTGCCACGGTGAACGGGCACGCGATTATGAAAGCCGATATGGACCGCATGTACGCGGTGCAATTGGGCCAGGCGCAGGACCAGCAGCAATCGCAGGAGCAGGGGGATTCGCTTCGCCTGAGCGTGGTGCATGAGCTGATTGATGAAGAGATTGTGGAGCAGCGCGCGGCCAAGATGAACCTGACCGCGACCAGCGAAGAGGTGGACGCGAAGCTGGCTGAGATGAAGGCCCCTTATACCGAGGAGCAGTTTGCCGAACAGATGAAGGCGAGCAATCGAACACTGGACGATGTGAAGCACGATCTGCGCCGGTCGTTGACCATCGACAAACTGCTGAACAAGGAGATCAACTCGAAGGTAACGGTGTCGGATTCGGACATCACGAGCTACTACAGCCAGCACAAGGCGGAGTTCGACCTGATCGAGACGCAGTACCACCTGGCGGCGATCCGCGTGACCAACGTGCCCTCTCAGCAACCGGGCAACCTGCAGGGAAGCAAGGCCACCACCGACGCCGAGGCCAAGAAGAAGATCGAGGCCCTGAAGAACCGGCTGGACAGTGGGGAGGACTTTGGCACGATCGCAATGAACTTTTCGGAAGACCCGAACACGGCCTCGAGCGGCGGCGACATGGGTTTTGTGCCGGAAAGCCAGTTGCGGAGCGATCCCACGGTGGGGGCGGCGATCCTGAAGCTGAAGCCCGGGCAGGTGACTGATATCTTCCCGCTGATCGATGCACAGAGCAAGAAGGCTGTGGGCTATACGATCTACAAGCTGCTGGAGCTGGAGCCGGCCGGTCAGCGCGAGATCTCCGATCCGGTGGTGCAACAGCATATTCGCCAACTGCTGCACGATGGGCGATCGCAGTTGCTGAAGAATGCCTACTTCGAGATGCTGCGCGACCAAGCCAAAGTGGAGAACTTCTTCGCCGACGAGATTCTGAAGAACGACGCGAAGTAGGACTTGTTGCCGCGCTAGTCGAATCGGCGGAGCTTGAAGAGGAGTTGGCGGAAGATGCCCATCCATACGATGGCGTCGCCGGTGTCCAGGGACATTCGACGGACCAGGCGGCGGAGTTGGACGGGGCCGCTGTTGGCTGGGTGGCGTCGTGTGTAGCCGGATCGTTCGAGGGTCTCGGTCAGCAGGGTGCTGAGGCGTTCCAGGTCCTCTGCGGTTGCGTTTGCGGGTTCCGCTGGAATGGTGGACTCCGCGGGAACATCAGGGGATTCGGCGGCGGGCTCCCGTACCAGTTCATACAGGCAGATGGCGACGGCCTGGCCGAGGTTCAGCGAGAGATGATGCTCGCCTTCGACCTGCTGCATGGGGATGGTGAGCAGCCAATTGCAGTGGCTTAGCTCTTCATTGCTGAGGCCTGTCTTCTCGGAGCCGAAGAGGAGCGCAATACGGCCTGGAGGGCCAGTGCTGCGGCGAAGTTCGGCGAGAATGCGGGGCGCGGCTTCGGGTAGCGTATACAGGGGGTGTTGCAGGTCGCGCTCGCCAACGGCTGTGGTGCCCACGACCAGGGTGCAATCGGCGATGGCCTCGGCGAGAGTGGCGAAGCCGACTGCATTGGCGACGACCTGGGAGGCATCGACGGCGGAGCGAGCGTCCTCGAAGGGGACGGGGTAATCGTTGACCACGCGCAGATGGCGCAGGCCAAAGTCGTGCATGGCGCGGGCGGCTGCGCCTATGTTGTTGGGGTTGCGCGTGCGGACGAGGACGATATGGATGCGGTCAAGCTCTTCAGGGGGCAGCATCGAGTTCTATTGTAAAGGCTACGGCGATGAACTGTGGCGGCAGGCCGGTGGGAGAAAGGGATGGGTGGTTGAGGCAGGTTGGAGTTCGTCGGGGGTCCTTCGACTACGCGCTGTGCGCCCCGCTCAGGACGACAGCATCGTAATGGATTGGGTTCAACTACACTCTTAGATTGCGGCGCTTATGGCGGATGACTTCGCACAACTCGTGAAGCAGCAGGCGGACATTGTGCGCATTGTGGGCGAGTACCTGAAGCTGCGCAAGACGGGCGCGCAGAACTATACCGGGTTGTGCCCATTCCACAAGGAGAAGACGGGATCGTTCAGTGTGAACGCGACGCATGGGTACTACTACTGCTTTGGCTGCCACGAGAAGGGCGATGTCTTCAACTTCGTGATGAAGATGGAGGGGTTGAGCTTTCCTGAGGCGGTGCGCGCGGTAGCGACGAAGGCCGGCGTGGCGCTGCCCAAGAGGGAGTTCAGCTCTCCGGAGGAGGCGCGAGAGGCGGGACTGCGGCGGCAACTGATCGACCTGCACGAGGCGGCTACGCAGTACTTCGAGGCGCAGTTGAAGGCGCCCGAGGCTGCGCGGGCGAGGGAGTATCTGACCGGGCGGGGCGTGTCGGCAGAGACGATCAAGACATTTCGCATCGGCTACGCCCCGGACGATTTCAACGCGATGCGCGATGCGATGAAGGGGCATTTTGCGGAGGAGGTGATGCGGGCGAGCGGACTGTTCTCGTCGAAGGACAAGAGCGACGACGGGCTGCCTACGGGCGACCTGTATGCGCGCTTCCGCAGGCGGATTACGTTTCCGATTGCGAACGAGGCGGGCAAGGTGATCGCGTTTACGGCGCGCGCGCTGGATGCGACGGACGAGAAGGGCCGCGAGGTGGCAAAGTACCTGAATTCGCCGGAGACCCTGCTATATACCAAGGGCAATGTTCTGTTCAACCTGGACAAGGCGAAGACTGAGATACGCAAGAACGACTTTGCTGTTCTGGTGGAGGGGCAGATGGACTGCATCTCGGTGTATATGGCGGGGATTCGCAACGTGCTGGCGATCAGTGGCACGGCGTTTACCGAGACGCAGGTGCGGCTGCTGGGGCGGTTCACCAAGCGCGTGATCGTGAACTTCGATCCAGACACGGCGGGTGCGACGGCGGCGGAAAAATCGATTGCGCTGCTGACGGAGGAGGAGTTCGACGTGAAGCTGGTGACGCTGGGGGGCGGGCTCGACCCGGACCGGTTTGTGCGCGAGCAGGGGATAGCGGCGTACGGGGCTGCGCTGCGAACGGCCAAGCGCCACTCGGATTACCTGATAGATCGGGCGCGGCAGTTGTTTCCGGGGCAGTCGGCAGAGGCCAAGGTGAGTGCGATGAATTTTCTGCTGCCGCACATCCGTCGCATGGCCCACCCGATCCGCAGGAACCAGTTTGCAGAGGATGCGGCGAACAAGCTGGGGATCGATTCAGCGCTGATGCGGCAGGAGCTGAAGCAGGCGGCTGCTCAGCGGCTGGCCAGCGTTCCGGCACAACGGAAGGAAGTGCTGACGGAGATGGAGCGGATTCTGCTGCGCGCGCTGGTGCTGCCGGAGAGCGATCCGGCGCGCGTGCTGGCTGCGCGTGGGCTGGCGGAGAACTCGGCATGGATTGCGGACCTGACGACTGCCGATCTACTGGATACGCTGGCCAACGCGCCGTCGCCGTCGAACCCGCTGGACGCCGCGTCGACCGATGAGGCCCGCGCGCAGTTGGCGCATGCGCTGGAGCACACGCCGTCGAGCCATGAGCCTGAACTAGCGAAGCAGGTGGAAGATGCATTGCATACCCTGGAAGGGCGCCGCCTGGAACGGCGGCAGCGTGAACTGCGCTCGCAGATAGCAGAGGCCGACCGGCGCGGCGACCAGGCGATGCTGACGCAGTTGATTGCGGAAAAAGTGGACGTGGACCGCAAGCTGCGCGACCGTTAGATTGCCGTTGGCGGATCTATAGAAGCCGCGTTCAACCCGATGGGGACTGGATATAATTGCCGGAATGACGAGCCGGATCGGGTATCTTCTGTGGGCATTCAGAAAAACGCTGCTGGGCGGCACGAGCGCGAATGCCTGCCCGGCGTGCGGCGCATCGAATGCAATCCTGGTGCGGCGCAAGTATGGAGTCACCGCGCTGAGGGAGTGCAGAAACTGTAGCTTGCGATTTCGCACACCGAAGGATGAACCCGGCGCGGCGGAGAGCTTCTACGCCGATGAGGTCTACAAGCAGGGCTTTACCACCGACCTGCCCAGCGATGCGGAACTAAAGGCCATGTTTGCCAATCGGTTTGCCGGGACGGAGAAGGATTTTACCTACCGCATTGAGGCGCTGCTTGCGGCAGGGTTGAAGCCGGGCGCACGGATTCTGGATTATGGCTGCTCCTGGGGTTATGGAAGCTGGCAGATGCGGCAGGCTGGGTTTGAGGTGCTCTCCTATGAGATTGGCCACGAACGCGCGCGCTATGCCAGAGAAAAGATGCAGTGCGTGATGGTGAGTGATTTGCGGAGCCTGGATGGGACGGTAGATTGCTTCTTCTCCTCGCATGTGATCGAGCACCTGGCAAACCCGAGGAGCCTGTTCGATGAGGCCGAGAAGGTGCTACGCCCCGGCGGCCTGTTTGTCTGCTACGCCCCAAACGGAGCGGCGGAGCGGGAACAGAAGGATTATGGCGCGTACCATCAGAATTGGGGAAAGGTGCATCCACTGATGTTGACGCCGGAGTTTATGAAGGGCGAGGCGAGCAGGCGCGGGTTCACGCAATGCGGTGTGTTTTCCAGTCCTGTGCAACGCATCGATATTGAAGTGCTGCGCGAGGGCAGCCTCGATGGAGACGAACTCCTCATGATAGGGCGGCTAGCGCAATGATCGCCTCGCCGAACAGGTTAACTCTCCATGGATAGGCACACCAAGCGCCGCCTGCTGCTCGGCTTCGCCTCCAACTGGGTGGGCAAACTGGTTGCCACCATCATCCAGTTCGTCCAGGTCCCCATCTTCTTTCACTTCTGGGCGACCAGTGTCTATGGCGACTGGCTTATCGTCAACACGATTCCCAGCTATCTGGCCTTTTCCAGCATCGGCTTCGGCAATGTGGCCTCCAACGAGATGACGATGCTGAACTCTGCCGGCGACCGCGAGGGGGCGTTGCGCGTCTTTCAAAGCTGCTGGTGGCTGATCGCATTGATCTGTGCGGCCGTGGGAGCGCTTCTGGCGCCCGTGCTCTATCTGGTGCCCGCCTCAAGACTGCTCAACATCCACGCCATCAGCTGGTCCGACACCAAGTGGATCATCCTTTACCTTGGGCTTTCCGTCCTGCTGGGTCAACTGGAGCAGCTGATGAGCGCGGCCTACACCTGCGTGGCGCGCTACCCCTACGGCACATTCGTCAAAAATATGATTGTGCTGGTTGCCTTCGTAGCCACTATGGTTCCGGTGGTTTTGGGCTATGGTCCGCGCACGGCCGCGTTGGCGTTCGCGGTGGCCAACGGAATCGGCACCATCACTTTCGGTCTTTTCGTGCGCAAGGACATTCCGTGGCTCGAGTTCGGGTGGAAGCACGCGCGCATCAGCGAGATTCGGCGTCTGACGCCGCTGGCCATCGCATTCATGGGATTTCCCATCGGCCAGGCACTGAACCAAGGGGGAACGCTGATGGCCGTGGGCTACGCCCTGGGATCGGTCGACGTGGCGATCTTCGCCAGTGCGCGCACCGTCTCTCGCGTCGCCTTTTCGATGGTGCAGATGGTCAACAACACGGTATGGCCCGAGCTTTCGCTGGCCTACGGCGCAAAGAATATCGACCTACTCCGCACGCTGCATCGGCTCGCCTGCCAGATGGCCCTGGTTCTTTCCAGCTTTATCGTGCTGTGCATGATGACGTTCGGCCCCTGGTTCCTGACCCACTGGACGGGAGGGAAGGTGCCGCCCAGCCGCGGGCTGCTGGCGATCCTGCTGCTGGTGGTGGTGGTCTACTCTTTGTGGTCTACCAGCTCGACGCTCTCCATGGCTACCAATCAACACCAGCGGCTGGCCGCGTGGTACATTGCAGGCACCGGCGTCACGGTCCTCTTCACCTATGTGCTGGCAGTCCGCTACGGGCTATATGGAGCCGCAGCCTCGCTGATGATCTCGGAAGTCATTATGAACCTATATGTTCTGCCCGTGTCGCTGCGCATTTCGCAGGATACGTTTGCGGGATTTATGACGAGCTTGGCGCATTATCCTGCGTCGCTAAGGCCGGGAGCGCTGCTGGCGCGGCTGCGGCGAGGGAATTTCCATCCCAAAGATTGAATTGTTCCCAGCCGACAGGTAATAATTCATATTATAATCAACGGCAGGAGGATAGTCATGGCCACCGCTATCAAAGCCACCACTGCTACCGCCGTCAAAATCACTACTATTGGCAGCTCTGTAGGAATCGTTTTGCCCAGGGAGATACTGAATCGTCTTCATGTCGAAAAAGGCGACACAGTTTACCTGACCGAATCTCCAGACGGCATTCGCATCACGCCCTACGACGCAGCGTTTGCGCGAAAGATCGGCATTCTGGAGCAGGTGATGCGGGAAAACCGCGATGTATTGAAGAAATTGGCTGAATAGCGATGGATGAGCCCATCTGGGTGGAGAAGCCGGAGGTTCTGGTCGCGCATTCCAGGCAATTGGCAGAACATGGCGGCTCGGACGGAATCCGCGATGAGAGCCTGCTTGACTCTGCGCTGGCCAAGCCTCGCAACGTCTTCGCCTATGAAGAGTCCCCGACGCTTCCGCGGCTGGCTGCCTCGTATGCGTTTGGAATCGCGCGCGATCATGCTTTTATCGATGGCAATAAGCGCACTGCGCTGATCGTAGCCGAGGGCTTTCTCCGTTTCAATGGCATGAAGGTTGTCGTTACTCCAGAGGAGAAATATCTGACCTTTCTGCATCTTGCCGATGGCTCGGTCAGTGCAGAGGAGATGGCTGCTTGGTTTACCCGTCATGCAGTACGAATGTGAGTCATTTTTGGCTCTGGTTTCATCTAAATTCGTGGTAGTCTAATTACTACTGGGGGCGTGCGCCTTAGAATGCCCTGATCAGCCGTTGCGGCGATCGGGCTTGCCACCGCGGTTCATACCGCAACAACTCCCCAGAGACCACGAAACAACCAAGGGAATAGTCTGCCTGAAGCACTGACGGCCCTATAAACATTACTCCACAGGAGCGCGCACCGCCGTGGCTGAAGAAATCGACAAGATCGAAAAGATCGACAAATTTGAGGATGAGTTGGCAAAACTCATCGACACCGGGAAAGAGAAGGGCTACCTCACGTTTGGTGAGGTTAACGACCTGCTGCCCGGTGACATCACCTCGCCCGACGAACTGGACGACCTGATGACGACCATCAACACCCAGGGCATTGATGTGCTCTCGGGCGATGGCCGCATGGGTGCGGACCGCGACAAGTACGAGCCGGAGGCGGGCGAAGAGTCCGACGACGTGGAGCTTGATCTTTCTCCGGGAACACTGGAGAAGACCAACGACCCGGTGCGCATGTACCTGCGCGAGATGGGAACTGTGCCTCTGCTGACGCGCGAGGGCGAGGTGGAGATTGCCAAGCGCATCGAGCGGGGACAGAACCGGGTGATGAAGGCCATCTCCCGCTCGCCGATTGTGATCCACGAGATTGTGGGCCTGGGCGAGGACCTGCGACGCGGCGTGCGCAACATCAAGGAAGTGGTCACCTTCGACGAAGAGGAGCTGACAGAAGAGATATTGCAGGCCCGGGTACACTCCACCGTGAGCCGCATCGACGTGATCGTGAAGCACCAGAAGAAGGTGCAGGCACTGACCGAGAAGGCTGCGACACACACTGGCAAGGAGACCAAGGCCAAGGCCCGCGAGCTGCGGAAGACGCGCTGGCTGCTGGGACGCGAGCACGTCTATATCAACCGCATTATTCGCGAGTTCAAGTACACCAACTCCGAGAAGAAGCGGCTGCTGGACAAGGTCAACAAGACGGTGGACGCCATGCGCACGCTGGAGCGGCAGATCAAGTCGCTGGAAGCCAAGCATGAGGCGTCTAAGTCCGAAGAGCTTCGCAAGGAGTACCGGCGACAGCAGAAGAACTGCCGCATCGACCTGGAGCGCATCGAGAAGGACGCGGGCACGCCGATCGCGGACCTGAAGAGAACGCAGCGGGAGATGATCCAGGGCGACATGGACGCAGAGCGCGCCAAGCGCGAGCTGATCGAGGCGAACCTGCGGCTGGTGGTCTCCATTGCGAAGAAGTACACAAACCGCGGATTGCAGTTTCTCGACCTGATCCAGGAGGGTAACATCGGCCTGATGAAGGCGGTGGACAAGTTCGAGTACCGCCGCGGATACAAGTTCTCCACCTACGCGACGTGGTGGATTCGCCAGGCGATTACGCGCGCGATTGCCGACCAGGCACGGACGATCCGCATTCCGGTGCATATGATCGAGACGATCAATAAACTCATTCGCACCAGTCGCCAGCTTGTGCAGGAGCTGGGGCGCGAGGCTTCGTCCGAGGAGATCGCAAGGCGCATGGACATTCCGGTGGCCAAGGTGCGCAAGGTGCTGAAGATCGCGCAGGAGCCCATCTCGCTGGAGACGCCGATCGGCGAAGAAGAGGACTCTCATCTTGGGGACTTCATCGAAGACCGCATGGCAGTCTCGCCCGCCGACGCCGTGATTGCGGTGAACCTGAAGGAGTACACCAGCCAGGTGCTGCGCACGCTGACTCCGCGCGAGGAGCGCGTGATCAAGATGCGCTTTGGGCTGGAGGACGGATCGGAACATACGCTGGAGGAGGTTGGGCAGAGCTTCCAGGTGACGCGGGAGAGGATTCGGCAGATCGAAGCCAAGGCGCTGCGCAAGCTCCGCCACCCAAGCCGCAGCCGTAAGCTGAAGGCCTTTGTGGATGGCGTGAAGGACATCTAACGCCGTCTTAGTCAAACTGCACGGACAGCGAACCAATCAGGCAACCCCACATCTATTTGGCGAGATGTGGGGCTTCTTGTTGGCATCTGCGGTGGTTCACCATTGGCGCCGGTATTTCCGTGCCCTCTGCGATAATCAAACCCATGGAAGCGCCACGTCAGGGGAAGCCACGCGATTCGCGGGAAGGTGCTCTCGATGCGTCTTCCCTCTCCGCTCTGCTTCGCCGCTTCTTTCCGTTCTACTGCGCGCTGGCTGCGCTGGCCACCTTTGGCTACGCGCTGTACGACGGTTACCAGGTCGATGGTGACGCGGTTGCCTACATGGACATCGCCGACAACCTGCGCGCGCACCACTGGGCGGGGATTGTGAACGGCTATTGGCACCCCATGTATCCGGCATTGCTTGCGCTGGGGCACATACTATTCCGGGCAACGCTGGCGACAGAGTTGCAGGCATACTACTACGTCAACTTCGGGATATTTCTAGTGGGGATGGCGGCCGTCGTATGCTTCACCGACTCGATTGCGCGGTTGCGCGAGACGCTGAGTGAGCGAGTCGATTCCCGCATCTCAGAATCTAGATACGGGGCACCGGGTTATTTGCTGGACCGCACGATGCTGCGCTACCTGGGCGTGACGCTCCTGGTGATTGCGAGCCAGCGGGAGCTTTCGCTGGGCAAGGTCCGCCCAGACGCGCTGCTGCAGGCGTTCCTGCTGCTGGCTATTGCAGCACTGCTCAGGTATCTGGCCGGCAATCGGCTACGTTACGCCGCGTGGATGGGCGTGGCGCTGGGATGCGCCTATCTCACCAAGTCGTTCGCGTTTGTGGTTGCGTTTCTCTGCATCTTTGTTCTGGCTGCTTACTGCCGATTCTGGTTGAAGCACGGAATCAAGCAGATCATCCCAGCGGTGCTGGTTGCGTGCTTCTGCTTTGCGGTTGTGGCTGGACCCTACGTTGCCGCGCTCTCGAGCCAGAGAGGCCGCTTCGACTTCGGCGACTCCGGTGCGCTGAACTATGCATGGTATGCAGGCGGCACGGAGAAGATGCATCTGCAGCCAACCCAGAGCGGGCAATTTGGCTCCTCCGAGGTCCATCTGAAGCATCCGGAGAAGGAGTTGCTGCATTCTCCGCTGATACTGAGCTATGCCGAGATGCCCTATGGCACCTATCCTGACTGGTACGACACTTCCTACTGGAACGACCAGATCAAGCCGCACTTCCGGCTGCGCGACGACCTTCCACGCTTTGCTCGCAACTGCGTTCTGGTGGTGCGTTACCTGTTCAATCATCCCGAGGGGCTGATCCTGCTGACGCTGCTGCTTGTGCTGGGCGCGCGGATGAAACTTGGATGGAATGCCACATCTCAGAAGCGCGATGCTCACCCCAGCCAGCAAGCTGGCCGGGAGCCCCGAGATGTGGGGCACCCGGCGTTCTGGTTGCCGCCGGTGCTGCTGGGCGTCGCCATCTGGGGCATCTACGCCCTGGTCAACACGGAAGAGCGTTACGTCACGGTCGCTTTTTTGAGCATTATTCTGACGATTTTTGCCGCGCTGCAACTGCCCGATACGCAGAGTGAAGCGGACTCGGCCACGGCAGTTAATGCGGCTGGCAGTCTTCGCTTCACTGCCTCGGCCCTGATTGTTCTGCTTGCTTTGCTGGCCGCGGGCGAGAGCCTGCGTACCGTCTTCGAAGACCGGCGCCAGCTCTCCATTCGCGGCTATGCTGGCGGATGGTACTCCCCCACGATGGTTCACGCAGCCGAAGGCCTGCAATCTCTCGGTGTGCATCCCGGAGACAGCGTTGCCTGCGTTGGCCCCATTGCCTGTCTCAACGAACCATACTGGGCGCGGCTGGCCGGTGTGCGTATTCTTACCGAGATCTACGATCCCGAAACTCCTGTCTATCCCTTCTTGGCCGCGCTGCCGAACCGTGACCAGGCGATCGGCGTTGTCCGCGGTCAGGGTGCCAAAGTTCTGGTGGCCGACTTCGGCAACTTTCGCGTCAGCGACTCTGATCCCGCCTTCCGAAACTGGCAACAGCTTGGAGGCACCACCTTTTATGCACTTCGACTGAACTGACCGACTGCCTGTGCTGTTTGCTACCATCTCCCCATGGCCGATCTCGATCTTACGATTCTGATGCCGTGTTTGAATGAGGCCGAGACCCTGGCAACCTGCGTGCGCCAGGCGGTTACTGCGATTGATGCCAGCGGCATTACGGGCGAGGTTGTGGTGGCTGACAACGGGTCTACAGACGGCTCGCAGGAGATCGCGCGCGCGGAGGGTGCGCGCGTGGTGGATGTTGCCACCCGCGGCTATGGGGCGGCGCTGATCGGCGGTATTGAGGCCGCATGCGGCAAGTACGTGATGATGGCCGATGCCGACGCCAGCTACCACTTCGAACACCTGCCGCGCTTCCTGCCGAAGCTGGACGAAGGATACGACCTGGTGATGGGCAACCGCTTTGCCGGCGCTATTGAGCCCGGAGCGATGCCGCCGCTGCACAAGTACCTTGGAAATCCAATCCTGTCGGCTGCCGGGCGAATATTTTTCTCCATTCCAGTGCGCGACTTCCACTGTGGGCTGCGAGCGTTCCGGAGGGATGCGATTCTGGCGCTGAATCTGCGCACCACGGGAATGGAGTTTGCTTCGGAGATGGTGGTGAAGAGCTCGCTGGCGGGGCTGCGCATGACTGAAGTGCCGACTACGCTCTCGCCCGATGGCCGCACGCGCCCGCCCCATCTTCGCTCGTGGAGCGACGGTTGGCGACACTTGAGATTTCTGTTGCTATACAGTCCGCGCTGGCTCTTCTTCTACCCTGGCGTGGCCGCGTTTCTGGTGGGAGCTGTACTCTCGGCCGCGCTGCTGCCCGGACCGCTGAGGGTGGGCGCTTACAACTTCGACGTGGACACACTGACCTATGCGCTGGGGATGGTGCTGATCGGGGCACACATCATGGTCTTCGCGGTGTCGGCCAAGGTCTTTGGGACGCAGGAGGGATTTCTCCCGGTGAACCCGAAGTTCGAGCGGCTGTTCAAGGTGATCACGCTGGAGACGGGATTGCTGGCGGGCTGCCTGCTGCTTCTGCTTGGCGCGGGAATCCTGGGCTACGCGATCTTTCTGTGGCACGCGGCGGGCTTTGGAGCGCTGTCGGCGACGCGCATGCTGCGGCTGACGCTGCCCTCTGCCACACTTTTGATGCTGGGCGTTGAGGTGATCTTCGCCAGCTTCTTTCTGAGTTTGCTGGGATTGAACCGGCGTTGAGGCTGATATTTTGTTAGTACACTATTTCAGTGAAGAATATCACTCTCAGTGCCGACGAAAACCTGATCGAGTAGGCCTGTAAGGCCGCAGCTGACCAGAACACGACGCTGAACGCCGCTTTCCGCGAGTGGCTTCAGCAATTCTCCGGTCGCCAGCGCTGGCTCCGCGAGTACGACGAATTGATGGAGCTCACCAAGAAATACATGACGGTGGACCGCAAGTACACCCGAGACGAGATGAACGAACGGTAACGCGATCTAGTTGGCGGTTAGCCGGCGCGGCGGTCTTCAAAGAGCTCGTCGAGCATTTCGCTGAGGGTGCCGGCGCGGGTGCGCATATCGTCTTCAGAGCGGTCCAGTCCGCCTGCCAGCGCGTCGTAGCGCGCACGCAGTGAGAGCAGCTCATCGGCGATATTGAGTGCGGCCAGCACTGCGACACGCAGCGAATCGGCGGTACCGCCGTGGGCTGCTACCGCGCGCATCTTAGTGTCGACCAGGTTGGCAAGCTGCTGGATATACTCGGCGTCGGTGCCGCGCAGGTTGTAGATCTGGTCGTAGATGTCGACGCTGACCGCCTCAGGGATAGGAGCGATGTTGGGGCCGCCGGAGGCATCATGGGTCGAAGGGCTTCGGTCCATGTTGCCGGTTTCATCCTGCTTCTCGCTGCATTCCGTCACGCGCGTCTCCTCCCGATGGTGAACTGCTGCACTTGCGAAGCTTTCGCTTTGCAGCGGCGAAGACTACAACAACTCGTCAATCTGCTGCATCATCCGCTCGACCCGTTGGCGCACGGCCTCTCGCTCCTGTACGAGCGCGGCGACCTGGCCTTCGACGGCATCCTTCTCGCGCTGGGCAGCCGTGGTTTGGCTCTGGGCAGCTTCGTCCTGCACAGCAAGCTGCCTTCGCAGCAACGCGACCTCGGCCTCGGCTGCAGCGCGCGCCTCACGCTCGCGTTTTACGACCTCCACTGCCCGCAGCACCTTCTGCTCGAGCGCCTGAAACTCATCCACACTGACACCGGAACTCATATGTGGCAAGTATAGAGCGGATTGACGGCTGTTCGACCCCTTAGCGACTGTGCAAAACGGGGCTTCTATTGAAATAAAGCAGGCAAGTGGTAACGCGCGGGCGTTGCTAGGTTCGGATGGCGCCGCCGAGAGCGGTGAGAGTTGCGATGAGCCTACTGGACCACTCGGACAACTCGTCTTCGCGCAGGGTGCGCTGGCTGGACTGGAAGACGCAGCGCAGAAGGAGCGCGTACTTACCTGCCGAAGCGGGTCCAGCCTTAGCGTCGCGGAAGATTTCGACCGGGGTGAGGCGGGTGAGTTCGGGGATGGCAAGTGCGTGGATTGCCTCGCCGATGCTGCGCCACGGGACAGTGTCGGCGAAGGTGAAGGAGAAGTCGCGCTCGACTGCCTGGAAGCGCGAGAGCTCGCGTGCAGTGGCGCGGCGCAGAGGCAGGCGGTAGAGGGCGTCGAGATCGAGTATGGCGAGGAAGACGGGCTGGCGCAGTTTGCGCGCTTCTTGCTGGGAGGCGTCCAGCTCACCGAAGCAGGCAATCGGAGCGCCGTTGAGAAGAGCGGTGGCGCAGCGTCCGGGCTCAAGCCAAGCGGGCGCGTCGGGCGCGAAAGTGAGCGCAGAGGCGGCGCTGGTGGAGAGAGCGTCAGGTGCGGACGCAAAGAGCGAAAGCAGCGATTCGACTACTCCCTTGATCTCGAAGACGGCGGCGTCTTTGGCGCCGTGGAGGCGGGTGGGCGGCAGGTCGCCGGTGAGGCCGAGGGAGAGACTGGGCGACTCGGTGACCTGCTCCGCCGTACCGGTGAATATGGAACCCTGCTCGAAGAGACGAACTTCACGCACGTCTCGATTGAGATTGTGGGCGAGCATGGCGAGCATTCCCGGCGCAAGCGATGGACGGAGCAGGCGGGCCTCGTCTGAGAGTGGATTCTCCAGTGCGACCAGGCCGCGTGATGGGTCTTGATTTGCGGCGAGGAAGGTTGCGCCATCGGCCTCGGATGCGAAGCTGCTGGAGATTGCCTCGGAGTAGCCCAGGGCCAGCAAGCGAGCGCGGACTGCGGATTCAGCCGCTGCGAG
>DATKGA010000150.1:0-28815 GCA_035510935.1 Acidobacteriaceae bacterium
AGGTACAGAGCTATCCTGGCGTTGCGATCTCGCAGGACGACCAAAGAGTTTCCAGTTGGTCAGCGTAGAGGTTCTACGGCTGGGCTTGGGGTTGTGGAGCAGGAACTGGTACGGCAGCAGGCATGGCATCTGGGGCAGAAGCGGGAGCTGGGGCGGAAGCGGTGTCCGGCGCTGAAGCAGGAGCCGGGGGGGGAGCTGGTGCGGGAGCGGCGTCTTCGACAGGTTCCGGCAGGAACGCGGTATCAGGATAGGCAGCGTGCGTGGAGATTCCGGCCAGAATGGGGAGTTCGGCCTGCATAAGGGCGAATTGTTTGGGCTCGCGCTGCAGGTAGCTCGCCTTCGCCGGGTCGGCAAAGTAGGCGAGCAGGTCGCGCTTCATGCCGAAGGGGATGGGTGTGGCGGGTTTGAGCGCGATCTGGTGCAACAGGTCCGCATACGTCTCGTCGCAGAGGCGGTAGGTGCCGGGGTGGATTGCGTCGCCGGTGTCGAGGTCCAGGTTGGTGATGCCGGAGGTGGTGGTGGCGTGGGCAAGCATCTGGCGGAGGGCATCGACGGTGTGGACGAGCGAGTTGACGTAGTTCTCTTCGGTGGCGGGGGTGGGGCCACGCAGCGCCAGGTCGGAGAACGAGCCGACCTTGGGCAGGATGAAGATGAAGCCGGCTAGCAGGTGAGTGCCAATGCCTGCCCGTTGGCGATAGCTGTCCCAGTGGTCCTGGGCTGCAAGGGTCGTAATCTGCGCGTTAAGAGCATCGAGCGCGGGGCTGGGTGTGTCGGACGGCATGCCTTTGCGGTGCAGGAGCGTCTCAGCGTAAGCCATGCGCGGCAGCAGAGTTTGAACAGAATATCGATATCCGCGCAACGTAGGGCGATGGTGCCCCAGCACGTCCGCGATATCAAGACCGTAGGTGTCGTAAAAAGCACGCGTCAGCAGCGGAACAGGAATGGCGAAGCCAATGTGGTTGAGATAAGCCTCGGGTGCCAGGCGGTGCTTGGCGATCTCGTTGATGTCGAAGGCAAACTCGGCGCGGACGTGCTGGTGCGGGCCGTCCGCGTAGTTGACCTTGGGCCCGAACTTGGTGGCCAGCGCGGGGAACTCCGTGCCGACAGCCAGGTTGATCACCTCCGCGTGGCCGATGGTGTCGCCCAAATAATGGGAGAGAGCGCCAATGGCAAAGGCAACGTCGTCTGGGCTTTTCGCGTCGCGGAAGAGCGCGCGGATGAAATCTCCGGTGCGGACGTAGTGCAGCAGGTCGGAGAACAGCGGCTTGCCGAGGGGATAGTAGCCGAGGTCCTGAATGACGCATCCACCGTAGGCATAGGCGCGTGCCTCGCGAAGCTGGGCCGCGGTGAGTTTGGGGTAATGGCGAAGTAGAAGCGGCTGGATGGAGTCGGACCACGTAAGGTCGATGATCTGCTCGTGGGTGAGCACGGAGTACGCACGGGTGGGCTGCGGGATCGTAAGTAGAACGAGCAGCAGAATGGTCAGCGATAGCCGGGATAAACGAAAAATGCGCATGTGCTACTGGGTTGGATGCAACTTCGCCGCTATACGTCTGGGCGGTGGGCTATGGCCAGAGTTCATCCAATTACCGTCACATTGTTCTGTACTGCCCCCGTCCTTGCCGCGAAGGCCCAATGATCTCCCAGGCAAAAGTTGATAAGCGAGCAGCATAGCAGCAAGCCGGAGCAGCCGAGGTCGCCCCCAGCGTGGTTGGCACAAAGTTTGCTATTCCAGTTCAATGCACAAAGGCTTATCTCGCATTGGACCGCTTTAAAAGTGGTAGAGGATTCCGGCGGCGATTTTGAGGTGGTTCTGCCAGTTGTTGACGCTGTTGGGCAGGTCGGAGCGCATGTAGTCGACTTCGATGAGGCGGGCGGAGAGCCTAGGAGTAACGATCCATTCGCTTCCCGCTCCGGCCTCGTAGACAAACCCTGATGCCGAGCTGCCGGAGCTTGTGGGGAAAACGGAGTTGAATCCGTGCGCCGCGCCCAGCAGAAACTGTCCGTAGGGGGTGGCGCGTCCCATGCGATGGCGGAACTGGGGTCCGGCCATCACGGTCATCAGGTTCAGGCCGTAGTTTGCTCCGGAGACCGTGCCGGCATGGACCACGGAGAAGTCTGCCACCGCGGAGAGGCGATCAGTGACTGCAACGCGGCCATTCACGCCGCCGCCCTGCAGCACGAAGCAGCCGCATACGCCGGGGCTCGCGTTGGCGATGTCTGCCGTGTAATTGACGCCCACATCGACCGACACCGTCCCGCCAATCAGCTGGGCCGATGCGGGCAGCGATGCGCCGGCACACAACAGCAGCATCCGCGCGACTCTCTTCCATGGGCTGCGTAGCATTCGTTCTCCTATGGCCATAACCGTTACTGAATAATCAGGGTCACGCTCTGCGTATGCGAGACCTGTCCGCTGGTTGCTGTAACCACGATGTTGTAGCTCTGCTGCGATGTGCCGAAGAACCCTCCCGAACCGCAGCCCGTCAGAGTACCCGCGATTGCGGTCAACAGCAGCACCAGCAGCAGCAGGCGCGGCGTGCGGCGCGGGCGCTCTGCCACCTCGCTGGTGCGCTTGACTCCGGCGAAGGGCAACAGCAGCAGCAGGGGCAGTGTGATGCTCATCCAGCGTTCTCCGTGGCGGCTTAGTTGCGCCAGCGGATTGATGGTACTCACCACCAGAATCATCGGCGTTGCGCCTGCACCGGCTGGAATCGACGACGGGGTCAACGTGTAGGTAGCACCCGGCGGCAGCCCGCTCACGGTAAAGGTCACCTGCTGCGGGAAGCTGGCCAGCAACGGCGACACGGTGAAGTTATAGGACGCCGTTGCTCCCGGCGCGACCGTCTGGGTCTCCGGGCTGCCCGCCGACGGCACCAGCACAAAGGTAAAGTCCGCGCTGCTCAGCGTCTCGGTCACAGCGTTCGATGTGCTGGCGGTAAAGTTGCTGTCGCCGCCATAGACCGCCGTCACCGAGGACGCGCCCAGCGGCAGTGCCGCGCTGGTCAGCGTGGCCTCGCCCGCGGTGACCGGAGAGGTGCCCAGCAGTGCAGCTCCGTCGTAGAAGCTCACTGTTCCCGTGGGAGACCCTGTGCTGCCCGTGCTGCTGTCGGAGACGGCTGCGGTCAGCGTCAGCGCCACGTTCTGGTACGGGGTTGCCGTCGATGTGGTCAGCAGCGTCGCCGAGCTGGCCTGGGTGATGGTCAGGTTGGCCGCGGCGGTCAGCGTCACGGTGTAGTTGCCCGCGGCCGTGCCAGTCAGCCCCGCGGAGATTGCGTATGCGCCCGGCGCGGAGGTCGCGGTTGCTGTCGAACTCAGACCCAGCGTCACGTTGCCGCTGTCCTGCGCCAGCACGCCGTTCAGCGTGCCGGTCAGCGTGGGGATGGCCACGCCATAGGCGATGGAGACAGGGTTCGCCGTCGCGCTAATCGCAAGCGCGGTCACCGTCAGGTCGAAGACGCCGCTGGCCGCGGCTGCGTTGTTGGCGTCGCCGGCGTAGATCGCCTCAATCGAATGCTTGCCTGCGCTCAGCGTACCGGAGCTGAAGCTGGCGATGTTGCTGCTCAGCGCCACCGGCGAGCCCACCAGCACCGGAGTGCTGCCCACCGTGTCGAAGAAAATGACGTTGCCGGTGGCCGTGTTGGAGTTGAACTTGTAGGTCGCGGTCAGAGAGCCTGTGCCGTAGACCACGCTGGTCGCCGCGCCGCTCAGGGTCAGCGACTCGTTGCCCGTCGGCGCAAGTCCGGCAATCGTGATCAGGTCGCCGTTCACATCCACCGCGCGCACTCGATCGTTCTCCGTATCGGCCACCACCACGCCGTTGTTGGCTGTCGCGGTCACCGCGCGAGGCGTGTCGATGGTGGCCGCCGTTCCCAGGGCCGTATCGCCGCTGAAGCCCTGCTGTCCGCTGCCCACCACCGTCGTGATGTTCCCGCCGCTCACCGAGCGTACCCGGTCGTTGTCGCTGTCCGCGATCAGCAGCGTCCCGTTAGGCGAAATCGCCAGGCCGCGCGGACGCGCCAGCGCGCTGGTGTTGGCCGCCACGCCGTCGGCGGTGTAGGTCTTCACCCCGGTCCCCGCAAAGGTCGTGATGATGCCGGTACTGAAAGTCACCAGGCGCACCCGCTGGTTGTGCGTGTCGCCGATGTAGAGGTTGAACGAGCTGTCCACCGCAACGCCGTTGGGCGAGTCCAGCCCAGCCGCCGTCGCCAGTCCGCCGTCGCCGCTAAAGAACTGCTCGCCGTCGCCCGCCACCGTGCTGATGGTGCCCGACTTGATCTCGCGTATGCGGTGGTTGTTGGTGTCCGCGATGTACACGTTGCCCGCAGAGTCCACCGCAATCGCCGTGGGATAGTTCAGCACCGCCGCGGTGGCCGCCGCGCCGTCGCCCGCGAAGCCCGCCACGCCCGTGCCCGCAATCGTGTTGATCACGCCGGTCGAGGCCAGCACCTCGCGCACCCGGTTGTTGTGCGTGTCCGCGATGTAGACGTTGTTGCTGCTGTCCACCGCCACACCGGACGGGGAATCCAGTTGCGCCGACGTGGCCGCCCCACCATCGCCGCCGTAGCCCTGCGCGCCCGTGCCCGCAAACGTGTTGATGACGCCCGCAGGCGAAACCACGCGCACCACATGATCGTTGGTCGCCGCAATGTATAGGTTGCCCAGGCTGTCGTACGCCAGCCCCCCCCGGCAAGGACAGCGGAACCGTCGTCGCCTGTACCCCGTTCACCGGGGCCTGCGCGAATGCGCCGACCGGCAGCAGCAGCGCCACAACCGCCAGTACTGCCGCCCGCTTCGTAAACATCGTCACCGGCCCCGTCCGAATCTTCATGCTCTCTGTCTGCTTCCCTGATTCACTGCCTCTGCCACGCACCCGCGATTCGCAACCCAAACCATCTCTGCTCCAATTGCATCCTGGCTCACTGCATAAAAACCCATCCGCTCATACAATCTCGTCGCGCGGTTGCGATGCTGAACGCGTAGATGCAGTGCAACACCTGCCTCCGCGCACTGCTGCTGCACTTGCTCCATCACGCTACGGCCAAATCCCCGCCCGCGATAATCGGCCAGCAGGGCTATATCCACAATCCGCCAGAAATCCGTTGCCCGCACCAGCAGCAAGCGTCCGATGGCAGTCTCCTCCGCTCCATCCTGCAGGCACAGCAGCATCTCCTCGGCCTGGGGGTACGCCTGCCCATAGCTCATGGCCCGCCCGCGATACTGCATCTTCACCAGCAACGACGCCTGCTCCGGAGGCACTCCCATCGCGGCAAACTCCGCCATCTTGTCCTCGGCAAATAGCCGGTATCGCAGCTCCTCCGTCAGGCGCGCAGCTCCGTTTCGGTCTGCCGTTCCTTCACCGGGTTGGAGCTTGATCCGCATCGTGATTCTGTCTCAAGGACTGCTTCGGTTGCTTGCCTGTTGACTACCGACTGTTGGAACCGGCGAGGCTTTCACGCCCCGCCGGCACACGTTTTTACTGACGCGATGGGAAGAGGCCGTTCACGCAGATGATGTAGTTCAGCACGAGATACGGAGGCATGGTTGCGACCGGCTGTCCGCCTCCCGTTAGGGCATTCGTCACTGTGCCCCCGGTAATGCCGCCACCGCCGCCGGTGATGGTCGCCGAGGCACCGGCAAGGTTGCCCAGCGTTCCCGCTGCGGATGCGGCAGGAACATAGAGGTTGGGAGATTTCGCAGGTGAGCCTACAGCGCTTCCCGCGCCTGCCAGATAATTGCCGGCGGGTGCGCTGCTGGTGCCAGTGGCCGAGCTGCCCTGCATCGTCACCGTCACCGTGGGTGTGCCTCCACCGCCGCCGCCTGTTCCGGCAAAGGTTGCTGCGTGCGTATGCGCCGGCATTTCGGCCTGGGTCAGCGTCACCTGGGTCACGCCGCCCACGTTGCCTTCAACATACGTTTGTCCTGTCTTTGTGTTCGTCCCCATGCCAAGCGGAAAGACTCCCTGCAGGTTGGGCAGCATGAAGTTGGTGGTTCCATTGCCGCCATAAGTTGTGCCAAGCAGGGCAAACAACGCATTGTAAGACGAAATCGGCAGCGTCTGCCCCTGGCAGAGCATAAAGTTGACCGGGGCCCAATTCATCGCCCACGGAAAGATCATCCCCATATAGCAATCCATGCTCTTCTCCCCTTCGAGTGGCCAGCGTCCTTCTCTGCGTGGCCTTCTGTTTGGTTGCCTGCCCGGTGATGATCCTCACCTCGGGCGGCAAAGCTTTGTGTCGCAGACCGGAAAACTACTGCATGTGCACTTCTGTTGCGTAACTTCGACTGCCGCATTACTGCACAAATAACGTCGCTGGATCGGCCACGGTAGTGGTGAGCGTCACACCAGTCGACCCAGCCGATGCTGTTGTGCCGTACTCGCCAGTGCTATCCCCGTTGCCGCCGCTTCCACCCATCGCGCCGCCGCCATAACCGCTACCGGTACCAGTCGAAATCGTGCCAGCGGCACCGCCAGATACCGTCTCCGTCCCGGTCGTAATCTGGCCCGAGGGCGCGAGCAGATGGATGAGGCCGCCGCCGCCGCCGCCGCCAGCACCAGTGGTGGAATTAGCGGCACCGCCATGACCGCCAGTCGCAGTCAATGTTCCACTGCTAGTAGTTATGGACGTCTTGGAGGCGAGGATGATGATGCCGCCCGCGCCGCCACCGTAATTGTCGGCAACGATCGTATCGGTACCACCGTTTCCTCCATTTGCGGTGATCGTTCCGCTGACGGTAACCGCGCCCTCTGCAAGGATCACGATACTTCCGCCTCCGAGGCCGAAGATCCCCGGCACGGCCGCTGAGTAGCCCCCATCCCCACCGCCAAAGGCGCCAGGGTTCAGAATTTTGCGCAGGCTGAAGCTGCTAAGTGCAACAGAACCGTAAGGAAAGTTCGCGGCATCTTGATAGAGACCCTGCGCCGCGCCCGCCTGCACCGTGATGGTCCCCGCGATATTGACCGTACCCGTAGCCCGAATCACGGTGCCACTGGGTACCGTCAATGTGACACTGGAGCTGACCGAGAAGTTGGTGCACTGGATATCGGTCGTCGGCGGGCTGGACACCCAGTTGGTGTCCGAGGTGATAGCGCAGACACCCGTAGTTGTACCATCCGAGCCATCGCCGTAGATGGAGACCAGCGGGAAGGTGACGTTGATCGTCGGCGTCGAGGTGCCGTTGCTCACCGTTAGAGTGCCCGTGGTGGTGCCGCCCGTCGTAATGGTGCCCGGAGCGACCGATGATACCGGCCCCGTATTACCTTGCTGACCCGTTGCGCCGGTTGAGCCAGCTGCTCCCGTTGAGCCGGTTGAACCTGACGCTCCGGTTGCTCCCGTGTTGCCCTGTGCCCCGGTTGATCCCGTTGAGCCTGCAGCTCCAGTCGCACCGGTTGAGCCAGCAGCTCCCGTAGCGCCGGTTGAGCCTGTAGCTCCCGTTGCGCCGGTAGAGCCTGCAGCTCCAGTCGCACCGGTTGAGCCAGCAGCTCCCGTTGCGCCGGTAGAGCCTGCAGCTCCCGTAGCGCCGGTTGAGCCTGCAGCTCCCGTTGCGCCGGTTGAGCCAGCAGCTCCCGTTGCGCCAGCGGCTCCCGTTGCGCCGGTAGAACCCAGTGCCCCGGTTGCTCCAGTTGAACCAGCTGCTCCTGTTGCGCCGGTTGAGCCTGCAGCTCCCGTTGCGCCGGTAGAACCCTGTGCCCCGGTTGCTCCAGTTGAGCCAGCGGCTCCCGTTGCACCCACCGAACCCGTAACACCCTGTATGCCTTGGACTCCCGCTCCAGTGGCTCCGGTTGCGCCTGTCGCGCCGCCCGCGGGTCCGGTGGCACCTTGCGTTCCGGTGGCACCCATGGGTCCGCTCAGGTTCGTGAGGGTGAGCGACATCGCAGTGTTGCCAGCGCCGGGGCTGATTGCGCCGGGGTTGAAGCCCTGGATGCCGAGCGTGTCGCCGGCGTTGAGGGTCACTGTGGTCTGGAAGCTGGTGGATGCGGATGGGTTGGTAACGTAGAAACCACCGGAGACATAGCTACCGTTTATCGCGTAGGTGATGGGGCCATCCGAGGTGGGGCCGATGTAGAAGGTTACGAGGTAAGTGCCCGCGCTGGTCACCTTGATGCCGCTGGTCGTGGAGATGAAGCCGGTCGTGTTGCTGTTGTTGGGGGCAACGGTGATCGTTTGACCGAAGAAGAAGTTGATCGCATTGTTGACGGTGGTGTTGCCCGTGACCTGGATGGTCATGGAGTTGCTCGAGCCAGAACTGGCGCCGCTGGAGGTGGCGACCCAGTAGGAGGAGTTGGGTGGCGCGTTGCCGGTCGTACTGGCAATCGCCAGATAGGTTGTTCCGCCGGAGACCACGACCGAGCCCGCCGGATAGGCCACCGAACCCGAGTAAGATCCGCCGACAAAGGGGCCCGTTGCACCAGCCGCTCCCGTTGCACCAGCCGCTCCCGTTGCGCCTGCTGTACCCGTTGCACCAGCACTACCCGTTGCACCAGCAGCTCCGGTGACTCCGGCACTTCCCGTTGCACCGGCTGCACCAGTGGCGCCGGCACTTCCCGTTGCACCGGCTGCACCAGTGGCGCCGGCTGATCCTGTGGCGCCAGCAACGCCTGCGACACCTTGCGCCCCGGTCGCGCCTTGAAGCCCCTGAATGCCTTGCACTCCGGCAGCCCCCGTCGCTCCGTTGAGACCTTGTATGCCCTGCACGCCCTGTGCTCCCGTTGCTCCCGTTGCACCCTGAGAGGTGATCGTGATGTCCAACCGAGCCACGTGCGCCGTCTCGTCATTTTCCTTGGCATCGAACAGCACATTGGCCGCCGCCGAGCTCAGCGCCAGGCCGAAGTTAGTCGCTGGAGTCGTCACCCAGCCCTGCACCAGCGAGGTCACATCCACCGAAATAAAAGTTCCCGGCGTGCTGGGCGTAAATGTCGTAAAACTGCTGCCAACCGTGGGAGCGTTCGCGTAGGTCACCGCGGGTTCCGTCCAGGCAGAAGTCACCGGCGACAACGTCACCGTTCCGGATGTATTCACCCGATTCACATACAGGCGAAGCGTCGCTTTGCTCACCTGTGCCGCCGTGGTCCCCGAGGGCAGCACCGAGAGATCGAACTGCAGGAACGAGGTGTAGCCGTTGCCCACATAGAGATTGGAGAGCGAGCCGTAGTTGGTCGTCGCGCGAGCCGAGTTCACGCTGGCGTCGCCCGTCAAGACGGCGTCGGTTGCGTACGCTGCCCGGGTTGCCACAAAACCAAGGACGATTGCCAATGCGAGCTTCAGCGAGGCTGACTTCATACGTTTACTCTCCAGGTGCTACAACCGCACACAAATACTCCCGCGGTTAAACCATCCAACGCGGGAACTATGGTTTAAACAACAACGTAAAAATGGAAAATTGTTGGTGCGACGGATTACTACACTCAACCTACACTAAGTCTCTTCAAATTTAATAATATAAATTTAAATTGACCTCAGAATGACTCCCAAAAAGGGAAATCGGATACGTGTATCGGCAGCGCAGGTATTCGCCATCTGCTGTTTTCCACAGACGCCTCGATTCTAATCTTCCTCCGGCACGGGAAAGACCAGCGTGCGCTGGATGGAGAAGCTGGCCAGCGAGAGCAGCGAATCCACCACCAGCTTGGTGACGAATACGTTCCAGCCCAGATACCCGGTGAGCCCGCGAATGGAGCCGTACGATACCGCTGCCACACCCAGCACCAGCAGGTAGTAGCGCAGCAGGGCACGCGGCAATGGAACGCCGGATTGGAAGACGAAGCGCTTGTTCAGCGCAAAATTTGCCAGAGAGCTGAGACGGCCCACGATGATGCCGGTCAATACATTGTGGGTCAGCGCGAACGCAATGCTGAAACCGGCGAAATCAATCCCCGAAGCCAGCAGCGATGAGGCAAAGAAGCGCAACAGCACAAAGTAGATGCGCATGGAATCGCGGATAGGGTCGAAGTGCGAGGACTTGTTGCCATCCAGATAGACCGTCTCAATCGGCACCTCCAGTGGCCTCCTGCCACTGCGGCAGATGTGCGCCAGCACGGTCATCTCGTACTCGTAACGTTCGCCATCCAGCAGCAACAGCTCCGCCAGCAGATCGCGGGGAAAGGCCCGCAGGCCGGTTTGGGTATCGCCCAGTTTTGTGCCGGTCGCCAGCCGGAAGACCTGTCGCGTCAACAGGTTGCCGAACTTGCTGCGGAGAGGAACGTCTTCTGCAAACAGCCGTGAGCCCAGTACCGCGCGGCCATGTGCCGCAGGCAGCGCCTGCGCCACGCGCACGATGTCGGCGGGCGTGTGCTGCCCGTCGCCATCGGCTGTGACCAGCGCGGTAAACTCCGGCAGTTCATTCAGAAAATAATTGATGCCGGTCTTCAGCGCGCGGCCTTTGCCCAGATTGACCGCGTGGCGCAGCCGATGCACGCCGACGATCCGCGCAGCCGCATCGAAGATCTCGGCACGCGAAGAAGGTGAGCCGTCATCCAGCACAATCACCGCGCCAAAACCTGCCGCAACCAGCTCTTGCACCAGATCCAGCAGACGCTTCTCCGGCGCTCGCGCCGGAATCAGCACTGCGGTCCTGCGCAAGCTCCCGTCTGCATGCACGCTCTCGTTCTCCTCACGCGCAGTTGTGAAATAGCAATCCCGGCCTGCGTGAAATTCGCTAGAAATTACCTTACCCCATCGCAGGCTTCGGCGGTCCGCCCCATGGCTGCCGGCAACGCCCTTGCTACACTGAGGCAGCTAATCTGTTGGTGTACGAGGAGCTTTACCACTTTGGGAAACAAGCGCATTCTGCTGCTGGCTGTGCTATTCGCCGTGTGCGTCGCATACGCCAACTCGTTCCAGAACAGCTTTCATTACGACGACTTTCACACCATCACGGACAACCCCGCCGTCCGCAGCCTGCGCAACCTGCCGCGCTTCTTCACCGATGCCACCACCTTCTCCGTCCTGCCGGCCAATCGCACCTATCGCCCGATGGTCTCCGCAACGCTGGCTCTGGACTACGCGCTAGGCCGCGGCTATACGCTCTTCTGGTTCCACTTCAGCACCTTCCTCTTCTTCCTTGCGCTGATTGCCGTGCTCTGCGCGCTCTACCAACTGCTCTTCGATGCGATTCGCCCTGCGCACGCCAATGCAGGACTAGCGCTATTTGGCGCTGCCTGGTTCGGCCTGCATCCCGCGATCGCGGAGACGGTCAACTACGTCATCCAGCGCGGCGACCTCTATTGCACCCTGGGCTGCGTGGCTGCGCTGTATCTGTATGCGCGCTACCCAGCGCGACGCAGCACAGGCGTGTATCTGCTGCCGCTCGTATTTGCCCTGCTCTCCAAGCCGCCGGCCGCTGTCTTCCCTGTTCTGCTGATCGCGTACGTCTACTTCTTCGAGCATGAGCAGGAAGCCGCACTGCCACGCCTGCGCGCCGCCGTCATCGCCGCCGTGCCCTCCATCGTGCTGACTGGCCTGCTCATGGTGCTGCAATCCGCCATGACGCCGAAGAGCTTTACCCCAACGATTCTCTCTGCGGCAGACTATCGCCTGACCCAGCCCTACGTCTGGCTGCGTTACTTCGCTTCCCTCTTTCTGCCGCTGCATCTCAACATCGACACCGATCTCGATCTCATCACCACCCTCAACCTGCAGGCGATTGCCGGCCTGCTCTTTCTGGCTGCGCTCTGTGTCGCCATCTGGGTGACGGCGCGCCGCCGCCCACTCTATCCCATCGCCTTCGGCCTGATCTGGTTTATCGTCACCCAGCTTCCCACCTCCCTCTACCCGCTCTCCGAGCCGGAGAACGACCACCGTATGTTCTTCTCCTTCGTGGGATTGATTCTGGCCGCCGTCTGGGCGGCGGCACAGCTCTACGAACGCATCGCTCCGAACGATCGCCGCGCTCAGCTCCGGCCAGTTCTCATCGTTGCCGCTGTCCTCATCCTCTGCGCTTACGCATACGGAGTACGCCAGCGCAATGCGGTCTGGCACGACGAAGAGTCATTATGGCACGACGATGTACTCAAGTCTCCGCATAACGGGCGCGGCCTGATGATCTACGGCCTGACCCAGATGGGCAAGGGCAACTATCCTGTCGCACTCGACTACTTTGAGCGCGCCCTGCAATACACGCCTAACTATCCGACGCTGGAGATCAATCTTGGCGTGGTGAACGGTGCAATGGCCGACCAGGGCGACGCATCGCGCGGCGCAGAGGCCGAACGCCATTTTCTGCGCGCCATTTCGCTCGCACCCAACGACGATGCGACTCATGCTTTCTACGCGCGTTGGCTCACCGCACATAATCGTGCCGCGGAAGCCATCGTCCAGTGCCAGACCGCGATTGAGCTCAATCCTCAGCGCCCCCTGCAGCGCAAGTTGCTCATCGACGCCTATAACCACGCCGGCAATAGCGAAGCCGCGCGTCAGGCTGCCCTCTCCGCGCTCGCCGCGGCGCCTAACGATCCCGTGGCTGTGCAGCAGTTGGCCCATCCCGCTTCGCAGGACGCCGACTACTGGATCAATCTCTCGCTCGCGCAGTACCAGCAGAAGCAGTATCAGGCGTCCATCGACTCAGCACGTCACGCGCTATCCATCAACCCCGAACTGGCCACGGCATACAACAATATCGGAGCCGGCTACGCCGGGCTGCTGCAGTGGAAGGAAGCCGTTCAAAACGAGCGCGAGGCCCTGCGCCTGGACCCCTCCCTGCAGATCGCCCAGAACAACCTGAGGCTATACAGCCAGCAAGCCGCGGGAGCGCCTGCCCCGCAATCCGCGGCAGACTATCTGAATGAATCACTCACACTCAATCAGGCCGGCAGGCTTGACGAGAGCATCGCAGCGGCACGTCATGCGCTGCAGTTGGACCCCGGCATGGCGGAGGCGTGGAACAATATCGCCGCCAATTACGAGGCGATGCACCGCTGGGACGAGGCCATCGCTGCGGCGCAGAAGGCCATCGCGCTGAAGCCCAACTTCCAACTGGCCAGGAACAACCTGGCGTGGTCCATCGCGCAAAAGAAGCTGGGCGTTCGCTGACCCCTCTCGAACGAGGTAGACTCGGCTTACGCTTCACAGGTGCGCATTCCATGCAGAACGAACAGGCCCCGCAGAATCAGGCGACAGAGACAGGGGTACAGGCAGCCTCTCCATCCACCGCGCGCAGCCGCGCAATCGCCATCGTCAGCATGGTGGTCGTTCTGGTGCTGCCCTTCGCTTATCTGGCATTGCACCGCACCCATTCCGATACGGTGGGCGCGACCGAGCAGCAACCGTCCCCAGCCGCGGCACCGGACATCGCCGCGTTGGAGGCCGCGGCCAGAAGCAATCCCACGCCGGCCAACCAGATCAACCTCTCGCTGGCTTACATCAACGCCAATGCGCCGGGTCGCGCCATTCCGGTGCTTAACACGGTGATCGCGTCCGACCCGAAAAGCTCGATCGCTTGGAACAACCTGTGTGTGGCCCACACCCTGCTGCAGGAGTACATCCCGGCGTTGGATGCCTGCAATCATGCGTTGCAGATTGACCCGGCCTACCAGTTGGCGAAGAACAACATGAAATGGGCGCAGGATGAAAAGCAGAAGATGGTGCAGACCCTCTCGACCCAGGAGCAGACCGCTCCCGCCGACCGCAACTCCAGCTTCTATCTCGCCGAGGGGCTCAACTTCCTCCATGTCGGCGATAACGATCAGGCCATCAAGGCTTGGCAGCAGGCGCTGCAGCACGACCCCCGCAACGCTCTGGCAGCCAACGACATCGGCACCGCGTACATGTTGAAGCAACAGCCCGCGACGGCTGTCACATGGTTTCAGAAGGCCATTGAGCTGGACCCGGCGTTGCAGCTTGCGAAGAACAATCTTGCCTGGGCGAACGGCGAGTTGAACAAGCCGGCTAAGTAGACCCGCAGCCGCAAGAGCTTATTCGGATGCAGACGGTTCTCTGCCGCGGCCCAGGATCAGCGCGCCCCACTGCCTCCAGCCCGCGACGGCGACCATGCCCAGCAGGATAAGAAATATGGCCGCCGCCGGCAGCACGCGGTCTAGCCGGATGACATTCTGCACCGTGAGCAAGGTAGGATTCTGCCCGCTGACCAGAAAGTAGAGGCTGGGCCCGCAGACCAGTGCGCCCAGCGCCAGTACGGCCTTCTCCGCAACGTTCCAGCTCTTGCGCACCAGTATCAGTCCCAGCACCGGCAGCACCGCCGTGTAGTGGTACTCCCACACCAGCGAATACATCACCAGATAGGAGAGGGACGCAGCCATTGTCAGATGCAGCGCCGCCTCCAGACGCGCCCGCCGGCCACGCAAGAACGCCACCATCACCGAGAACTCCAGTATCAGGATCGCGGGCAGGCGATAGAGTGCCTCCGGTGTATGCACGTGCAGCCATGAATCAAGAAAGACCGGCAGCGAGTAGACGTCGATGTGCAGCAGACGGTAGTCCGCAAGCGCCACCATGGCAAACCAGTGCACCGCGTTGTCCTTCATCGGCGGCGTCACCGTAAAGCCATTGGTATAGACGTTCATGGTCTGCTGCACGATGGCCGGATGCGAGGCCAGAAAGATGCGCTCACTCCAGCCCAGGCCCTCCGGATTCAGCAGCGGAACAGCCACAAATGCCAGCGAGACCGCCGCATAGATCGCGAAGGCCTTCCACGCCGTCCGGCGCGTCTCCGGCATCATCCATAGCAGAGGCAGCATCAACAGCACCACCGGCTTGGAGAAGAGCGAGATCAGCAGCCCGGCCAGCAGCATCACCCGGCAGCGCCGCAGGACGGCCGCATCGCATGGCGCCGCGCCGTCCAGCCCAGCCATCCGCGCCAACCCAACCAGCACCAGTGTTACCGCCAGCACGGTCAGCGCCTGCACATTGCCGACATACAGCATGGAATACACGGGAAACGCGCCGAGCATCACCAGCCCCACCAGCGCGCGCCGCAGCGGATCGCTACTCAGCCGCATCATCAGCCACGCGGCTATCGCCATCAGCACAAACGAGGCCGCTGTCCACGCCGCATACCCTGTCCACGGCTGCATCCAGGCCAGCAGCGGCCCCAGCGTCAGCGCCAGCAGCGGGTGATAGAGAAACCAGGTGGCGTAGGGGCCGTAGTTGACACTGAAGGTGTCGTACGCACTATGCCCATTTAGGATACTGAGGAAGGCACGCGCCACCGGAAAGAAGTCGATGCCCTGCACATGGGCATGGGACGAGTCGAAGAAAAACCGGTCCAGCAAGCCATAGCGCAGCGAGGCCAGAAGCACCGCAACCCATGCAGCCGTCGCCGCCCACACCATCGCTGCCGCCGTCTTTCCCTTCCAGCGCATCACGCTTCCTCTTCCCTGCGAGTCAACATCGGCTGCCGCGGCTGCTCCAGGTCTTCGCCGCAGACACACTTGCTGGGATGTTACTGTATCGCGGCACGCGGAATCTCCAGCAATCCAAAGAGTATTAGACAACGCTGCTCTCCCTTCGGCAATTCAATGCGGGCTCCATCATGTTTCCAGCCTTTGACGCTACTGCGTCGGCTCATCGGTGCCGCCCGCCGATACCACCATGCGGATGGAGAGGTCCTGCATCTCAGGCGCGGTGAAGTGCCTGATGAAGTGGTAGTAGTCCAGTCCCGAGCCGCAGATCAGGGTTGCAAACAGGACTGCGGCGAGCGGTCTGCTCTCCGTCTCCGCCAGATGCCGTCGCAACAACTGCAGCACCTCATATACGCCCACACCGGCCAGAAGGTAGAACGGCGCAAAGATTGGGCAGACATAGCGCAGGTTCAGGTGATGCGGCTCCATCGTGGCAACCAGCATGAAAATTGCAAGGAACAGAGTGAGCGCCAGCGCAATCTGCCGCCGTACTACCCACCCGTTTCGCCAACTCAGCGCATACGCCATACCCGCCACGGACAATACCGATGCGGTCGCGCTCACAATCCAAAACGCCTGTAGCAACCGCCAGGGTTCGCCGCCTTCGAATGCAATGCTGTACGGACTGCCTGCAAGAAACTTCGCCGTCATGGTGTATTGATGAGCGAAAATCGTGAAACCGCCCGCCAGATGTGCCAGCCACGCCACAACTGCTGCGCTTGCTCCTGCGCACAAGCCGGCAAACAGAATCGCCTGCCGTCTCTCGCGGCGAAGCAGCAGCACAATCAGTATCCAGGCAAAGCACAAAACATAGCCTTCCGTTGCAACCTCCTTCACCGCGATGCTGAACCCGCCGAGCAGCGCGAACAGCAGACTCCAGCCCCAGCTTCGCGAGCCGGCGGTAATCTCGCACGCGATAGCAATCAGAGTCAGTGCCAGCGCCTCCACCACGGATTCCTCCCAGGCTCGCCGCGCTGTCATCAGCGCCATGGGCGAAACCGCATAGAGCATCACCGCCGCCATGGCAACCGTCGGGCTAAAGTAGCGCCACGTAATCAGCGCCAGCAGCAGGATGCTGACAATGGACGCAGCGCACGATAGCTCCGCGCCTGCCATCTCGTCCCTGTGGCCTGTCAGTTGCATCATCCGGCCCAGCAGCAGCAGGTATCCAGCGCGTGTCGGACCAGGCAGGCCAGGATTCCTGTTCTGCTCAGCCGCCAGCACAGAAAAACCCGTTGCTCCTTGCTGCAACAGCATACCCGCCTCGGCAGTATAGCTATGTTCATCAGGACTGCGGAACGCAACGCCGTCCAGATTCTCGACTCGCAACGCAACGCCAGCCGCCACCAGCAGAATCACAATCGCAAGCTGCACCCTTCGACTGGCCCAGGCAGGCTGGCGCGCATCGCTGGCACACTCATTCAGAACCAATGTAGGCATACACACTTCTACAAGAATCCGCAGGCCCAGTCACTTCGTCAGCTCAATGAGGCACTGACGGCAGCGAGCGTGGCGGCTTAGGTGCAACCCTATGCGGAAATGCTAGGCGAAGAAGAGGAGTTCGGTGATGCGGCGGGCGAGGTCTTCGGGTCGCTGGTATTGCTGGGGCGGTTCAGCGAAGGCGTCCTGGACGGAGAGGATGTCGCCGGGCGTGACCCGGAGGGCAAAACTACAGGTCTTGCGATCCAGGGTGGGATCGCCTGCGGTGCCGGGCGATTTGGCGTAGTCGAGCGTGATGGTGTCGTCGTGGTGGGTAAGGCGTGCATCGATCCAGGGGAAGTGGCTGCGGGTAAGCTTCACCTCGTCCGCCTTGATGGTCTGAATACTGATATCCGATGAGGTGGAGTCGCCCTGGAGCTGGCTGCGGAGCGCGTCGACGTTCTCCTGAAGGCATTCGACGAGGGCGACGTAATATTCCATGCCTTGCGTGGAGAGAATGCCTGCGTAGTGCTGCTGGCGACCATAGTCTTCCGCGACTTCCCGGTTTCTATGCTTGATGTCCTGTGCTAGGTTCTCAATCCACTCTTGGGCCATACCTGGGCTTACTCCTGCATGCGCTCACCTTGCAGCAGCGAAGGGATGCAGGTAATTAGATGGCAGAGAGAGATTTAAAGCAGCCTCAGCAGATCTTGGGGCGATTTCCTGAGCAGAACCCAGGCGCTGCTCACCGGCAGCCGCGTTTGATTCGTGGGACAGCCGAATCCTGCGAAGGCATAGTCCACCTGCGCAGAGGACCGAGGCAACAATATCGGCTGACCGTCTATGGGACGGCTCAATCTAGTCGAGAGTCGGCATGTCGGGCCTTTGATTGTCCGGCGGAGTTGGATAGGTCCTGCTGCCGTCGTTCAGCTCCAGGCGCAGATAATCCCATACCACTCCGCTGGTAACATCTCCCGCGGGAACCGTGAAGGTCATCTCATTCGCGCCCGCCTTCATCAGCGAAGCATCGAACTTGACGATGTACTGGTTCCAGACTCCCTTGTTCGTGTTGTAGCGCAGAGCGTTGGTGGCAACCGGACGGATGCTGCCAGCGGTCTGTCCATTGACGCCAACGGTCAAGGTCGTGCTGTCAGCCCCGGCCAGCGAGATACGCAGGACTGCCGTGCCCGTGGTGGCCTTCGCCATGTTGAACTTCACAGTCCAGGTGGTGGCCTTCCCACGGCCCCACTGCCCCCACGGGTCCCCCGGCGTGGTTGGGATTGCTACCCAGCCGAAGCGTTGGTTGTACGGGTCTTTGGCTGCGGGATTCATCCAGGCGGTGGTGGTGGAGTGCGGCGTCTCCTGGAAGAACCAATCCTTGGCTGGATTGCTCTTGCCGATGGTGTAGGTGATGTCGTTGGGGAAAAGGCCGGCATAGCGCAGACCCCAGCCCCACAGCCAATAGTTGTCGGCGTCACCCTTGAAGAACTTATCTCCCGTGCGATCAGGGTAGCCGATCTCCCAAACCTGCTTGCCAAAGCGGACCGGTTTCCAGTCGAGCTTGCCCAGATCGATCTTCTTGCCTGCTTCCACAGTGATGTCGGCCTTGGCATATTCGCCCAGCACTCCGTTGGCGAAGGCGTGCAGCGTATAGGAGCCGGGACGGACGTTGGGGATGGTGAATCTGCCGTCCGGCGAGCCGTCTACCCAGAACTGGTAGTAGTTCCCATCGTGCGGCCAGGTGACGATGTCGCCATTGCCTGCCCGGGTTTGGAATCCGGTCGAAGTCCCCTTATAGTTCGCATGGGACAGGCCAATATTGAGATTGGGCAGGAGTTTGGAGGTAGCTTGCGGATCGTCGAGGACGAGTTGTCCGGTGACCATGCCGCGTTCCGCCTTGTGCGGGTAATCCATGCCCTCGACCCAGTTGTACGGCCATGCGGCCTTGACCTCTTTCGACTTGGCAACAGCGTCATCCCATAAAGCGAGCGCGTTGTCGTGCCACACTTTAGGCACTGCCGGCATGCCGCTGCCGTAGCTGGCCGTCAGCTTGTCCAGGTCTGACTGTGAGGGGTCCTTCGGATGGTCGATTGCATTGAAGTAGACAAAGATCGGCCCGACAACGTGCTTCCACTCCTGCCCGGTGGGGATGCTGGTGACCGAGCCGCCGCCATAGTGGCCGGAGGTCCAGTAGTCGAGGACTATGGGTAGATAGGCAGGCGAACCGGGTGCGGAAAAGTGGTCGATCAGGTCCAGCCGCTCCGGGCCGCCCATGATGTACTCGTTCGACGGGTTGATGAAATACACGCCGATGTGGTCTTTGGTGCTGGACCATCCCCACGCCTGCAGCTTGTACATCGGGGCGTTGTAACTGTATTTGTGCTCGACCGAGTTTTTGTAGAGGCCAGTCGCATAGATGCTCTGCTCCTTGGCGTGAATCTCGTGGTCCTCGGGCGCGTTGCTTTCAAGTTGATTGCGGTCCTTGTCCACCGAGCGCCAGTCGAAGGTTGCATTCATGTCCTGCAGGATGAAACGGCTTTCGCCCTCGCCGGCGGTAGGATAGCTGGCGTGATGGGTGTACTCGCTGTAGGTGTAGAAGCCGCTGACGCCTCGCTCCATCGTGTAGCGCGTCTCAATGTCCATGCCTCCGCCACGGCCACCACCGCCGCCACCGGGAGCGCCACCAGGACCAGCAGCACCCGGAGCACCCGTTGCTGCAGCGCCAGGCGCCCCGCCACCACGAGCACCGCGGCCTCCAGCACCCCGTCCTCCTGCACCAGCTCCACCAGGACCAGCAGCACCCGGACCGCCTGCACCCGGACCGCCTGCACCCGGAGCAGCCGCATCAGAACCGCCCGCACCGGGAGCGCCGCCCCCACGAGCGAAGCCGCCACCACCAGCACCACCGCCAGGATTGACGCCCAGTACGGAGACCTCCGCGCGTTCACCGCCGTTTCCCGCCGGGTCGATGGTCACTCGTGCGGTCACAGTGCCGGCAGGTCTCTGCTCCCAGTAACTGTAATTGCCCTTGGTCAGCACCTCCACGCCGTGATACACCAGCGACGTCAGATTGCCGTCGCGTTTGCGGATGCTGGCCTTGACGATGCCGTTGTCCAGCGTCCAGGTGTCGCCGCTGTCAGTGAGAGTGACCGGGTCATTAACTTTAACCTTGGCGACCGCCGGCATCACATGCGCGGCAGGTTTCGCTTGCGCGGCAGCGGCAGGTTTAGGCTGCGCGGCAGGCTGCGCTACAGTGCCATATGTCAGGCCAACGGCCAAAGCAATAAACGTGAAACCAAACAGAACCTTGACTTTGGTCATGACGCAACCTTTCAAAACGAGCTTTGGGATGGATCGGCTTGAGCTTGCCGAAGACCAGAGAAGCATAGTAGACCCACTGGATTACCGTCAATGCGGCAGGCCAAAACCGCTTATCTGCTCATGGCGCCTTATCTTGCAGGACGGCTGACGCCCCCCACGGCTCATAGCTCAGCCAACCCTCTAGGCCCTTCTCCAGAGGCAAAATAATTCTCAAAATTAACTGGAATTGAACTGCTGAACTGCCGTTAAGCAGGGGATGACCGTAGGGAGCCATGAAACGAGTGGGCATAGGTATGGCTGCACTACCAGTCCAAGGAGCGCCCTCATGCAAGGTAGGAAGGTTGTAGTTGCGTTCATCTTCTCTCTATTTGTTCTCGTTCCCCATGCAAGTTTCGCCGATACACTCACATTGACCGGTGTGGGCGGCCAAAATACGGACGGTGTATACGTCTTCCCCTACTACTTCACAGTGACAGGCTCGGTCGACAGCGGCACGGTCATTAGTATGTCCTGCATCAACTTCAATCGCGATGTCACCATGGGGGAGAGTTGGAGTGTGAATGCCATCGCCGTCTCCGGTGTCACTCCCAGCGAAACAATCGACGGTGAGTCAGGGCTCGACATTCTTGCCGACGCCTATCTGTTTAACCAGTACTCTGCCGCCACTGGCAATGCCCAACTGACCTCCGACATTCAGTTCGCCATCTGGAGCGTCATGGATCCCTCCGGCGTCTCCGTGGAAAGCGGGTTCGACGCCAATGCACAGGCCCTGGCTGCGGCAGCTCTCAATGTCGCGAGCAACCCCAACCTGAACACGAGTCAATTCGCCAATGACGACTTGTTTGTCCCCAGCGGCAGCTATCCAAACGGAGGCGAGCCACAGGAGTTCCTGACCGATCCACCGCCTCCCGTCGTCAACGTCACCCCTGAGCCTGCCAGTCTCGTCCTCCTGGGTACCGGCTTGTTCAGCTCCGCCATCCTCCTCTACCGCAGGCAGGTGAAGACGTAGCGCACACCTCGCTGGGAACGACAATTCATGACGCACCGGCGGTTGCGGATATTTCAATCCCGCCGTCCCAATTTGGGACGCACTTTTTCCGCAAAGCCGACAGGGTGAGCGCCCTCATCCGGCAACGGTCGTAAGAAACCATCTCCCGCTTTGGTGATTCCAGGTTGCCGGTCACTGGCACCGGACTAACTGCGCCTCGGCATGGATAACAAACAACATCAAGGCTTCACTGGAAGCGCTGCTGGTTGCCCAGCGAGGCACGAAGGTCAGCGTCGTGAGATGTCCTGCCCCATAGACCTCGATTAGTGGCTGCGTCTCCGGATAACGGCAGATCGAAGAGTCTCAAACTCTGGATTCATGGAAGTCGAAAAGCGGTCACTTCTATACGGCAATCTGCCTGCAGACCGGAAACATTCCCTTGTTTAAGAGAACGTTTCCTAATCCGTTTTTTCAATCAGTCGATATGGTTGACAGTTCGCTTGTATCCTGCGTCGCTAATCCTGAGTTCAAGGAGGCAATTAAGACTGCCCGCCTTCTTCCAGACGAACAAAGCAACGCAAGCCTTTCTCGCGTGAGGAATTCTGCCTTCACTCCCCACATGCCGGAGTAAAGATCGACTGCTTCTAAAGTGAATTCTTACTGTCGATCGCCCGTCTCGATTGCTCCCTAGACGTTCGGAGGTTTATGTGATCAGCCACGATATCAGCAATATCACGGAATCAGAAGCCCGGTATCGCGGCCTTCTGGAAGCGGCTCCCGATGCGATGGTGGTCGTGAACCAGAGCGGAGAGATCGTCCTGCTGAATGTGCAGGCGGAGAAGCAATTTGGCTACAGCCGGAACGAACTCCTGGGGCAAAAGGTCAAGAGCATCATACCCGTTGGCTTTGCGGAACGGCTGATCGCCGACGGAATCCGCAGCCCTGCGGAAGCGTTGGCGCAGCAGATTGGCATGGGACTCGAACTGGTCGGATTACGGAAAGACGCTACCGAGTTCCCCATTGAGATCATGCTGAGTCCGCTGGAGAGCGCCGAGGGCACCCTGGTGACTGCGGCAATCCGCAATATCTCCGTCCGCAAAGAAGCCGAAAAACATCTGGCTCGAATGGAGGGTAGATACCGTGGTCTACTGGAGGCCGCTCCCGATGCGATGGTGGTGGTGAACCAGAGCGGAGAGATCGTCCTGCTGAATGTGCAGGCGGAGAAGCAATTCGGCTACAGCCGCGATGAGCTGATAGGGCAAAAGGTAAAGAGCATCATCCCCGATGGCTTTGCGGAACGGTTGATCGCCGACGGGACGCGCAGTGCAGCGGAGGCTTTGGCACAGCAGATTGGCATGGGACTCGAACTGGTCGCGCGGCGAAAGGACCGAAGCGAGTTCCCCATCGAGATCATGCTGAGCCCGCTGGAAAGCGCCGAGGGCATCCTGGTGACTGCGGCCATTCGCAATATCTCCGTCCGCAAAGAAGCCGAAATACATCTGGCGCGAATGGAGGGCAGATATCGCGGACTTCTGGAAGCGGCTCCCGACGGAATGGTGGTCGTGAACCAGAGCGGAGAGATCGTCCTGCTGAATGTGCAGGCAGAAAAGCAATTCGGCTACAGCCGCGATGAGCTGATAGGGCAGAAGGTAAAGAGCATCATCCCCGATGGTTTTGCCGAACGGTTGATCGCAGACGGAATCCGCAGCCCGGCAGAAGCGCTGGCGCAACAAATTGGCACCGGTCTCGAACTGGTCGGACTACGGAAAGACGCTACCGAGTTCCCCATTGAGATCATGCTCAGTCCGCTGGAGAGCGCCGAGGGCATCCTGGTGACTGCGGCCATTCGCGATATCAGCGAAAGAAAGCAGCTAACGCGTCAATTGCACCAGAGCCAGAAGATGGAAGTAATTGGCCAACTGTCGGGCGGAATTGCTCATGATTTCAATAACCTGCTCGCGGTTATTATCGGCAATCTGGAATTTCTGGACAGTATGGTGGCAACCGATCCCGCAGCCCTCGCGCGCGTGCATACCGCGCTAAAGGCAGCAATCCGCGGTGCGGACATTACCCGCCGTCTGCTGGCCTTCTCCAGCAACGAAGAGCTAAGGCCATCGGCTACTTCGCTGGGAGAGTCAATTCAGAATGTGGTTGAAATGGCGACCCGTGCGATTGGGGTCGATATCACAATCAAAACGGCCCTTGACAAGGAATTGCCTTTGGTCTTTGTTGACCCGGCGGGGCTTGAGAGCGCGCTTCTCAATCTCGTCGTCAATGCGCGGGATGCAATGCCAAATGGCGGCTCCATGACGATCACCAGTGAATTGATAGACCTGGACGAATCTTTCCTTGTAATACAAAGAAGCTCGCTGAAACCAGGCCGTTATGCCTGCGTATCGCTAACAGACACCGGCCTGGGTATGTCGCGGGAAACGGTTGACCATGCATTCGAGCCCTTCTTCACAACCAAATCGCGCGGAAAAGGTACCGGGCTCGGCCTTGCCATGGTCTACGGTTTTGCAAGACAGTCCAGCGGTGCTGTCCATATCTACAGTGAACTCGGCTTCGGGACAAAGGTGTCAATTTATCTGCCCGTGATGGCAACCCTTTCCCAAGTTGCCTCCGTAAGCACAAAGAAGATTACGCTTTCAACCTCAGGCGGCATAGTCCTGGTGGTCGATGACGAGGTGGATCTGCTGGAGATTGCGGTCAGCCATCTGGTTGAGATGGGCTATACCCCGCTGAAAGCCATCGATGGCGCAAGTGCGCTGGACGCGCTGAACCAGCGAAAGGACATCGAAATGATGATGACCGATATCATCATGCCGGGCGGAATGGATGGAGTGGAACTTGCGCGCCAGGCGTGCGTTTTATACCCGGATTTGAAGATCATCTTCATGTCAGGTTTTCCGTCGAAAGCATTGGAGGCGAAAAGCATGTCGCTGGTTAATAGGCCCCTGCTGCATAAGCCTTATCTAAGAGCCTCATTCGCGGCAGTCGTTCACGGAGAAATGGAAGCGTAAGGCGCCATTCCAGAAGAACCTCCCAACTCATGGTCCCGGCCCGGAATTGGACCAGCATTCCGCCGGCAGCAAGCGAGGAATTGATGACGTCTGCACAAAGCATCCTGGTTATTGACGATCAACGAGATTTCTCTGAACTTATCTCCGCGAAAGCGGAGTCAATGGGCATACCTTGCACCGCAACTTCGGATGCAACCACCTTCCTGAACTCGTTAACCCCCGATATCACTCTCATCGTGCTCGATCTGATCATGCCGGACGTGGATGGCATTGAGCTGTTGCGGTTACTTGCCAAAAGAGAATGCAGGGCAGGCATCGTCTTGATGAGCGGCGTAAGCAAACGCGTGATGGAGACGGCCCAGCAGGTTGCCCAATCACTTGGACTAGCCATCGTCGGCCACCTGCAAAAACCCTTCCGGTTGACCGAACTCGGAGAAATGCTGTCCAGACCCGCAAAGCCCTACGAAGCGCCCGCAGTGCAACAGGAATCTCCCCCTGGCATTCAGGATGATGAATTGCGCAGAGCAATCGTGCACGATGAGTTTGTACTTCACTATCAGCCGCAGATCGATTTAGCTAGGGGTAATGTGGTTGGTGTTGAGGCTCTGGCCCGGTGGCAGCACCCCGAGCGGGGGTTGATCTTCCCCGGCGACTTTATCGCGCACTTGGAAGCGGTTGGACTCATGGATCAGTTCGGCTGGATCGTGATCGATAAAGGGCTTAGCGAGGTCGGCCAATTTGCCGATATCTGCGGAGCTGTCCCAATGCTGTCCTTGAATGTTTCCGTGCTCTCGCTGCGCAACCTGAAGTTCCCCGACATTTTCATGGCCCTGGTAAAAAAACATGGTGCTTCAGCCGCAAACCTGACCATAGAAATTACAGAAAGCGGTCTGATCCAGGAGCTGCCGGAAACACTGGATGTATTAACCAGACTGCGCATGAAAGAGGTTCAGTTGTCGATTGACGACTTTGGCACCGGCTTCGCGATGTTGCAACAATTGCGTAACATACCCGCAACCGAACTAAAGATCGACAAATCGTTTGTTCAACAAGTCCAGAACAGCGAGAGAGATCGTGTCATGGTCCAGAAATCTATCGAAATTGGCCATGACCTCGGCATGACGGTCATTGGAGAAGGCGCCGAGACTCAAGAGCAATTCGAGTTCTTGCGCGCAAATCATTGTGACACGGTACAGGGATATTTTTTCAGTCGTCCGCTCCCGGTTCCGAAGTTGTTGGACTGGCTGAAGGAATATCGAATGCGAGAACCTGCATTTCTGTTCTGAATGCGGTGCCGCCTTACGAATGTGCGCTCCTTTCATTTCCACGGTCTGGGTTGAGGACCATAATTCCCCATGCCCAAAATCTGCGCCGCTGGATCCCACGATGGCAAATAAATACGGTGCTAAGGACAACCTGTGGCCTTCAAGCATGATGTGAAGAAACAATATTCAGCTGCTGAGTTCAACCAGCATCGAATCCAGCAGATTCCCTGCCACATGGGCACGATACCTTGCCGTCGAGCGTATGTCGTCGATGGGGGCAATGTCCTCTGCCAGCGCCGTGCGCGCCGCCGCAATCGTCGCCGCATCGAGCCTTCTGCCAAGCAGCGCCTGCTCCGTCGCCGTGCAGCGTATCGGCGTCTCCCGCAGGCTCGCCCCGCCAATCGCGATGTCCGCCACCACACCGTCCTCCAGCTTCGCCACCAGCGCCATCGCCACCTTCGATATTGCCTGCGCTCGTCTCGCACCCACCTTGCGCGAAGACTGAAAATATCCCGCAAACCTTCGCGGCAGCCGCACTGCGAGCAGCAGCTCATCCATCGCCAGCGCGGTCTTCTTGTAGCCCAGATGAAACTCCGTGTAAGGAATCGTCCGCTCTCCGCGGGCCGATACCAGCACCAACTCCGCGCCGTAGGCCAGCAGCGCCGGCGGCGAATCCGCGGCGGGCGAGGCATTCACGATGTTGCCGCCCAGGGTGCCGCGGTTCTGGTTCGCAATGCTCCCCGTCCAACTCGCTGCCTGCGTCAACAGCGGAAACTCCTCCGCAATCACCTTGCTCCTGCGAATATCCGTATAGGTTGTCCCTGCGCCAATGGTCAGCATCTCCGCCGTCTCGCGAACGAAGCGCAGCTCCTCTAAACCCCACAGGCTTACCAGCTTCTTCGCCTTCAGAGTGCCCGCGCCCAGCATCACCATTACCTCAGTGCCGCCGGCCACAGGCATATACTCGCCCGGAGCGCCGGCCAGCGTCTGCAGCACACCCTCCAGCGTGCGCGGCGCAATGATCTCGTACTCGGCAACATTCGATCGCATGGTAATTAGTCTGCCTGGTGTGGCTCCGCGCCGCACTGCTTCACTGCTTCAAAGATTCGCTGATACCCCGTACACCGGCACAGGTTCCCCGCCAACCCCTCCCGAATCTGGTCCATCGTCGGTCGCGGATGCAGCGTCAGCAACTGCTGCGCCGCCAAAATCATTCCCGGCGTACAGATGCCGCACTGCGCCGCGCCACACTCCAGAAATTTCTGCTGAATCAGATGCATCGTTCCATCCTGCGCCATGCCCTCAATCGTGCAGATGGTAGCGCCCTCGGCCTGCACAACTGGAACCAGGCAGCTATTCACCAGATCGCCGTTGATTATCACGGAGCAGGACCCGCACTCGCCCTCGCCGCAGCCTTCCTTGGTCCCTGTCAGATGCAACTGCTCGCGCAGCACATCCAGTAGCCGCGCCATGGGTGGCACGTCCACCGTTCTCCGCTCGCCATTTACAGTGAACGTAATCGCTCTCATCGCGCCATCTCCGTCATCGCAGCAAACACGTCCTCCGGCAACACCGGGCACTCGTTGAACTCAATTCCTGTCGCCGTCTCCATCGCATTCAGAATCGCAGGTGCCGGTCCATCCATCGGCAGTTCGCCCAGGCCCTTCGCCCCATACGCTCCATGCTCATGCGGCTGTTCGATGAAGATAACCTTCATCGGGGGAACATCCTCTGAAGTCGCCATAATGTAGTTCGTCATCTGGTTATTGGCCATCGCGCCTTCTCGCCAAACCACCTTCTCGTAGATTGCATATCCGATGCCCTGCGCCACGCCGCCTTCAATCTGTCCTTTCGCCAGTATCGGATGCAGCACGCGCCCCACCTCCTGTACCGCCACAAAGTTCTTCACCTCGGTGCAGTACGTTGTGGTGTCCACCGACACCTCCGCCACATACGCCGCCCAGGCATACGCTGGATACGCGTCCCCGCGATACTTCACGTCATCCCAGAAGATATTCGGCGGGGCCTCATACTGGCTGAACACCTTCAACGCTCCATGCTGCTTTACATGCCGTGCGCATGACGCCAGAAACTCCGCCCGCGTATAGTTCTCGCCCAGCCCTCCGTCTTGCAGTGTCTTGACCATCCCCAGCGCCGCCGAATGCACCAGCTTGCCAACGATCATCGCCGTACGTGATGCCACCGTTGGCCCACTGTTCGGTACCTTGCTGGTGTCTGGCACCTGCATCTCCACATCCTCGTACTCCAGCCGCAGTGCCTCCGCCGCAATCTGGCTCAGAATTGTGTTAGTCCCCTGACCAAACTCCGTGCTCGACGCGAGCACCCGTACCTTGCCCCCTTCCGTCGCCTCCAAACCCACCACGGAAGCAAGGGTCCGCTCGCCCGATCCTGTAAATCCCGCGCCGTGGAAGAAGCAGGCTAGCCCCATACCGCGCTTGATTGTGCTCGCATCATTCTCCCGCTCAAACTGTTTCTGTTTTTCCTGATAATCCGATTCTGTAAGCGCGCGGTCCAGCAACCCTTCCATGTACACCGGTTCACGGATCAACTGTCCGGTCGCAGTTGTCTGTCCCGTTTTCAGGAAGTTCCGCCGGCGCACCTCCACCGGAGAAATTCCCACCACTCGCGCGATGTGGTCCATGTGCCGTTCCAGCGCAAAGATGCTCTGCGGCGCTCCAAATCCTCGAAATGCCCCGTGCGGAGGTGTGTTGGTTGCCATCGCCTTCGCTGCAACCCGGATTGCCGGCCAGTAGTAGGGTCCCTGCGCATGGATTGTTCCACGCGACAGCACCACCGGCGACAACGTCGCGTACGCTCCACCATCAATCACAAACTCTATTTCGCCGCCCAGCAGGCGTCCGTCCTTGTCCACAGCCGTCCGGTGCCGTGTGCGGGATGGATGCCGTTTGGTGGTCGCGGCCATGTCCTCCATCCGGTCATACATCATCTTGATTGGCCGCCCAGCCTTGCGCGCCAGTAGCGCGGCATGGGCCCCAATCACCGACGGGTAATCCTCCTTGCCGCCAAACGCCCCGCCCGTCTCCACCTGCACCACCCGCACCTTCTCCTCCGGCAGATGAAACATCTCCATCATCGCCTTGTGTACATAGAACGGGCACTGCATGGATCCCCACACCGTCACCCCGTCCCTCTCGCTGAACTCCGCGATCACCCCGTTGTTCTCAATATAAAACTGCTCCTGCGCGCCGGTCGCATACTCGCCTTCCACGATGTGCGCCGCCTGCGCCCACACCGCATCCACGTCGCCCTTCTCTATCAAATAGCTCTTGAAGGTGTTGTCGTCACCCCAGATGATCGGGTCCTTGCGCTCACTCTCTTCAATCGTGAACACGCCTGGCAATGGCTCATATTCAATCTCCACCGCCCGTACTGCCGCATGCAGCCGCTGCCGGTCAGGGTGCG
>DATKGA010000151.1:0-7743 GCA_035510935.1 Acidobacteriaceae bacterium
TGAGCAGTTAATGATCTGCTGGTGGGTACCCCCCCCCCGGTGCTATTAGCGTAAAGTATTCAAAAAAAGCTGGTTAAGCTCGCGCTAAGCGCGCGAGACGTAGTAAAGGCGAAGATTCGTCGGGTTTCGGTTGCTTCGGTCATGCGGATTCTCTCCTTCTTGTGTATGAAAAAAGTATCAAAGTATTCAAAAAAAGCATGTTAAGTCTGGACTTGGTCTGAACAGGTCTGGACTAAGTCTGGACTTCGTGGAGACGATTGAGGGTTAAAATCGAAGGCCCGGCTGGTTGGCCGGGTCTGTTTGTTACCTACTGCTTTAATGATACGCGTTGGAGGGAAACTACTATGCCAACTATTTTTCGGATTTATGCGGTTTGGTTGGTGCGAGTTAGGGGGATTTTGGAGGACGGAGGGGCTTGACAGGTAAATCAGTGGTGAGTGGTGAGTGGGCACCGGCAAGAAGCAGATTCTTCCGCTGCGCTTCGCTCCGGTCGGGATGATGACGCAAACAAGCAAGGACAAAGGCAAATACAAAGGCAAGCGCCAATACGGAGATTCTGGCTACGCCAGAATGACGACGCGAGAGAGGCTGAAGCCCGTCCCTTTCAAAACAACTGCAACCTACGACTTGCGAGCCGCACTCCGATACAATCATCTGGATGGCAGAACAGGAACCAGGCGAGCTCGCGCAGGTGCAGGCGACATCCTCCCAGATGCCGGAAGCATGGCGCAGGACGGAGCTGGCGCGGCACCCGGAGCGCCCCTATCCGATGGACTTCATTGCAGCACTGTTCAGCGACTTCAGCGAGATCCACGGCGACCGCGCCTATGGCGACGATACGGCGATGGCGTGCGGCATGGCGAGTTTCCATGGGCGGCCTGTGATGGTGGTGGCGAATCTGAAGGGCCGCTCGATTAAAGAACGCGTGGAGCGCAAGTTCGGCTCGCCCGATCCGGAGGGCTACCGCAAGGCGCTGCGTTCGATGAGGATTGCGGAGAAGTTCGGACATCCGGTCTTCAGCTTCCTGGATGTGGCCGGCGCCAACCCAGGCATCGGCGCGGAAGAGCGCGGGCAGGGAGAGGCCATCGCAAGGAACCTGCTGGAGATGTCGCGGCTGAGGGTGCCAACCATCGCGACGATTACCGGTGAGGGCGGATCGGGGGGCGCGCTGGCGCTGGCCGTGGCCGATCGCGTGCTGATGCTGGAGAACTCCATTTATTCGGTGATCTCGCCCGAGGGATGCGCGTCGATCATGTGGAAGGATTCCACGAAGAAACAACAGGCCGCCGACGCACTGAAGTACACCGCCTACAGCGTGAAGTCGCTGGGCTGCGTCGACGATGTGCTCAGCGAACCGGAAGGCGGCACACAGAACGATCCCGCGCTGGCCATGGCCCTGGTGGACGAGCGATTGCGCTTCCACCTGGCTGAACTGGATGCCAAGCCGCTGGAGCAGCTTTTGGAAGAGCGATATCAGAAGTTCCGCAATATTGCACAGTTCTATACCACCGCAGAGTGAGCGCGGAGGCAGTTCCGATCACTGGAAACACTTGACAATCATGCCGGTCAACTCCACATTCGTTCCACCGCCAGCTAACATCGCGTCCGGTCCGCTGCCGCGTTCGCGCTCGCTGGACTTCGCTCTGTTTGTGGCGGCAGCCCTGTGGTATATGTGCGCTCAAGCTCTTAGCTCCAGCGCGGCCAGTGTTCTGGGAATGAATTTTGACCTGGGCGACTGGCGTCCTCTGCTGGAAGCCGTGCTGCTGCTGGTGTTGTTGTTTTGCGGCCTGGCTCTGCTGCGCAGGATTGAACGCCGACTGGCGCCGTTGCGTATCACGCTAGGCCTTCCGCGACGCGCCACTTCGCGCGCGGAGTGGGCCACCGGAGCGGCCATCGGCTGGGGACTGGGTGTGGCCTCCGTGCTGCCCATGGCTGTGGCGCGCGCTCTGGATACGCAACTGTGGATGGCTCCACGCGCCTTTCTGCTGTTCGGGCTCAGCCTGCTTACGCTGGCTTTCCTGAGCCTGGCACATACCCTGGCGATCTACGGCTACGGATATCAACGACTGATTGATGCGACCGGCCCGGTGCGCGCAACTCTGGTTCTGGTGGTTGTGGTTACGCTCGTCCACTCCCTCGTGCCCACGCCGTACGGCACGCCCGATGGCACGCGCACCCTTGTCGACATACTGATGACTCTGCTGCTGTGTCTCTGCTGGCTGCGTACGCACGCGGTCTGGCTGGCGTGGGGGCTGCACTTCGCCTGGGCCGCCGCGATCGCCGTGCTCTTCGGCCTGCCGATTGCCGGTCAGGTTGGTTTCGGCTCGGTGGTGGATACTCGCGCCGTCGGGCCCGCCTGGCTGACCGGAGGCGAGTATGGCCCCGCGGCGGCCCTGTTCACGATATTTATTTTTCTAGCGGCGATTCCGATCCTGATACGAGCTACCAGCGACTTCGCGTGGAATTATACCCATCCGCCGCTGATTCCCGGCGGCTACGACGTGACGATTGCTCCTCCGGCCGCGCACGTTGCGATGGAGCAGGCCGCAGAATCCGCGCAGGCGGTCCATACTGCTTCGCTGGTGCAGATTCAAACTTCTTTTACGGAGCAACGTCCCGCAACCGAGACTGTATCCGAATAAAATCGACACGATGCTGGTTTCAAAGCTGTATATGCCGGCAAAGTATGCTTGAAAAACTGATAGGAAAGGCGCAAGATTTCCTCACCACGAGGTGCCAGGGATGGTTTTTGATCCCCATCGAGGTAGAACGCACACTGCCACCTTAACGGCCTGCATTCTGGCTGGCGGGATGGGCTGCGTGCTGCATGTGACGGCACGCGCACAGGTGTTTGTGGTGGGCGAGAAGAGCGCCATGGCGGGCGTCTCCACTGAGTTCCATCCCACACGGATCGAGCTGCCGTCGGCCCCGATCACGGAGCGCGGAAGGCACGAACTGGTGCGCAATCTGGAGGAAGAACAGGGATTCGCGCACCGCGCGCTGCCGCTGGGCGAGGACCTGATCCTGATCGCCAACGGCAACCTGACACCCTCCGGTGACGACTATAAGCAGATGCTGTACAAGAAGGGGCAGTCTGCCGCTCCGGGCGACCGCGTGGTCCTGACCGGGGTGACGGTGAAGGACGACCGCATCGTCCTGGATCTGAACGGCGGGCCGTACTTGAGCCACCGCTTTCTGCGCCACATCGACCTGAACGGCGTACCCATAGTCTCGCAGGATGGCGCACAGGTAACCGGCTGCCGGGTGACGCTGCTGTTCGAAGGGGGTCTGCCGGAGGTGAGCGCTCCGGAGGTGAAGGCGCTGCTGGACCCGATCATTGACTTTGGCGTCAAGACTTCGTCGGAGGCCTATGCGGACAGCCTTCCGTCTTTCCTGAAGACGGCCATCGAGCAGCACGACGTACTGGTGGGCATGGACCGCAAGATGGTGCTGGCCGCCATGGGCGAGCCGGTGTCCAAGGTGCGCGAACTTGTTCCCGGATCGACGACTCGGCGCTACGAGGAGTGGATCTACGGGCAGGCCCCGCAGACCGTGCGCTTTGTTCGCTTCGAGGGCGACCGCGTGAGCCAACTGCGCATTGCCGCGCTGGGCAAGCCGATCGCGATTCATACCGAGAACGAGATGCGGGGATATCTGGATCCGGAAGACGCCCACGAAGTCGCAATGGGAGACGCGAAGCCGGGCAACGGCGAAGACGGAAGGGCCAAGCCGCCGACGATGCTGAAGCCCGGCGAAGCCGCTCCCGGAAGCCAGAAGCGGGTGCTGTTGCCGGTTCCCGCATCAGCACCTGCGTCTACTCCCGATGCAAGTACAGCGCAGGACAAGAGCGCGCCTGCGAATCCTGCAGACACACCCATGGACAAGCCAGCAGACGCGCCTGGCAACACTACTCCAGAGTGACGCCTAACCGGCGTTGGCGAGGGCGGCTTGCTGGGCTGCGAGCAGTTCGCGGATACCTTTTTCTGCGTAGTCGAGCATGGCGGTGAGTTGAGCGCGGGTGTAGGAGACGCGCTCGGCGGTGGCCTGCGTCTCGACCAGGCCGCCATCGGCCAGCATGACGACGTTCATGTCGACATCGGCGCGCGAGTCCTCCTCGTAGGCGAGGTCGAGGAGGATGTTTCCGTCGACGATGCCGACCGAGGTGGCGGCCAGCATCTGGCGGAGTGGAGATGTCTTTAGCGTACCGGCGGCGACGAGTTTGCCCAGTGCAAGGGCCAGGGCGACCGAGGCCCCGGTGATGGCCGCGGTGCGGGTGCCTCCATCGGCCTGCAGAACGTCGCAGTCGAGGATAATGGTGCGCTCGCCCAGTGCCTTCATGTCGACGACGGCGCGCAGGCTGCGCCCAATGAGGCGCTGAATCTCGTGGGTGCGCCCGCCGATCTTTCCCTTTTCAGATTCGCGCGGAGTGCGGGTGAGGGTAGCGCGGGGCAGCATGCCGTACTCCGCAGTGACCCAGCCGCGTCCGGAGTTGCGCATCCAGCCAGGAACGCCTGTCTCGATGGTGGCGTTGCAGAGGACACGGGTGTTGCCGGTCTCGACGAGTACCGAGCCTTCGGCGGTAGCGACGAAGTTTGGGGTGAAACGGACCGGGCGAAGAGCGTCGGCGGCTCGGCCGTCGGAGCGGAAGAGCTGGGTGGAGGCGGGCGGCAAAGATGCGGAAGAGGGTTGCGCGGGAGGCGGAACACTATGTGAGAGGGAGATCGGAGCCATGGCGCGATTATAGAGTGTTGCACGGCGGCGTTCCTGAATCGGGAAGCTGTCCCAATTCGGGAATAGGGAGATTCCACTGTTTTGTTGGAGCTACAGGCCCCGGTGTGGTCGGCTGGTTCCGATTTGGGAATAGTGTGTCAGAACGGTACTAAGCGGATTGGTTCTGGGGGATATTTATCAGCGACTTGCAACGGCAGTTTCAGTTTGGCACTCCAACTGATAGTAGAGTGGATGTCTGTAACCCCGGAGCAAGGGTGAAACAGGCCAAGAGCATCGACGTTTAGATCTGGAGTAGAGACCATGCGGGCACAGCAGAGTTTTACCGCCTTCCTTACCAATCGCCCGGACGAGAAGGCCCATTCGGGCAGCGAATTGTTGCACAAGGCCGCGGGTGCGGCGAATGTGAATCAGCCGGAGGGGTTGCCGGGCGGAGTCTTTGGCCTGGAGAATACGCATCGGCTGGAACGTTTGCCGGAGGGGTTGCCGGAGTTTCGCCTGTTGGTAGTGGACGACGACGCTTCGTTGCGCAGGGCGTGCTGCGAGATTGCCTCCGGAATGGGTTTCGTGGCCCTGGGGGCGGGCAGTGTATCGGAGGCGCTGACGGTGTTGCGCAGGCAGCCCGTGGAGATGCTTCTACTCGATCTGAAGCTGCCCGGGGATGGCGGGCTGAAACTGCTTGGCGAGGTCAAGACGCTCTATCCACGGACCGGCGTTGTGGTGATGACGGCGTTTGCCACGGTTGCCTCCGCGGTGGAGGCGATGCGTATTGGAGCCGCCGACTACCTGACCAAACCCTTTGCGTTGGAGGAGCTGACCAGTGTGCTTGGCCTCTCGAGCCGGCGATTGCATGTGGATCTGGAGAGCAGGCGACTGCGTGAGCGTCTGCGCACCCAGACTGGACTGGGCGGGCTGATCGGCAGATCACCGGAGATGGAGAAGGTCTACCGCATTCTCTCCAAGGTGGCGCACTCCACCCATCCTGTGCTGATTCTGGGCGAGAGCGGGACGGGCAAGGAGATGGTGGCGCGGGCGATCCATGACAACGGGCCGAATGCGGCTAAGCCGTTTATTGCGGTCGACTGCGGATCGCTGGTGCCAACCCTGATTGAGAGCGAACTCTTCGGCCATGTGAAGGGCGCATTTACCGGCGCCAACCGCTCGAAGGGGGGCCTGCTCTCCGCGGCCGACGGCGGGACCGTCTTTCTGGATGAGATCGGAGAGCTGCCCCTGGACCTGCAGGCCAAGCTGCTTCGCGCGTTGCAGGAGAAGGAGGTGCGCCCGGTGGGCGCGACCCACGCGGTGCCGATCACAGCGCGGGTACTGGCCGCGACCAACCGCGACCTGAGTGCCATGGTAGAGCAGGGACTCTTCCGCAAGGACCTGTACTTTCGCCTGAGCGTGGTCAATTTGAAGCTGCCTCCGCTGCGCGAGCGCCGGGAAGACATAGAGGTGCTGGCGATGCACTTTCTGGAGCGGATCCAGCGCGAGTCGGGTTCGTCGCAGGTCTTGAGCGAGGATGCGATCCGGCTGATGAGTGAATACGACTGGCCGGGCAATGTACGTGAGCTGGAGAATGCGATCGAGCGGGCCTGCTCCCTGTCTTCCGGGCCTGTGCTGCATACGGTCGACCTGCCCACGCAACTGCAGGAGTTCAACCAGCATCGCCGGGAGGGAAAGCTGACGGCAAGCGGAGCGGGCGAGAGACAGGGGGGCGAGGATGACGGCCCGGATGGAATGATCGTCTCCATCACCGACCTGGAGAAGCAGGCGATTCTAGGCACCATACGCCAGTTGAACGGAGACAAGCTGATGGCAGCCAAGCTGCTGGGTATCGGCAAGACGACGCTTTATCGCAAGCTGAAGGAGTATGGCCTGACCGGGGCAGGGGAGCCGGCCGGCGATTGAACAGTTGGCCGGTGCTTTGGTTATGGCGAAGAGGGTTGGTTTGCGCCGCTGGGAGTTGAGGGGGACTGTCCATTGTTACCCGGCGACTGACCAAAACCGCCCGGCGACTGACCAACGCCGCTGGGAGGCTGACCGAAGCCGGTTGGCGACTGGCCGAAGCCGGTTGGCGACTGGCCGATGCTGGCCGGCGACTGACCGAGCCCTCCCCCGCCCATGGCGGGATTGCCGTTCAGGGTTGCCGCCAGCTTCAGCAGTTCGATCCGCGGGTCATAGAGAAACTCCCAGGTCTGGTAGGTGGTCTGCTCGTTGGGCGTGATGATGGAGTTACCATTTGCGCTGCTGCCAACGCCCATGAAGGGGCCTCCTGATCCTCCAAATGCGGTTGCCGACTGGTCACCGATTCCGGCGGCTGCTCCCAGCCCTGACGAACCGGTGGCGCCTGACGAACCGGTGGCTCCCGAAGCTCCGGACAGGCCGCTCGACTGCATACCCGCCAGCGATCCCAGGCCAGCGCCTGCGATTCCGGTCAGCGGCTCCCCGAAGAACCCTTTGACCGTGGTCTGGTTCTGCCCCACTGCGATGAGGCGGTAGTCGGCCTTGCCGGTGAGCGGGTCAACATACCGCTTGCGCAGATAGCGGACGTTGTTGCTGTTATCCAACTGCTCGAGGGTGGCGGGGTAACGGCCGAATTTCTTGTAGTACAACTGAATCGCGCGTACGTACTGGTTGGCCCGGCGCACCGATTCCTCTTCGCGCTCTCGGCGCAGGGTGAAGGCCTCTTTGGACGCGGCCACACTGAGAACAATGAGAATGATCGCGATGGTCACGATGAGACCGAGCAGCATAAAGCCCTGCTCGCAGGCTGAATTCGGCTGCGCGTCGTGCCCTGCGCCTTTTCCCATTTCCGTGATCATCAGTTTTCCAGCAGGGGAAGAGTTTGCGTGTCCTGGTATTGCATGTCTTCCACCCGGATCGACTTCTCCTCAATTGAGACGACGCGGTAGCGGCGCAGGACGACATCGCCGGCGGAGGCAAGAAAGACGCTGTCGTCATGCAGAAGAAATGCCTGACGCACTCCGTTGGAGTTCTCGGTGCCGAAGAACTTCA
>DATKGA010000152.1:0-19841 GCA_035510935.1 Acidobacteriaceae bacterium
TCAATAGTTTATACTGCACTGATACTTGTGCAAAATATGCTGGTCTCATGCGCCCTTCCATCTCTCACCGCAATGCCATTTTGTTCCGCCCCGCAGCGACATAGAGCGACTAGCCGCTCTAATGCCCGCCATACGGAAATCATCGGATACTTCGCACTAAGACGTATCGGTATCAACTCGACCTCTACAAATGGGATAGCAGGAGTTCCTGCCTTCAGAAGAGCTGCGTCGAGGAGGCTTTGGCGATTCCCCTTGCAATGAGTGTGGGCCTTGTGGTTTTCTAGGTATCGCCTTCGGCCTCTACGCTAAGGATGGGGTTCGAATCGAGCCTCGGAGTAGACAAAACATCATGGGAAAGTCAATGCCGAAGGAGAACGTCGATCGTCGAGCATTTCTGAAGGGCGCGGCATTGACCGCTCTGGCGCCCGCCGCGCAGGCCGCCACGCCTGAGCGCAAGTGGGATAAGGAAGCGGACGTTGTGGTCATTGGATCCGGCGCTGCCGGGCTGCCCGCGTCCATTATCGCCAAGGAGAACGGCGCGTCGGTAATCATGGTCGAGGCCAATAGCGACATCGGCGGGCACGCCGCCGTCTGCACCGGCAACATCCCGCTGGGCGGTGGCACCGCGGCTCAGAAAGCGGCCGGAATCGTGGATTCGCCCGATATCATCTTTAAGGACCTCACTGACTGGTCCGTGGTGGGGGGCAACGGCGCCGGCCAGTACCGCTACAACGACCGCGACATTGTTCGCGCTTTCGCAGACAACAACGTTTTCGCCTACGACTTTCTCGTGGCCCATGGACTGAAATGGACGAAACCGGAACCCGACCGTGGCGGCATGACCCAGGCGGGCGAGTCGGCTCCCAGGGCCATGCACGCGGCCATCATGCAATACGAGCGGATTCAGACCGGCATAGTCGAGCCCCCCGACGTCGGCAAAACCACCTCCGGGGGCATCGGCATCGTGCGCCCGCTGGAGGCAGCCGCGCGGAAAGTGGGCGTGCAAATCCTTCTTAACCACAGGATGACCAGTATTATCCGGGAGAATAACAACAAGGGCCGGGTGACCGGAATCTCCGTGGAGGCTAAGGGCGCTAAGCTCAATATCCGCGCCCGCAAAGCCGTCATCATCTGCACCGGCGGCAGCAGCGGCAACGTGGAGTTCCGCCGCATATTCGATCCCCGCCTCACCGAGGAATACTGCAGCAACGCGGGCGAGCCCTATACCACCCAGGATGCCAGCGGAGAAATCGCCGGCATGGAGGTCGGGGCATCGCTTTGGGACACCGCCAACATGACTGCGGAATTCGGCGCCCATATCTCTAAGCCAGGGTATATCGGGTGCCAGCACGGGTACCCCTCCATGTTTCCAACGTGGCAACCAACCAGCAAGTATTTCCATCTGGCCCGCGCCACCGGTCTGCAGGTCAAGAGTTATCAGAACGTGATCTGCGTCAACCAGGTCGGCGTGAGATTTTATGACGAGACGAAGGGCGCGTTCGCCAATGCCGCCGCTAACCTCGAGGTCGGCCAAAGTTACGAGCAGAACAATTGGCGAAACGCGGGCAATAACAAGTGGGAACCCATGGGCTACCTTCCGGCCGCCATGGGCCTGAATGGTGGCACCGGCCCCGGCGGCGGCCCGATTTGGGCCATCTTCGACGCCGATGCCGTCACGCGCGAGAAATGGACCGTGGCCACGCCCTATGTGGATAGGGAGGCTGGCTTCTTCTTTAGTGGCGACACGATCGCCGAGTTGGCGGCCGCCCTCGGCAAGAACAAGTATATGAAGAAGCCGATGTCCGGCCACGCGCTCCAGGAGACAGTTGCCCGCTACAACTCTTTTGTGGACGCGGGCAAGGACTCGGATTTCGACAAACCCGCTCCCATGTACAAATTCCTGACGCCTCCGTTCTACGCCGCCTGGGCCACGCCGGTTACGCATGATACTCGCACCGGCCTGCGCATCAACGCTCGCAACCAGGTGCACGACCTCAGGGGCAAGGTGATACCGGGCCTCTACTGCGCGGGCGAGTCCGCCGGTGGATTCGGCGAGCACGGTATCGCCCGCTGCGTCGTCGGGGGCCTCATCGCCGGCAGGAACGCCGCCGCCGAAAAGGTCTGAACTGCCTTCATTTTTAGCCTTACCGGCAGAATATATCTTTTCAACGCCAAAAATGGAGATTTCAGGTATAGTTTCACTTGCTCAAAAAGGACATGGAGGGAAGACGATGAAGTTGTCAGGAAGTCTGGCTGCAATGGCGTTTGTGGCAGCAGTGGTCGCATCGGTCGGGATGGTAGCCCAGGCGCAACAGTCAGCGCCTGCCGCTTCCAAACAATCGGGGCCTGCCCCTCTTTATAACACTGCGAAAGCGAAGCTGCTGGCGGGCAAACAGGTGTTCAGCTTTACCCAGTCCACGATGGACCCCGCAGGCTACTGCGAGAAGGCCAAACACTACGACTTCACGTGGTTTGAAATGCAGCACAGCACACTGGAATTCAAGGACATAGAGGCGATGATCGCAGCGTGCCCGCATGTTGCTGCGACGCCTATGATCCGGTTGCCGGATGCGCAGGAGTGGCGCATCCAGCACGCGACCGATATCGGCGCTCTCGGCGTGATTATTCCGACGGTAGACGATGTGGATCGCGCGCGGGAAGCTGCTAAGTGGGCCCGCTATCCGCCAGTGGCCCGGCGCAGCTCAGGCCAGGGACAGGCTGCCAGCATCTGGGGCATTAATGGCATCAACTACCGGCAGACCATCAATGACAATATGCTGGTTGTCATCATGATTGAAACGCCGACGGGCGTGGCCAACGCGTTCGATATCGCCTCGGTACCCGGCGTAGATGTTGTGATCACCGGTAACAATGATCTGAGTTCGTTTTCGGGCTATTTGCAAACCGATGACCGGTATCACGAGCTAGTGAAGAAAGTGCATGACGACACTCTAAGAGCAGGCAAGATCTGGGGGCAGGCTGCGGCGACGTATGCGACGGGGCCTTACAGCTACGGCGCGCTGTTTTTCCAGAACGGCCCGTCGAACGATGGCTATGTTCCGCCTGCTGTGCCCGGTCAAAAACCAGTCAATGTGAATGCGGCGCCCAAGGGCGAAGAGCCGTAGAGTTGTCGAAATTTCTTCCGCGCTTTTTGTCCTTGCCAGTCCTGAATTAAAGGATTCGGCATCGGCCGCATGAACAACGGAGCTGGCCATTGTGCCTCGAGGTTCAGTCCGACAAGATCAAAAAACGGCCAGATCATGCCAATCGCGTCCCGTTCATTTTCTTTTCGCCCGCCGTCGAAAGTTTGCAGTCGGTTTCGCCGCAACCCAAATGGTAGAACATGGGTGCGACGCCGCTCCGTCCTTGCCTCGCGTAACGGCTCTGAGAGGTCACTATAACTCGAAGGCCCCCGCTGCTCCTGGAGTCACGCACTCGCATTCCCACGATCATAATCACCACCACGACCATAGTCATGAATAGCAGCACGAAAAAATAACCGAACGCACTTCCTGTTCGTATACAGTCCCGCGTACTCGTGGTGTACTCCGAAACCGCGTATTAAATGATTTCGTGAGAATTCTGCGTCCTTTTTTACAGTCACGTCGTGTGCTTCTCCTGCACCGGCCAAAGTCGGTATGCATTTGCATCGCAACCGAGTCGTGTCTAAGTGCCTTCCTTCAGAAGCCGGGAATAATCCTTCAGTGCGACACCGGTCAAAAGGCGACTGCGTGCTTCTGCCAGGACAGACTCCAGTTGTATAGCAGCCATCGTATAGCTCAAGCCTTCGGTGCGAATATTCGAAATACAGTTGCGTTCGGCGTCCGTACGACCGGATCGCGGTTCCCATGTGATGTAGGCCCCTAGCGAGTCGGGGGAGCTGAGCCCAGGCCGTTCGCCGATCAGCACCACCGTCAGTTGAACGCCCAGCGCCGAGCCGATCTCGTCTCCAAGGCCGACTCTTCCCTGCTCCACCACGGAGAGTGGCGCCAACCGCCAGCCCTCTAGCCTGGGAAGCAGTTGCCGAAGCAGGGCTGGCACATGCCTCTCGACAGCGATCGCAGACAAGCCGTCCATCACGATCAGCGCCAGGTCCCATGGCCCGGACGACAAACTGGCTCTGCTGGCCGCATTAAGTCTTCGCCCCAGGTCCGGTCGCTGTAGGTAGGTTGCACGGTCAGTCGCGGCAGAGTGAAGTCGCAAAACCGGTCTGCTTGTAATTGCAGATAGCTCCGCCGCCAGTGCCGCTCCGTTCAATGGAGTGTGTACTGCGTCGCGGGCCTCAGCATGGGCACGCTGAAAGTCCAGCAAATCGCTGGTAAACAGACTTACTCCGGTGCGGCCCAAGGCCACGCGTGCAGGCGTCAGTGCGCGCATACGCGCGGCTAGCTCCGTTGCTGGATGCAGGATCTCGCTCATGCCGGCAGCAGCCTCTCCGGATGGCTGGCCTCCCGTGTCAGGCGTTGCCAGCCGTCGCCTGCCAGCCACCTCTCAAACTCCGGAGCTGGCCGCAGCCCCAGCACGCGGCGCAGATACAGTGCGTCATGGAAGCTCGTGCTCTGGTAGTTCAGCATCACATCGTCCGCTCCGGGCACGCCCATGATGTAATTGACCCCCGCCACGCCCAGCAGTGTCAGCAAGGCGTCCATGTCATCCTGATCGGCTTCGGCGTGGTTGGTATAGCAAACGTCGCAGCCCATCGGAACTCCCAGCAGTTTGCCGCAAAAGTGGTCTTCCAATCCGGCGCGGGTAATCTGTTTGCCGTCGTAAAGATACTCCGGCCCGATGAAGCCCACTACGGTATTCACCAGCATGGGCCGGAAGCGGCGGGCTACCGCATAGGCGCGCGCCTCCAGCGTCTGCTGGTCCACCCCATGGTGGGCATTGGCGGAGAGCGCCGATCCTTGGCCGGTTTCAAAGTACATAACATTGTCGCCGGTGCTTCCATCGTCACATACGGCCCCCCGGCGCAGCGACTGCGCGGCCTGATGCGCCTCGTCGAGTAGCGCCAGGTTTACTCCAAAACTGCGGTTTGCAGCCTCTGTGCCGGCAATCGACTGAAAGATCAAGTCGACCGGCGCGCCCTGTTCCATCGCTTTCATTTGTGTGGTGATGTGCGCCAGCACACAACTCTGGATCGGAATCTGAAATCGCTGGCGCACCGCATCGATCAGCCGAAGCAATTGTATGGTCGTCGCGACGCTGTCGCCGGCTGGGTTGATCCCGACCACCGCGTCGCCGGAGCCCAGCAACAGGCCATCCAGCATGGCTGCGGCAATCCCAGGCCTGTCATCGGTTGGATGGTTGGGCTGCAGGCGCGCGCTCAGTCTTCCGGCCTGTCCCACAGTGGTGCGGAATCTCGTAACAACGCGCATCTTTGACGCCGCCGTAATCAGGTCCTGCAACCGCATCAGTTTGCTGACGGCCGCCGCCATCTCCGGCGTAAGCCCGGGCGCGAGCTCTGCCAGGCGGTCGCCGGTAGCGTCGTCCGACAGCAGCCAATCGCGCAGTTCGCCCACAGTCAGTGGTCTTATGGCAGCAAATGCCTCGGCGTCATGCGTGTCCACAATCAGCCGTGTCACCTCGTCGTACTCGTAGGGAATCACCTGCTCCGTCAGGAAGTGCGCAAGCGGAAGATCCGCAAGCGCATACTGCGCTGCCACGCGTTCCTCCGCGGATCCAGCCGTCACACCGGCAAGCGCGTCACCGCTGCGCAAGGGAGTTGCCTTGGCCAGCAGTTCACGCAAATCCGCAAAGGCGTAACGCCTGTTGCCAAGAATGTAGTTAAAAGCCATACGGCTGGATATAGAGTAACCCGGAGCAAAGACGGGCTGCGTATTGTTTCACTCTTCCCCTGGCGCTCCAACTCCTGCCAAATACCGCATCCAGCTGCATTCCACCCTACCGCCGGCCCGCGCGACTGCCACCCTCCTATAACTCGCGGGCGTATTCTGCGGCAACCCTCCCAGGTTCTGTTATGACGCCGGCACCATCGCCACCTTCAGTCCCGGTGTCGGATGCGGGCCGGGATTGTACGGCGCCGTCAGCTCCGGTGGAGGAACTCGCTTCATCAGCGGCTTGGCGTCGGGTGAATCCACTTCGAAGCGCACTGCGTCGTACATGATGGAAGCAGGCACGGCGGTAAACAGCGCGTCTTTGCCCGGGGGAAACGGCTCCGACTTGTCGGGCGTAAGGCGTATCTCATTCGCGCCCGCCTTCAGCAGCGAAGCGTCGAACGACACCAGATACGTGTGATACGGGCTGTCCTGGTTGCCTGAGCGATAGGGTGCCATTCCGGTGTGCGCTGTCGTCACATTGCCCGCCGGCTGTCCGTTCACAAGCACCTGTAGAACGCCGCCCGAGGAGGCCGCCACGCCCAGCGTTAGCGTCGCGTTGCCCGTCAGGGCCTTGGGCAGATCGAAGTGGATCGCCCAGTAAGGCACCTTGTTGTACCTCGTCCACTGCGAGTAGTTCCAGTCTTTCGCATACTCGCTCTTACCGATGGTGTAGTTCACGTCATTGGGAAAATCGTTGATGTAGTAGGCAAAGTTCTCCCAGTGGCGTGCGTCGTCGCCATGCTTGAACTCCGCGCTGGAACGGTCCGCATAGCCGATCTGCCATAGATACGTTCCATGCGTCATCGGCTTCCACGCAATCGTCCCCAGGTTCACCGCCGACGATCCGACCACCACATTCTCCTGCCGGAACGGCTCAAACTGGTCGGCCCCGCATACCACCAGCGCATACGTTCCCGGCCGCACCTTGTCCATCTTGAAGTGTCCCGTCGCGTCCACCGGCGACCAGAAGTCATAGCCCTTGATGTTGGCCTGCCAGTCCTCGCCGGGCGGCACCAGCATCGCCCACGCGCCCTTCGTGGGGGTGCCGTCAGCTAACTTGATCTGACCGCTCACCGTACCCCGCGCCAGCGGATAGTCGTCACGCTTCATCCAGGTGTACGGCCACTCGCCCATCTGCACGGTGGCCTGCTTCTTGGCGTCCGCCCACAGTGCGGCCACGTTCTGCTGCGGGTCGCTCACCTCCGAGTGGTTGTAATACAGGAACACCGGCCCGAATACCTTGTCCCATGTCTCCCCCTCCGCTACGCGGATCCCGTTGGCGCCAAAGTGTCCGCCCACAAACATGCTCAACAGCGTATTGCCGGAGTGCACCATCAGGTCCTGCTTGTAGGGTCCGCCGCCGATGTACTCATTGCTCGGCGTAATCATCCACTCGCCCATTCCATGTCCAACCATGCCATGCACGTGGTGGTCCGCCATGAACGCCGAGTAGTTGTACTTGGTGTAGATCGTCCCGTCCGCCCACTGCCACGTAGTGTCCTGCACCTGGCGCACGAACCGTCCCTGCGGCGGATCGCCCTGGCGAATGTCGTCGACTATATGGTGATCGAACAGGGCCTGGCCGTTCGGCCCATACAGCACAAAGCGCGTCTCTCCCACATTGGCCTCCGGCAGGTTGGCCGGATGCTTGTACACCGCGTACATGTAATAGCCGCTCAGGCCTCGGCGCATGATGACATGAAACTCCGTCGCAAACTCGAACCCCGTCTGCGGCGCGCCAGGCCACATGATCTCGGCCTCCTCCGGGGTGTTAGTGACGATCTGCATATCGCCGTCCTGCACCGGATAAATGCGGTCGCCACCCGAATCGAAGTAGATCGCGCGTCTCTGGTCGGAGAACTCGGTTGTCTTGCCGTTTACCGTATACAGGATCGATGCGCCCTCGCCGTTGCGTGGCCCCGTGGGTCCCGCTGGTCGCACGCGCGGCGCATTGCTGCCCGGCGCATTGCCTCCAGGGCCTGCCATCGGCGCGATCGGGGCCGGTGCGGCAACAGGCGCAACTGACGGCGGCGGCATCGGCTGTGGTGCCGTCCCCGGCGCATACTGTGCGCCCTTCTTCCAGAACGTCACGCTGACCATCCCATTCGACAGCGTCACCGTGGTCGGCATATCGGTCAGCGTCACCGGAGCGTTAGCAACTGCCTGGGCGAAGATCGCCGTCGGAACAACACTAAGGCCAAGGACTATGGATTGGGCTAGAACGCTTCGTTTCATCATGGGTACGGTAACCTCTTTGACTCGTTGCGTGGTGCTTCGGCATGGCCCGCGAACACAGCACCGGAGTTTGCAAGAAATATTGGGAACAGCTTGATTCGACTATTGGGAAGACGCCGCTTGCCAGAAAGAAGTCGCAGCCGTACGCAAAATGTCCCGGCCTTTTGCTACAAAACTCTGGTCTGTCCGTATAGGCAATGTCAAGCGAGAATCGCCGGCTGCCACCACATATCGATTCTGAGATATGGATATTACCCGTTGCCCTTTTCCTCTTGCTTCATTGCCTCACAATCAAAGGAGCGCGGAGAAGATGGGTCACGGCCTAAAACGTAAACGATAGCCCACCCTCCACCGTCCGCGGAGATTGCGCCAGAAACAGCGTCTGTCCATCTGCGGACAGAATTGGCTGATAACCCTCGGCCAGCAGGTTGGTCACATCGATCGTGGCCTCCAGCCCCGACGGCAAGCGGTCTCCCCAACGCAGTTCCTGGCCCACATAGAAGCTTAGGTAGGCCTGGTTGCTGGCCACCTCGTAAGACCCCACCGCTGTCACCAGATTCTCCGGTTGCCAGCGGTAAGCCGCGCGTAGCCTTGTACCCGTGCACAGCACCCGCCCCTGCAAGGCCACCGACGCCGCCTGCGCGGCCTCCTCGTGCAACCCCGCCGCAACCTCAGCCAGCCCTCGTGCGCTAGGATTCTGCTCCACCTGCGCCGCGCCGCTCTCGTATTCCAGTGTCGCCCACAGGTTCGAAGTCAGCGGCTCCCACAGGGTCAGCCGCACACCGTGCGAGGTGCTTCCCCCTCCTAGTAGCCGGAAGCTGCCCGTCGCCGTATCCACTACAGCACCGCTCGTGCCGCCCTCGCCAGCCAGCTCCGCCGCGTCCATCACACCAGTTCCTGCAACGGAGGAGCGAGCAATTGCATCGCGGTATACCGCTGCCTCCACCACGCCGCCTCCGGCCTTCCGGCTCACGGCAATCTCCTGGTGGCTGCCGCTCTCGGTGCATAGCCGCGTGCCACAAACCGCTGCCACCGGCAGCTCCGTCGCAATGGAATCCAGACCATCGAAACTTTGTAGATCGCGCGCGGTCGCCATCTTGTAGCGCACCGCCCACACCTGGCCTGGATGCACCAACACACTCAAAAACGGTTGCGTGGTTAGCGCGGTCCCCGTGGTATGGATCGCGTACACCGTGCCCCCGGCCTCCACGTCCACTGCGTCGCCCAACTGCATCTTCTCCGCGCTTGCCATGCGCATCGTCTGCATCCCCATGGCGTTGCCGCCTGCGCCGCCGGAACTCATCATCTCCGGATGCGACGAAACGCTCATCACAATCCGCGATCCGCCGCCCAGGGCTCCACTGCGTTCGTACCCGGCATCCAGCTCGCCTGCCGCATCGCGGCCGTTCGCAGTGGCCGCCGTGGCAACTTCGGCCCGTACTGCTGTATCTGAACCATCGTTCCCTGGCCGGTCCATCGCAACCACGCTGTGTACTCCGCCACTGCCAAACCCGTCGCCGCTCTGTATGGAGGCGCGCGCCTTGATCGGTGCACGCTGCGAAGCTTCCCGCGCTCCCGACGCCACCAGCACCACGCTCCCATCCCCCAGCAAGCGCAGAATTGGCCGGTTGGCCGCGGAGCGCAGCGTCCAGGTCCAGTCGTCGCTCGGTTCATCAGGCTTGCGCCGCTGGGCCGGCAGCATCGACACTGGCTGCGATAACATGCCCAGCGTCAGGTTCACTGTAGCCAGCATTCCGCTGGTCAACCGCAGATTGCTCCGCATCGCGGGCATGAATAACGCCGCTGACGCCCGCACCCGGTACTTGCCTGCTATCAGGTTGGCGATCCTGTATCGCCCAGCCATGTCCGTAAACGCAGTGCCCATCCGGGTCGAATCAGCGGAGAGCGCCTCCACCAGCACCCCCATCTGCGCCACGCCCTGCGCATCGCGCACCACACCGGAGACTGTAGCAGCCGAAGCCGCAGCAATCAACCCAGGCGTCAGCCCCAACAGCAGCCCGCCAAGCACAATCCCGTATCGTAAACAGCTACGTTGCACAGTCCGCATCATCCTGTGCGTCGTGGCCTTCTCCTCAAAAGCGGGCCGCTATACCTGACCCGTGGGAACGCTCTGCGCCGGCAACCGATCATCGCTCTGTGATCCGCGTAATCGTCGTACCGCATTTCCGCGCATCCGTCCTCAACTTCTTTTGTCGAACGCTCTTTTGACTCCGGCGCTTCGACCCTCCCCTATGTGCTCAACACAGATTACCTCACACTCAGTTCACGGAGAACTTTGCCGACTCCTCCGTCTGCTGCTTGGTCACTCCGTCGTTCACCTTGATACTCACCTGGTACTGCCCCGGCTGCAAACTGGCCAGCGGCAGGCTCTTCTCCAAAGTCACCTGGTCGGCATTGGGGCTCAACGTCTTGCTCGACTCCTGCGAATTCAGCACCTGCTTGTTGGTGTCAAGATCCACAATCTCATAACTGATCGTCGCATTGTTCTGCTTGCTCTTCTCGTCAATCCCCAGGTTATACACCTGCATCCAGAAGTTCAGGCTCTGCGCTCGGCTGAACTTGGCCGGTGCCGGCGACGTTCCATTGGCCGCCACCCGTGGACGCACAAACGTGTCACCAAGAACAAAACTTCCCGATCCAATCTCCTTCGAAGGCACCCGGTACATCTGGTCTGCCAATATCAGGGACGAATGTCCCAAAGTGTCATCGTCGTACTTCGGAACATTCACGGCACGCGTCCAATGCCCAATGTGGTCCGGGTTATTCACGTCCTTGATCACAATGTCGATCTTGTACATCCCAGGCTTCAGAGGAAGCGCAGTCCAGAAGATCGATGACTTCGTCTGTGTTGCCGCCAGAAGCTCGCTCGGTGTGCTCACCTCCAGCGGGTACTCGAACGTCCCGTCGGGAACAATCTTGTGGGTCATGGTGGACACCCGCCCCAGGACGTTCACCTTGCCTACAGACACTCCGTCCTTGGTCTCAAACGTGATGTCCGAGTTCTTCACCTGCACGGTGATGGGCACAATCACGGTGTCATTGGTCACCTTCACATAGTCCGTCCGCACATCGAACAGGAAAGGCGGCCCGGTAAGAATCTTGGAGTCCGCCATGAAGTCTTCCATGTCCTGGAACTTGATCGGCGGCGCAGACATCACCTTGGCCGCCATGTCCAGCCGGTCGAACTGCTTGTCCTGTTCCTGCGCCGCCAGGCCGGGGGTCAGCCCCAACTGCTCCACTCCGCCCGCCGTCCGGTCCTTCTTCTCCGTCTGCCCGTTCTGCTCCGACATCGTCAATCCAGCGTTGGGAACGTTCTTCAGCGCGTCCTTCTCAGACCGGTCGATCGTGAAGTGATAGTCCCCGCACTGGCAGGTATCCACAAACTCCAGGTCGATGTTGTCCCCGACCCCTTCCAGGTACCGGTAATGCCATATCTCGAATGGGTAGGCTATGGTGTCGCCGCCGCCCTCCGACATCGGTCGATCATAGGTTCCCGCGCTGGGATGGGAGTCCTTATCGTCCGGCGGCCCATACGCAATATAGATGTGCCCGCGGTCCGTCATCCAACCCGGCTTGCCCGCCGCAAAGTGCTCGTTCGCGTACGCGATCCGCGCATAGATCTCATCTCTGTACTCGTTATCCAAGGAGTCGGGGTTGGGATTGCGTCGCTGCCAGAAGTTCTCGATGAACGCGTCCCGCTCCTCATCGTTGCTCAGTTGCTTGAACGCCTGCCGCTCAGTGTCGGTGATGATCCACGCGACATCCTCATCCAGCCACGTCTTGTAGGGCCCCTTCAACTCCTCTTTCAGGGCCTTCTGTTGCTGGGCCTTTTGCTTGTCTGTCAGCCGCGTCTTCAGCGGGTTCGGCTTCTCCTCGGTTGGCGGAACCTGGGTCACGCCATCCGCTACCGTCGTCGAGGGGTTCGCGCTCGCGACAGCCGTCGTTGCCTGTCCCCGCGCGTTGCTCCACCCCGCCCCAAGGGATAACAACAGCACACCCAGAACCAATCCGCTCGCTGCTCTCATCGCCTGCAATGCTCCTGCCTCGCGAACTTCCCCTGCCTGGTTCCTTCTCGTAGCCCCGCCTCCGGTCCGGCTAACGCCATTGCGGCGCAGGGCGGAACCCATCTGCCCATTGTAGTGCGCCCCCGGCCTTGTTACAAGCATCCCGGCCGCCCCGTCCCTGCTATCATCGACGAATAGAGAATGTCAGTTGCTTCTTGATGCATTCTGGAGGCAACGGAACCAATATCGCCTCTACCGCGTACCTAGTCACTGCCGGGCGCGCGCTTCCTTCCTGCCGGAAGCTATTCCGGCCTTCGGCCCGCATCAAACAAAATGCGTTTAGAAAGATCGAATGAGCACCAAAAAGATCATCGCGGTTGTCGTCATCGTCCTCACCGTTGCGGGCATTATCGTCGGCACTATTCTGCACGGTCAGGCAGGCATTATCAAAGTCGCCACCGGCAAGGTTGTCCGCCAGGACCTCGTATCGACTGTCAGCGGGACCGGCCAGATCAAGCCTAAGACCTACGTCAACGTTGGTGCCACCTCCTTCGGACGCATCACGCACCTCTATGTCAAGGAGGGCGACCACGTCAAAAAGGGAGATACCGTTGCCCGCGTGGAAAGCGTACAGCCTGAGGCCACGGTAGACGCCCAGCAGGCTGCCATCGCCAGCTCCAAGACCGACATCGCCTCCTACGTCGCAGCCGAGAACACCGCCCAGGCCAATATCGCCCAGGCCAAGGCAGACCTCGAGCAGAAAAAACTCGACTTCGACCGCGCCCAGGCCCTCTACAACGCACAGCTTATCGCCAAGCAGGACTTTGACGCCAAGAAAGCCGCCTACGACGTCTCCGCCGCCACTCTCGATCAGCGAATTGCGGCCCTCGCCCAGGCCAGGGCGCAGACCGACAGCCAGCGTGCCCATCTCGATCAGGCCGTGGCCAGCCAGCGAGCCAACTTCGACGCCCTCGACAAGACCATCTCCCGTGCTCCCTTCGACGGTCTCGTCACAAACGTGCCCGTGCGCGAGGGTGAGACCGTCGTGGTAGGCATCCAGAACTCAGAGGGATCAACCCTGATGACCCTCGCCGACATGTCCGTCATCACCGCAGAGGTCAAGGTCGACGAGACCGACATCGTGAACGTCCAACTCGGTCAGATCGCTGAAGTCACCGTCGATGCCCTGCCCGGCAAATCATTCAAGGGCCACGTCACAGAAGTCGGCGACCAGGCGCTGCTCCGTTCCACAGGCATTGCCACCTCCCAGTCCACGTCCGGCACGGAGGAGGCCAAGGACTTCAAGGTGGTCGTCACCCTCGACCAGCTCCCTGGAGAGGACCTCGCCGAACTCCGGCCTGGACTCTCCACCACCGCTAAGATCACCACCGCGGTGCGCCCCAACGCCGTCGCCATCCCCATCCAGGCCCTGGTGCAGCGCGACCCCGCCGTGGAGAAGGACCTGGCAGACCACGCCGGCAAACCCTCCTCCACCGCCTCCGCGGCCACCGACGCCTCTGGCGCTCCCCTCAAGCCCAATCTCGCGCAGGGAGTTTACCTGCTCTCCACCAGCAACGGAAAGCTGCGCGTCAAGTTCGTTCCCGTCACCACAGGAGTCACGGGCGCCACCGAGATCGAAGTACTCACTGGCCTCGCACCTGGAGACGAGATCGTCACCGGCCGTTACCAGATCCTGCGCGCTCTGAAGAGCGGAACCCTGGTCAAGCGCGACAACACCACCCCTGCCACCACCACTTCCGACGACCAGAGCAACTCCTGACCCACCCGGAGCCAACGATGCCGCTTGAAACCGCCCCCGACCCCAACCCACTCTCGGAGCCTGTTCCCGCCGTTGGCCCCTCAGACGGCGAAGTCATCGTCACCAGCAATCTTTGGAAGACCTATGAGATGGGCGACCAGCAGGTCAACGCCCTGTGCGGCATCAACCTGCGCGTCCGCCACAACGAGTATGTCGCCATCATGGGTCCTTCCGGCTCAGGCAAATCAACCCTCATGAACCTCATCGGATGCCTCGATTCGCCTACCCAGGGCCGCTACTGGCTCAATGGGCACGACGTCTCCTCCCTCAACGACGACGAGCTGGCCCGCATCCGCAACAAGGAGATCGGTTTCGTCTTCCAGACCTTCAATCTGCTTGCCCGCGCCACCGCCCTGCACAACGTCGAGCTACCCCTTATCTACAACGGCACACCCTCCGCCGAGCGCATCGCCCGCGCCAAGGCCGTCCTCGAGTCTGTCGGCCTCGGCGCGCGCATGTCCCACAAGCCCAACGAGCTCTCCGGAGGCCAGCGCCAGCGTGTCGCAATCGCCCGCGCCCTGGTCAACCGCCCCTCCATCATCCTCGCCGACGAGCCCACCGGAAACCTCGACTCCAAGACCGGAGACGAGATCATGGCCCTCTTCGACGATCTCCACGCCCAGGGCAACACCGTCATCCTCGTTACCCACGAGCCGGACATCGCCGAATATGCCCAGCGTATCGTCACCCTCCATGACGGCGCCATCTCCAGTGATAACCCCTCGGTTCGCCATGCCACCGGCGGCTCAAAAAAAATCCACTGACCTCTCTGTTGCCGGATGCCCCATTCATGACAGCCTCATCGTCATGAGTGGGTTGCAGCGTTGTGTTGTCATTCCGCAGCGCAGCGGAGGAATCTGCTTCTGTCTTTCGCCGTCATTCTGGCGCAGCCAGAATCTCCGTCGTTGCCTTGGCTCTTCGCCGTCGCTTGTTCTGTACCAGCTAATAGCAATCAACAACCTTCCTCTCCCCTACCGACGCTCTCGCACTATCACATGCAGCCGCTTTAGATACTCCTTCGCAGCCTCCATCTCAGGAAACAGCCTCTCCTCAGCCTGGAACGCCTTGGAGTGGACGCAGCGCCGTCCCGCCTTCACCCGCACCGGATGCTTCAGGTGCAGCATCTCGTGGTACAGCAGATACTCAATGGCGCAGCGAGGAGTGTCGCTCCGGTCGAAGACCCGGCTCACCATGATGGTGTTGTGCGCGCTGTCGTAGTGGCCCAGCATGCGCCGCGCATGGTGCGCGCTCCAGGTCAGCGTCGGTCGTCCCAACAGCCCATGAAAGAAGCGCGTGTTCAGGCACTCGAAGACCTCGTCCAGGTTATAAATATGGCCCTGCGCCGATAGGATCGTCTTGCGTCCGCGCGTCTGCCGGATCTGCTCCGCCTGCCGCGCCACCGCCTCCGAGGACACATGGCGCCGATAGCGGTCCGCATGGGCCCGCGCAATCGGCTTCTTGTATAGCTTGGCCAGCAGGATGTGCGCAATCGCACGGTGGACGGACTCGGGCGCAGCTTCCAGCAGGTCAGACAGGCGCACCAGCAACCGCCCCTCGCGCAGACGGATCGTCGTATTCAGCGAGGTAAACCGGCGAAAACGAATATCCAGCACCGGGATCGGCGCGCGCGGGCGTAGCTCTCGGTACTCCTGCTCAAAAATTTCGATCAGTGCGGTAGACACGCTACCGTTTAGAGTACTACGGCCTATCGTTCAGAGTAGTACTACGGAGTGGCTGGCGCAGCAGGCGCAGCTGCGGGCGTTGCCGCAGCCGGGGCCGCAGCATCAGGCACCGCCGCAGGTGCAGCCGGAGAAGTGTCAGACGCTGCCGGTAGCTCCTTCAACGGTTCCAGTTTCGCAACCTGCGCAATCGGAATCTCCACCGTGCCAACCCGGTCCGACACCATGTCATGGATCGCGGTGCGCAGGTAGTATTGCCCCTTCACTGGCACACTGATCTCCTGGTGGAACGCCATGCCGCCGGACAGCAAGGTCTTGTAGTCGGCAGGGGTCAGCATGCGAAAAACACGGTTGCCTGTCGTCACCAGCAATTTACCGTCGCGATCGTAAACGTACGACCATATCTCTAAAGCGCAGTGGTGATTGCCGTTTGCATCCAGACTGCAATTCACCGCGTTCGGATCGGGCACCAGGTCCACTCCATACTCCTTGAAAGGGCCCTCCACCTTCACCTTTGGATCGGGATTGGTCCGGTTACTCTGTATTACCGCCTCTTCCGGCGGTGTACTCGCCGGACGGATGCGCACCTTGAACAGGATCTGCGCCGCGTCCGGTCCGCCGTGCATCATGGCCGTCAACATGGTCGTGGGCGTGGCCAACGCAGTCGCTGCCCCCGACGCATTTAGCTTGTTCCGGTCATTGGGATCGATCGCATAATAGCCATTGCGATAGCTCACGTTCTTCGCACTCGGATTGTCCACCTTGACCTTGATCGTCCGGAACCTTTCATCCCACTGAACGTTGCTCGGTGTGTACGACAGCGTGTAGTAGTTCGAGCCTTCCTCGATGGCCTTGCCCACAGCCGAGGTCAACCCGTTGGTGTTGTAGAATGCCTCGCCGCCCGTGTCCTCCGCCATGGCGTCCATCGTCGAGTGCTCTTGCGCCGTCTGGTTATTGAAGCCCATTGTCCCGGCTTGGTTGGTTCCAGCGTCGCCAAGTGAATTGGATATGTCGTAGGTTGAATCGGTCATCAACCCCCGCGCATCCACCGGATAAACAGCGATCTGGGCGCGCGTAAGCAGGTTGTCCATCTTGCGCACCGCTTCGTCGTTGCGAATCACAGAATCGTTGGGATCGGCCTCGTTCACATTGGGCTCGACGTCCATGGGAAAGCTGGCGGAGTACCAGATCACGTTCTTCCGTCCCGGAATGCCCACCAGGTACCGCGCCAGTTGGTCGAACGAGTTCAGTGTGTATAGCATCCGGTTATTCTGCTCTTCCGAGGTAATCTGTGCATCGGCGCGCGCTTGGTCGTCAAGCATCTCTTGCGTCGCATCCGTATACTGCGAAGCAGCGTCCTCGAATGCAGTTGTTCCCATCGGTCCGCCGTTGACAGGATCGGTCAGGATGTCCGAGACCTGCGGCAAACCCTTTTTTGCCCCCAGCGCAGCCTTCAATACCGCCATGTCCGAGGTGAACCCCTGCAGCATGTATAAATGCGTCGTCATGCCGAAGATGGCAATGCGCGTGCCCGCCGGGGCCTTGTCCAGGTAATCCAGCAGTTGCTTGCGCGCCTGTGGCTGTACAGTCAGAGGTGTGTTCAGGTAGTCCAGCAGAAGCACGTTCACCGGTCCGTTGGTCGGCGCTGGCGATATATTGCTGAAAAGTCCTGCAGGCAGCTTCGGCGCCAGCGCAACTTGGTTCACCGCCGGTCCCAATTTGTGTTCTTCAAAGTGCCGAATTGTCTGCGGTTTGCCATTCTCCATCAGGGTGAAGTCCGCCGCCTTCAAACCATGAACCGGATTTTTACTCGAGTCCGTTACCACCACGTCAATCACTACCAGGTTGCTGAAGGCACGCAGCGTGGCAACCTGGGCCGCGGACTGCACTTGATTCCCACGAGGCGCCGCGGCAGCTTCCGTTGTAGCGGCCTGAGGCGTCGCGGATGCGTCAGGCACAGCAGCCGGAGGCGTCGCGGATGCCGCCGGCGGAACAGTTGCAGGCGTAGCCGATTCCGTCTGGCCGCGCATCCCCACGGTCACAAACACAGCTGCTAACGCAAAAGCAGTAATCAAGACAAGCGGACGAAGCGGAAACGAACTTGGGTGGTTTGGCCGAGGCACTGGTTCCTCCTGCGGGTACAGTTCAAGGATACACTCCCGCAATGAAACATGTACCCCTAGATACGGACACGAAGGCAGTGGCAAAGTTGTGCGGATGGCTTCGCTATCGTTGCCTTACGCTCCCATACGTTTCCATGAAATACGGAATTTTCCGCGCCGCAAGATAGTATCCGCAGCCCCGTACGGGCCGTGGTTCAGCGCTCGTTCGCTGGCTTAGGCGGGACCGTTACATCCTTTGCGCTCACATCCTCAACCGGATGAGCAATATGGCCCACCTGTAGCTTCACCAGCTCCGGCTGGGCGATCCGCGTCGGCCCAAGCACCGCGATCCGCGGCAGAGGCCCGCGCACCATCGCCACCTCGTCGCACGCATACAGCCGCGGACAGGCCTGGCAATCCTTATAAATCTTGTCCGGCAGAGTCGTCCGGTCGGCCAGGCGAAAACCGAAATGGAAGAAGAAGTCCGGAATCCTGGTAAACATGCACACCGAAGCAACGCCCTGCTCTTCGGCCTCTTCCAGCAGCGCCAGCAGAATACGCCCTCCCGCGCCCTGTCCCTTGGCCTCCGGCTTCACCACAATCGATCGCACCTCAGCCAGGTGAGGCCCATATAGATGCAGCGCGCCGCAGCCCAGAAAGATCCCGTTCTCCGACTCAGCCACCACAAAGTCGCGCACGTTCTCGCAGATGTCCGCATAGCTGCGGCGCAGCAGAGTTCCGTCGCCGGAGAGCGAGTTGACCAGCTCGAAGATGTTGACCGCGTCCTGCAGCCGTGCCTTGCGCACCATCGCCCCACCCGCGCGCGAACGCGTGGATGCGGTGGATTCGCTGGCGGCCATCAGGGACGAGCTAGTCACTTTGATCTCTCCTCTCTCTATCTTCTCAGAATTGTTCCAATACTTCCTGAAATAGCCGCCCGCGCGCCTCGGCCAGCGCGGCATGCACTCGTGCTATCGCGGTTCCGCCCACCACATCGTGGCAATCCAGCGTCGCCTCCAGCGTAATAGCGTCGAAAAAGTCATCCGCAAATGCATCCGATAATCCACGCAACTCTTCGATCTTCAATTCATTCAACTCGCGCCCGCTCTGTAGCCCCAACCGCACCGCGTTGCCCACAATCTCATGAGCCTTGCGAAACGCCACGCCCTTGTTCGAGAGATACGTCGCCGCCGCCATCGCGTTGAGATAGCCGGTGGTCGCCGCTGTCCTCATCCGCTCGTAGTTGAACTTCAGCGAGCGCGTGAATCCAGGCAGAATCCCCAGAATCCCGCGTGCGGTATCCGCCGCATCGAAGACCGGCTCCTGCCCCTCCTGCAGGTCCTTGTTGTAGGCCAGTGGCAGCCCCTTCATCAGGACAGCCAGCGTCGTGGCAGAGCCCACAAGCCGCGCGCTCTTGCCGCGAATCAGCTCCGTGAAGTCCGGGTTCTTCTTCTGTGGCATCGCGCTCGATCCCGTCGAGAACGCCTCCGGCAAATCGATAAATCCGAACTCCGCCGTCGCATAAAGCGTCAGCTCCTCCGCAAACCGCGAGATGTGACCGCCCATCGTGGCCAGCGCCTGCGTAAACTCAAGTAGAAAGTCGCGGTCTGAAGTTGCGTCGAGACTGTTGGCCGTTGGTGCATCGAATCCCAACTCCCGCGCCGCTATCATGCGATCCAGCGCAAGCGTCGCGCCCGCAACCGCGCCCGAACCTAGAGGGCACAGGTTTCCACGTCTGCGAGCGTCAGCGAGCCGTGAACAGTCGCGCTCGATCATCGAAACGTACGCCAGCAGCCAGTGCGCAACCAACACCGGCTCCGCCCGCTGCATGTGGGTGTACGACGGCATCACCGCATCGCCCGCCCGCTCGGCAAGTTCAATCAGAGCCAGCGCCCACTTGCGCAGCCCCTTCGTTGTCGCGTCAATCGCCTCGCGCACATACAGCCGCATGTCGGTGGCAATCTGTTCGTTGCGGCTGCGCCCCGTGTGCAGCTTTAACGCAAGATCGCCGATCTCGCTGGTCAACTGCAACTCAACAAAGTGGTGAATGTCTTCAGCCTCTGGCGCAGTCGCAACCGTCGCATGCCAGTCCGTTCCGCTCAGTGAGCGGACCTGATCGAGCCCTTCGATCATCTTCACCAGCT
>DATKGA010000153.1:0-14870 GCA_035510935.1 Acidobacteriaceae bacterium
AATGCTGTCGACGGCGGGAGCGGCTCCGGGGACGATTACCGTGACCTGCGGCGTGGCAGACGACAAGGGACACAGCCTGTCTGCGACGACCAGCGTGAATGTGATTGCGCCACCACCGCCTGCTCCTCCTCCGCCACCGCCCGCGCCGATGGCGTCCAGTCTGTGCTCGGTGAGCTTCGAGCGCGATGCAACGCGCCCGACACGCGTGGACAACGAAGCCAAGGCCTGCCTGGATGACATCGCACTCAATCTGCAGCGCTCCACCGATGCCAAGCTGGCCCTGGTGGGCAACGAAGACGCCAAAGAGCAGAAGATCGACGCCCGGGAAGCAAAAGGCCGTCATCCGAAGCCGAGCGATGCCGCGCAACGCGCCGTCAATACAAAGGAATACCTTGTGACGGACAAGGGCATCGATCCGTCTCGTATCGTGGTCTACACCGGCACGGACGATGCCAAGACGGTGACGACAACGCTGATCCCAAGCGGCGCAGACAACCCCGCCGCAAGCAACACGGCGGTCGACGAGAGCACGGTCAAGGCGGTGAGTCGCAAACCGATCCAGTAACGGATCGCAACGTTCCATCGAAGAGGCTGGCCGGAGGAATCTCCTGTCAGCCTCTTCATTTTGTAAATGGAATGAAACAAGTCTGTAGAGGGATGGAGCAAGGCGTCCGGGATACCTCCATGCCTGCTCCTGCCAGCTCAGAGCAAATCTGTCGGGGACTGCGGATCCGATGAGATAGCACAAATGGGGACCACGGCGATGAAGGTGTACCCGGCGGCGGTTGAGCCATCCGGTGTTGAGCGGAAAATCTCAGGCCAGCGGTCTATAGTATTAAGGATAGAGAATATGGCCTTGAATTCAGACAAGAATCCCGGTGCCGGCAGCCCCGCCATGGGCCCCATGGCGAAGGACCGATACTTCTTCGGCTCGCTCGATAGCTCCGCCAGCAACCGGGAGAAGCTGCGCGAGGTGAACTGGGGGTACGACCAGAACGAGGGCATCGTGCTGGCGTCGATGGACGCCGCGATCAACTGGGTACGCAAAAGCTCTATTTGGCCGATGACGTTTGGCTTGGCCTGCTGCGCCATCGAGATGATGTCGATGGGCGGCTCGCGCTACGACATTGCGCGCTTTGGCGCGGAGGTCTTCCGCCCCTCGCCGCGGCAGAGCGATCTGATGATTGTGGCGGGCAGGGTCTCACAGAAGATGGCCCCCGTGGTGCGCAGACTATATGAGCAGATGCCGGAGCCGAAGTGGGTGATTTCAATGGGAGCATGCGCCACTTCGGGCGGCGTCTTCAACAACTATGCGGTGGTGCAGGGCGTCAACCAGATTGTCCCGGTGGACATTTATGTTCCGGGTTGCCCTCCGCGTCCGGAACAACTGCTTTATGCGATTACTTTGCTGCAGGAGAAGATCCAGGCGGAGCGAGGTTCTGTGCGTAAGGTATTGAATCTCGGGGTTGAAGGATAGACGGATGGGATTGGGATTAATGCTCGGTTTGACCGGTTACTGGATGGATGCAGGGCCCATTTTCCAGGCGAAAGGGATGGGCTCTGGCGGTAAACCGTTCTAAACTAAGGTTGAGGCAATTATTTTTTAGCAGAGCAGGCAACTGCGGTAAACTTTGGTTCGTATGTATCCAGCAATCTGAAGGTAACCTGAGTACAGCAGTATCAAAGCGAAGAAACTCATTCGCGCTACAGCAAGTGATCTCTGTGGAGGAAGTCAATGATCGATCATCCGTTTCGCAGTCTTGGCCGGCTGGTGCTGGCAGCATGTGCAGTCAGCCTTTGTGCAGTAAGCCTGGGGGCGCAGACGCCCGCCGCTACTGCTCCCATGTCGGGGTCAAACCCATCTCGCGTAGACATTTTCATGGGCTACTCGTACTTCGGCGCGCACGGGACGCTGCAACCTGCCGGGATTAAATTCTCCTCCATCAACCAGGGTGCGATCGGCAGCTTCGCCTATTATTTCAATAATCATGTAGGGGTTGAGGCCGTCTACACCAACCACGTACAGAACCATAGCGTCCCGAGTGATGGCGCTGTGGGAATCTCCGGTGGCGCGATCTACCGTTGGCCAACAGACGACCACATTACGGTTTTTGGGCACGGATTGTTTGGTGCCGAGCAGTTGTCTGGCCCGGACACCAACTATCCTCCGGCTGCCGTGGAGTACGAACCCGGCACATGGGGATATGGATTTACGGCCGGCGGCGGCATGGACGTTGATCTTCCGTTCTTCAGCAACCGCTTCAGCCTGCGTCTATTCGAGGCGGACTATCGCTTCAGCCATGTCAACTATGGCACCTACCTAGGTCTTCCCACGGCCGCGCCTGTGGCGCTGGGTGGGACCACGAACCTGAATGCGATTGAATTGAGCACCGGTATTGTGACTCATATTGGCCACATCGCGCCTCCCCCGGCGGTCACGTATAGCTGCTCAGCCTCTCCTTCGTTGGTGTTTCCGGGTGACCCGATCACGGTGACTGGCACGGCGATGAACCTGAATCCGAACCCCAAGAAGGTTGTCACCTACACCTGGACCTCGGATGGCGGCACGATCTCCGGAACGTCGAATGTGGCGAACGTGAGCACCGCGACCGCGACCCCTGGCACCTACACGGTCAAGGGTCATGTGTCGCAGGGCATAAAGCCCGGCCAGATGGCGGACTGTTCCGCGACCTTCACGGTGAGGGCGTATGAGCCGCCGACCGTCAGCTGCTCTGCAAGTCCTTCCTCGGTGAATTCGGGCGGCAGCTCGACGATAACAACCAGTGCGATGAGTCCGCAGAACCGCCCCCTGATGTATGGCTACAACGCGACGGCGGGGTCGATCAGCAGCACCACACCGACGGCGACGCTGTCGACACCGCAGATTGCGCCAGGTGGGGCCAATTCCACAATTACGGTGACCTGCCGCGTGGCAGACGATAAGGGACACAACGTATCCGCAACCACATCGGTCAATGTGATTGCGCCTCCGCCGCCTCCGCCGCCACCACCGCCGCCGGCACCGATGGCGTCGAGCCTGTGCCCGGTGAGCTTCGAGCGAGATGCGAAGCGCCCGACGCGCGTGGACAACGAAGCCAAGGCCTGCCTGGACGATGTTGCTCTGGACCTTCAGCGCTCCTCCGACGCCAAGCTGGCGCTGGTGGGCAACGAGGACGCCAAAGAGCAGAAGGCTGACGACAAGCTGGCCAAGCTGAAGCACAACAAGAAGCCGACGGACGCAGCGGCGCGCGCGGTCAACACCAAGGACTACCTGGTGTCGGAGAAGGGCATCGATCCGTCTCGCATCATGGTCTACACCGGGACCGATGACGGCAAGACTGTGACGACGACGCTGATTCCATCGGGCGCAGCCAATCCCGCCGCAAGCGACACCGCAGTGGACGAGAGCGCAGTGAAGGCTGTGCCTCGGACTCCGCCGGTAAAGAAGGCAAAGGCCGCGAAGAAGTAGTCCCTGATAACAGAAACAGTGATAGCACAGTGGCTGACTGGGTTGGTTCCGGTCAGCCTTTGTGCAGGGGGCGGCAGGAAACTCCAAGGCAGGACTATGTATCCTAGATAGAGAGATAGCGACGGGATGGGACGACCACGTTGAACTGTAGACACCGCCTGATTCACACATTTTTGATGGTTTTGATTCTGGGGCTGGTTTGTCCCCGGATTCATGCTGTCAACTGGTTCCCGGAGGGCCCGGACGGCGGAGATGCACGCACTTTTGCAGCCGATCCCGCCAACCACCTGCATCTTTATCTGGGGACGGCGAACGGCTGGATCTATCAATCGCAGGACGGCGGCAAGAAGTGGGCCCGGCTGGCGCTGGTCGGCAAGCGTGACGACCTTGTGCTGGACCATATTCTGGTAGATCCGGCCGACCCGAAGCATATTGTCGCGGGGGCATGGGTGGTGGCCGATTTGCAGCATCCCGACGGCGGGATTTTTATCAGCCACGATGGCGGGAATACATGGACTAGCCAGCCGGAGATGCGTGGGCAATCGATCCTGTCCTTGGCGTTGGCGCCATCCGATCCGAAGATCATGGTGGCAGGATCGATGGAAGGTATATTCCGTTCGCAGGACAGCGGCGCCCACTGGCAGAGGATCAGCCCAGAGGACAGCAAAGAGATCCACGAGGTCGAGTCGCTTGCGATCGACCCCGCGGATCCTGGCATTATCTACGCGGGGACATGGCACCTGCCGTGGAAGACCAGCGACGGTGGCGCAACCTGGACCAGTATCAAGGATGGGATCATCGAGGACTCGGACGTCTTCTCCATCCTGATCGATCCCAAGCAGCCGAGCGTGGTGTATCTGAGCGCGTGCTCGGGAATCTACAAGAGCGAGGACGGGGGCTCGAAGTTTAGCGGTGGGGTTGGCATCAATAAAACGCAGGGCATTCCGTCGACGGCGCGGCGAACCCGGGTGTTGATGCAGGACCCCGGTCATCTGGACACAGTGTATGCGGGGACGACTGAGGGGCTCTATCGCAGCGACGACGCGGGCAAGCTGTGGACCGAGACGACCGGTTCCGACGTGATTGTGAACGATATCTATGTGGATCCGGCGGACACCCGCAATGTACTATTGGCCACCGACCGCCAGGGTGTGTTGATCAGCGACGATGGGGGCACAAGCTTTCTGCCGTCCAACAGCGGATTTTCGGCACGCCAGATTACGGCCTATAGTGCGGACGCGCAGCACCCGGCGACGGTCTATGTTGGCGTGGTGAACGATAAGGAATCGGGCGGCGTCTTTGTGAGTCATACCGGCGGGCTAAGCTGGTCGCAGCTGAGTGGTGGACTGGATGGACATGATGTGTTCAGCCTTGGCCAGGCCCCGGACGGCTCCATGCTGGCGGGTACGGAGCATGGGATATACCGGCTGGTGGACGCGGTGTGGCAGCGCGTGGGCGACGATACGAAGATGGCTGTACCCAGCGCCAGGATTGCGCCCGCACCCGCAGGTAAGGCGGTTCGCCAGCGGAAAGCGGCGATGCGGCAGGCGACGGCGCATGGCGTGGTTGCCGGCAAGGGCTTTGACGCAAGCGTGTTTGGCTTTGCGGTGTCCGGCGATACGATGTTTGCGGCCACATCAGGGGGAGTCCTGAGCAGTTTAACCAGTGGACAGACGTGGGCTGTTGTTGCCTCGATTCCGGTGGACGAATGGCGCTTTATGGCCGCGTCGAAGGCGATTGTGGCGGTGGCCAGCCTGCATGCCCTGCAGTTGTCGGCGGACTCCGGCAAGACCTGGCACGAGCTGACTCTGCCGGACGGGGGAAGACAGCTCTCTGCGCTGGCCATCGAGGGCGATGGAACAGTGTGGATCGCAGATCGCGACGCGGTCTACTATTCGGCAAACCAGGGTACCAGTTGGCAGACCCTGAAGGAACTGTTCGTGCGCAATGTCAACAATATCTTCTACGATGAGGCGGGCAACCGGGTGCTGGTGACCTCGGAAGGGCCGGAGACGATGGCCTTCTCGGTGGCCCTTCCCTCCATGAAGGTCAGTTGGTGGGACACGGGATGGACCCTGCGCTTCATCCGGCCGGTGGGCGATCATCTGGTGGCGGCTACCTCATTCGACGGTATTGTGGTGCAGCCGCGCATGGTGGATTCGGACCTGGTCGCCACGCATTGAGACAGCGCTGGGGCATGCCTCAGTACCACCGATGGAGAGATGCTTTCCCCGGAAGCGGCGGTTGACCGATTAGAATGGGGTCAGCATGAGTTTTTACGCTTCCAACCCGGAATCGCGGCATGGCTTCGAGACAAGCGACCCTGCGCTGCGCGCGATCGCGGCCAAGGTCGAGGCAGGCGAGCGGCTCAGCTTCGACGACGGCGTCACGCTCTATCACACCGGAGACATACTGGCCGTGGGGTGGATGGCCAACGCCGTGCGCGAGCGGATGCATGGCGACATCGCCTACTTCAACGTGAACCGGCACATCAATCCCACCAATGTCTGCGTGGCAAGTTGCCGGCTGTGCGCGTTCGGGCGCAAGAAGGGTACGGCCGGGACGTACACGATGGAGCTGGAGGAGGCGTGGCAGACTGCGGGCACTGGGCTCAGCGAAGCGGTCACTGAGTTCCACATCGTTGGCGGGCTGCATCCCGATCTACCCTTCGAATATTTTGAGGAGCTGATTCGTGGATTGAAGGTACGCTTCCCCAAGGTACACATCAAGGCGTTCACCATGGTAGAGGTGGCGTTCTTCGCTAAGCTATGCAAGATGTCGATCGAGCAGACGCTTCTGCGGTTGAAGGCTGCGGGCGTGGACTCGCTGCCTGGGGGCGGGGCCGAGATATTTGCCGATCGCGTTCGGCACATTATCTGCGACCATAAGATCGATGGGTCGGAGTGGCTGGAGACGGCGCGCACCGCGCACCGCATCGGGCTGCGGTCGAATGCGACGATGCTGTACGGCCATGTGGAGAACGACGAGGACCGTGTCGACCACATGTTGCGCCTGCGCGAGTTACAGGATGAGACGGGCGGCTTCCAGACCTTCATCCCGCTGGCATTCCATCCCGACAACACCGCGCTGGCCCACATTCCGAAGACCACCGGAATGATGGACCTCAAGCAGATTGCGATTGGCCGCCTGCTGCTGGACAACTTCGCGCACGTGAAGAGCTACTGGCAGATGGTGTCGCCGCAGATGGCCCAGATCTCGCTGCGCTTTGGGGCTGACGACATCGACGGTACGGTGATCGAGGAGAAGATCTACCATGACGCGGGCGCGACGACTCCGCAAGGAATGCGGCGCGCGGACCTGGTGCGGCTGATTACCGAGGCAGGGCGCGTTCCCTTCGAGCGCGACACGATGTACCGCGCCGTGACACGCAGCGAAGACACGTTTACCATCGCAGTGTGAAGCAACGCTGTGCGCTCTGTGATGCGAGCGCAGCAATGACGCGCTGGCGAAGATCCAGCTTCGGACAACTTATATCTCCTCGACTGGATCAAACACGGTAGAGGTATCACTTTATGCGTACAATCACATCGTTTGCGTTGGCCGCGGTTGCGGGAGTCGCTTTGGCGGCTGCGCCCGTGGCCCAGGCACAGATCAGTGTCAGTATCGGAGCCGAGCCATCTTGTCCCTATGGCTACTACGACTATGCACCCTACAACTGTAGCCCTGACGGTTACTACGGACCGTCGTACTTCAACAGCGGTGCCTTCATCGGAGTTGGACCATGGTTCCATGGCTCCAGCGAGTTCCATGGTACGGTGAATAATCGTTACGACCCGCAGCACGGATACACGGGGGTAGCGCCAAGGTCCGGCGATAAAGCTGCACCCAAAAGGGCTGCCTTCAAGGGCAATGAAGAGCGCGATGGGCGAGGCAACGTCACCGACAAGAACGGCAAACGGTAAACCAACAGTCATCGGGAACTGAGCCCAGGAACGGACCGTGGATTCAATCGCCGGGTCAAGGATGTTTTCAATTCCGGGACGGATAATAGCTTTGTGGGAGGCTCGGCAGCCAGCCGGGCCTCTTTGTTTTGTGCAGGTAGTTCAAGGCTAATTCGCTTCGCCGCACTCATCCTGCGATGACTGCGCATGAATGGAGTACCGGGCCCTCGATATCCTGCATCCTACCTGTCAGGTCGAGCGAGGAGAGTGCATCATGGCCGCAACCCAGAAAAGAACCACAACCGTCGACAATGTAACCGCTGAATCCCATCCCCGCTCTACTGAAATCGATCCCACGGCACCTGCGGGCAGCAAAGACGCCCTGGGAGCGGAGAGCATTCGCGATGGCCGTCCTGCAACCGACGACTCCACGGTCGAGGCGATCGATGAAGAAGGCCCCGGCATCAGCGCTCCCCTGCATTAATGCGCGGTGAAGAAGCTGCCGGAATTGGATTGACGCTACGCGGATGGGGCCAGCACAGCTCGATTCGCCGTCGGAGTAGACTCAGTTGCGTTCGAGGGAGGCGCTGACAAGCTTCATGGTGGCGTGCTTCTTGAAGCGGTGGGCGGCTGACTTTGCGCCTTGCTCGGAGTCGAAGGAGCCATGGTCCTCGCCCGCCCAGCGAAAGCGCCAACAATCTCCTGACTGATAGATCTCCGGTTCTTCCGCGCGGGCGCGCGCCTTCTGTTCGGGTGCTTCCAATACTTCGTTCATCCTATTCCTTTCAGCGAATCAATGGGTCTACCCCACTCAAGCGATCGTGCGGTTTATACAGGGCACCCGGCTCTTAAGTTACGACGCCGTTAATTGTGGTTCGACGAATGAGTTGAAACCCCGCATCAGTCTATCAACATCTTGCGCAGAAACCGACAGAATAAGTTGGAACTGGGGACCGCATGTGGTGAAACTGCCACCGGGGATTAACGCGCGCCTGAAACTGTAAAAACCCATCACCTGCAGAACCTCCTCAATTTTCTTATTTGTCTATTGTTTACGAGGGACGAATCGTCCGTCCGTCGCCATGGATTGGCAACCACGGAGGAATAGTGCAGCGGCATATGACCTTATCAGCCGCCGCAGGTAACCACATTCCTGGTTACAAAAGTTCTCTTGATATCAAACATTATAAAGAGGTAAATAAAAGGATCGTTTGATATTTGTGCGCATCCAACTTAGGCTTCAGCAGAAAATTTATGTCTTACTGATTCCGAGCAGAAGCCTGTCTATTAGCTGGGCTATTGCGGAGTTAAGCAACGTTGTAGTTCCGTATTCGATACACGCTATCGAGGATGGACGCCACTCACCTCTTGCCATGGAGAACGCAGAACATGCTTGACTGCTCCCAGCTAGCCCTTGCCCGTTCGTTTTTCGCTCAACTCTTCCAAACATGCTTCCCCAGATTCGCCAGCCGAACTCAGACCACGCGCTCTTCGCGGAGGCATGAGAGCCTGGGTTGCGCTTCTGTGCGCGAAAACGTGTGCGTGCAGCCTTCATTGAAGGCTGGATTTGGCCAAATGGGGAAGAAGTGTGTGCGTTTGGCGCTGGCTAGTGCGGCGGTGGGCCTGTTGGTGATGGGTGGCGCGCAGAGTTCGCAGGCGCAGACGGCGGAGCCGGGCATCGGCACCATACTGGTTTACACGAGCAGCGCCGGAGGCGAAGGCCTCGCGTTGGACAGCGCGGGGAACATCTATCTCGGGTTCAATTCTGGAATCGGCCTATACAAGAGCACCTACAGCAACGGCTCCTACACGACGGCCGCCGTAACGAACAGTCCGCAAGGGTGGTATTACGGAGTGGCGGTGGATTCGACCGGCAACGTCTATCTTGCCGATGAGAACGGAACCGGAATCTGGAAGGCGGTCGGCTCCGGCGGAACATACACGTTTACCAACATCATTCCGAGCCCCGGTTTCAGTGCGGCCGGAATGGCGGTGGATGCATACGGAAACTTATATACGAATAGTTATTCTGCTGGGACTGTGTACAAGTACATCCTGTCCGGCGGCGTGTATACCCAGCACATCATCGCCAGCGGCTTGGACGTTGCGCGTAACATGGCTATCGATCCCAACGGAGTGATCTACCAGGCAATCGAGGAAGGCGGGACGCACAGCGAAGGCATGGTAAACGTCTATACGCCTTCAGGATCGGTGGCGACGACTACGACCTACACGGCGACCACTCTTTACGAATGCACGGATTTATGCTCTGGTGTAGCCGTGAAGAACGGTGTGATTTATATCGGCGACGGCACGCAGGTCATCAAGGAATCGCCGAATGGCAGCGGCGGCTATACGCAAACTATTGAATCGACGGGGTATACGGAAATCAGGGGCATGGCCGTAGACAACAACGGCAACGTCCTGGTGAGCGATCTGGGCACCGACAAGATTACCAAGGTGACGACGACGCTGCCGGACTTCGGCTCGGTAGCAGTCGGCACAACCTCCACGCAGCAATCGATCGCGTTTGAAGTGCTAACGGCTGGAACATTTGGAACACCCCTGGTGCTGACGAAAGGCGCCAGCGGACTCGACTTCAAGCTGGGTACCGGGAGCACCTGCGTGGGGACCCTGGCCGCGAACACGGCCTGCGTGGTCAATGTCACCTTCACGCCAAAGTACCCGGGGGAGCGCTATGGAGCGGTGGAGCTGACCAATAGCAGCGGTGCTTTGATTACAACGTCCCTGATGCAGGGTAACGGCACGGGGCCGGAAGCGGTGTTTGCCAACACGACGACCGGAGTATACCTGCCGAGCGCGCAGAACACCCTGGGCGGCGGCTTCAGCAATCCCGAAGCCGTGGCGGTGGACGGGAGCGGCAACGTCTATGTCGCCGATTTCACTAACAGCGTGGTGAAGGAGACGCCCGCCGGCTGCGCCTCTTCGAGCTGCGTGACGACGCTGGGCAGCGGCTTCAGCAATCCCACAGGCGTTGCGGTGGACGGGGCGGGCAACGTCTATGTCGCCGATTTCGGCCACAGTTTGGTGAAGGAGATGGTAGCGGTCAATGGCAGCATCCCGGCTTCGCCGACCATCAACACCCTGGGCGGCGGATTCAGTCAGGCTGAAGGCGTGGCGGTGGACGGGAACGGCAACGTCTTCGTCGGCGATACCAGCAACAATGCGGTGAAGGTGATGCCCTCCGGCTGTTCCTCGTCGAGCTGTGTAACGTCGCTGGGCGGCGGCTTCAGCAATCCCTCTGGCGTGGCGGTGGACGGGCTTGGGAACGTCTTCGTCGCAGATACCAATAACAGCGCGGTGAAGGAGATGCCGGTCGGCTGTACCTCGTCGAGCTGCGTGACGACGCTGAGCAGCGGCTTCAGCAGCCCACAAGGCGTAGCGGTGGACAGCAGCGGGAATGTCTATGTCGCCGATACCTACCACGGTGCGGTGAAGGAGATGGTAGCGGTTGGCGGCAGAATCCCGGCCTCCCCCACCATCCTGACCCTGGGCAGCGGATTCGGCCTTCCCTTTGGCGTGGCGCTGGACGGCAGCGGGAACGTCTATGTCGCCGACAACAGCAATAACGCGGTAAAGAAGCTGGACTTTGTGGACCCGCCGAGCTTCAGCTTTGCCAACACGTATGTCTTTAGCGTGAGCGCGGACAGTCCGAAGACGGAGACGATCACGAACATCGGCAACACGGCGCTGACCTTTGAGGTGCCGGGCAGTGGCGACAATCCAGCCATCTCCTCGGGCTTTACGATCGGCAATTCATCCACCTGCCCGCAGCTTACGACGCTATCCAGCGCCGGAACACTGGCTGCGGGCGTGTCCTGCACGGACTTGCTCAGCTTTGCGCCCCAGCTGGCCGGCACCAACAGCGGATCGACCGTGACGAAGGACAATACGCTGAATGTTGCGAATTCCACGCAGTCCGTGGGCTTGAGCGGCACTGCTTTGCCGCTGACTAAGACGATTACGTTCCCGCAGCCGACGACGCCGGTGACGGCGGGCAGCTCGGCGACCCTGACCGCATATACCAGCAGCAGCGATCCGGTGACCTACACGGTGACGGCGGGTGCGGCAACCATCAACGGGTCGACGATTATCTATACCAATACCGGCACGGTTACTATCGCGGCCAACTCGGCGCAGACCGCTGACTACTTAGCAGCAGCGACTGTATCGGTCAATGTTGTGGTGAATGCAGCGGCCACGTCCTACGCCGCGCCCGCCACGCCTGAAAGCACGACCAGCGCGCCGCAGACCGCGGCTGTGACCTTCAACACGAGCGGCACTCTGAGCGCGATCAATGTAGTCACGGCAGGTGTCACCGGCCTCGACTTCAAATTTGTGCCAGGCGGCACCTGCGCGACCGGCACGCCCTACACCGCGGGGCAGACATGCACGGTGGACTACACCTTTACCCCCGCCGGCGTTGGGCAGCGGCAGGGCGCAATCATGCTCTATACCACCGCCAGCCCATCGGTTCCGGTGGGAACCTCGTTCCTCGCCGGCACCGGAACAGGCACTCTGATTGCCTATTCATCGAGCTCGCAGACCAGTCCCGCCGGTGTGACTCTGCCCACAGGGAGCCTCCTTCCGGCTCCTTATGAGATGGCAATCGACGGCACCGGCAACATTTACGTCGCGAACAACAATTCCGGCGCCCCGAACGCCATCTTAAAACTGGCTTATAGCGGAGGCACATATCAGACCCCCGTTAACGTGGTCGGCACCCCCAGCAGCGCGTCCGGCGTGGCGATGGATGGAGCGGGCAACCTGTATTACGACGGCAGCGGCAGTTCGCAGATCATCAAAATCCTGAACGACAACGGCACGCTGAACTTGGGCAGCCCGGTCTACCTCGGCAGCGGACTCTCCGATCCCAACGGGCTGGCAGTGGACGGCAGCGGCAACGTATTCGTCGCGGTCCGCCACAGCAGCTCTCCCGCCGGTTCTGGCTCGGTGGTGGAAATTACGCAAGCAGGCGTGCAGACCACGATCGCCAGTGGCACGACAGGGCCATTCGCCATCACAGTCGACAGCAACGACAACGTCTTTTACATCGAGGAATACGGAACTCATAACGTTTACGAGATTCCGTACACCAGCGGCTCATACGTCTCGCGGGTCCTCATTACCACCAACGCCGATCTGGGCCTGGGCACGGACGCAGCCGGCGACCTGTGGGTGGGCATGAGCACCAATGGCGGCGAGCTGCAGGAGTTCCCAAACCTTGGCGGAACAACCGTCTCGACGACTCCGGTTGGCAACATCCCGGTGTCGTACCCGCTTGATGTCATGGTTACCGGCAACGGCAACATCTTCTACACGGATGGCGTTAACATTCGTAACTTGTCGATGGCCGCCGCGCCTGCGCAGAACTTCCCTGCAACGTTTGTAGGCGCGACCAGTGCTGCGCAGTCCATCAGCGTGGCCAGCATCGGCAACCTGCCGCTGACGCTCAGCGCCACCTTCGATACGCATTTCCCGAACGAGGGAAGCACATGCGGGGCCACCCTCGCGTCCGGGACAACATGCCTGCTGACCACCGCCTTTTCTCCCACGGCGGCTGGCAACCCTGTTACCGGCACGTTGAGCGTCAGCGATAATGCGATCAATGAGAGCGCGGCCCAGACCAGCGCCCTTTCGGGCGTGGCGAATCTGCAAACCAAGACAATCACGTTCCAGCAGCCTACGACGCCGGTGGCTGTCAACAGCACGGCAACACTTGCGGCAACCGCCAGCAATGGCGATGCGGTCACCTATAGCATTACATCGGGCGCGGCAACTATCATCGGATCGACGATTACCTATACCAATGCAGGCACGGTGACGATTGCCGCGAACTCGGCGCAGACCACTGACTACTCAGCGGCAGCGACTGTCTCGGTCAATGTTGTTGTGAATGCGGCGCCTATCTCTTACACGGCACCGACCGAAGCCGTAGGCAGCAGCAGTGCAACCCAGACTGCGATTGTGAACTTCACTACGGGCGGTACGCTGGGCACGATCAATGTTGTTACCCAGGGAGCAACCGGTCTTGACTTCAACTCTGTCAGCGGCGGCACCTGCGCCACGGGTACGACTTACACCGCAGGCCAGGCCTGCACTGTGGAGTACACCTTTAAGCCTCTACTGCCGGGGATACGTCTAGGCGCGATCACTCTGACGTCGAGTAGTTCAGCTCTGTTGGGAACCTCCTACCTCGGCGGCATCGGCACTGCGCCGCAGGCATTGTTCAGCAACTCTCTTCAGAGTGTATTCAAGAACACGTCCGGCACGTTGAATGGGATTTCCACGGATGCTCCCGGCAATATCTATTACACAACCTTCAATACCGGCAACAATGGCGTGTATAAGGTCGCAGCCGGAACCGGGACAACGACCCAATTGGTTGGCGGACTATCGCTGGGAGATGGCGTAGCGGTCGACGGCGCGGGCAATGTCTTCTATACCGACTACAACGCCGGGACACTCAATGAGCTTGTGGGTGGAAGCGGAACTCCAATTCTGATTGCGAACGAGTCAGCTCCGGAAGGACTGGCCTTCGATCTTCAGGGAAACCTGTACGTTGTCGTGTCGGGGAACCACGTTGTTCAAAAACTGCTGGCGGGCAGTTTCGCTCCGTCCACAACTTACGGAACCGGTATCGTCCATCCGCAGAGCGTAGCGGTTGACGCGGCGGGCAATGTCTACATGACGGACCGGGATGGCGCGAAGGCGGTTGTGGTTACTCCCAATGGAGCGACCCAGACAACGATTGCCACCGGGATCAATACTCCGGCTGGACTCACGCTGGATGCCGCGGGAAACATCTACATCGCGGTGATCGGCAGCGCGGAGCTGGAAAAATATGCAGCCGGGACCTATGCGGCAAGCACGCAGGGTTCATTTGTGAATCCGGCGTTTGTAACCCTTGATTCCAGCGGCAACATCTATGTGGTGGATCGCGGCACCAACACCATTGCGACACTGACCAGGACGATTGCCGCACCGCTTGCGTTTGCCAGCACGCAGTATGGCGCAAGCAGCGCGCAGCAGGTGGTAGGCATTGAGAACGACGGCAATGCGCCACTGGCAATCAGCTCGCTTGCCGCGACGACGAACTTCAATCTTGGCGGCGCAGGCACCACTTGCGTAACCGGCCCGCTGGCTTCCGCAGGGGCGTGCAATCTCGGCATCGTCTTTACGCCGACGTTGGTCGGCAGTCCACTGACGGGCACAGCCAACATCACGGACAACACGCTGGGTGTTGCAGGTTCTGTGCAGTCGATCTCGCTGAGCGGAACCTCGACGCCGGGGACGAAGACGATCACTTTCCCGGCACTGGCTACGCCGGTAGCTGCGCTTACGGCTGCGACGCTGTCGGCGACGGCCAGCAATGGAGACCCGGTAACCTACAGCATCATTTCCGGTACGGCGACGATCACTGGATTGACCGTCAACTATACGACTGCGGGCACGGTAACGATTGCGGCCAACTCGGC
>DATKGA010000154.1:0-19318 GCA_035510935.1 Acidobacteriaceae bacterium
ATGGTGGTGCCACTCATCGCCGTCACCACATCGCCCGGCTTCATGGCCCGCCCATCCGGCATGTTTTCCGCCGAGCAGATTATCGCGACCACCTTGACCGCAGGCTTGAGACGTGCAATTGCATGCATAGCGCCAATCATGGCTGCCGCGCCCGCCATGTCGTACTTCATCTTCTCCATCCCATCGGCCGGCTTGATGGAGATGCCACCGGTGTCGAAGGTAATCCCCTTGCCGACGAGTCCCAGAACCGGAGCTTCCCCGGCTGCTCCACCCTCCGGCTCGTAGGTCATTACGATGAGGGCGGGAGGCAGCTCCGATCCTTTGGCCACCGCCCAGAAGGCCTCCATCTTCAACTCTTGAATCTTTTCGGACGAGTACACCTCACAGGCCAGCCCTGCCTCGTCGCACATTGCCTTTGACCGCGCGCCCAGTTCGATTGGGGTAAGGACGTTGCCAGGTTCGTTGACCAGCGAACGGCTAAAGTTCTGCGCGGCGGCTAGAATCAATCCTTCAGTAAAGCCACCGCGAATCCCCTCTTTTGTATCTGAATCTTTTACATTCGAAACTATAAATAAATCATTTATAAAATTGTCTTTACGATCGCTACGATAGGTGTCCCAATCCATCTCCGCCAGCTCTGCGCCCTCCACCATGGCCCGCGCTGTCAGCTTGGCGGAAATCTGCTCGATCGACTCAATCTCCAGAGCATCCACCTCAGGAAAGGCAATCGTCAGCTTGCGTACTGATCGTGCCTTGGCCGAGCGGACCGCTGTTCCTGCGCCTTTGCGCAGCCTGTCCAGCGAGAAGTCCTTCGCGTTGCCCAGTCCGACGATCAGTAGCCGTTCCGCTTGCAGTCCGGCTGATTTCAAGTCATCGGTCGCATGGATCAACACTGTCTCGCCCAACCGAGCCTTGAACTCACCTGGCCCAAGTATGCGAGCAGCAGCATCGGCCATATCGCTGGACTGCGTCAGCAGCGCCGGATGTGCATCCACATTCTTGCCCATTGCAAGGTCAACCGCAAAGACGGCAAGCAGCGGTGTTTGAAACCCGCTCGCATCGGCAAAGATCAACTTTGTATTCATACTTCCTATCGTATCGTGCCCTGGCTAGCGAACGTGACAGTTCAGCCAATGCGGATGGTGAGCAAGAGCAGATTGTTTGCAAAACAGAAGCGGCAATCCGCGAACTAATTAGTGGACGCGCTGCAGGCGCGCGATCAGTTTTTCGGCGAGTGGTTTGCCGGACTCGGTCCAGAGCAGGCGGCTGCTGATCCCGCAGTTTTTCTCGACCAGAAGCGTGAAGGCCAGCAGCTTTTCCACGTTTTGCTGAGTGTGGATCTGAGTGGTCTCGTCGAGCGCCTCCTCTTCGGGGGTTTGCGGCGAGGGCTTGGACAGCGGATGATCCGGGACCCAGGGAGTATCGATACCGAAGTCGACCAGGAGTTGGCCATTCTGTTCGTAGCCGGCCACGTCGAAGCTCGGACCGAAGCCCAGAATGCGCACGGTGTGGGAACGCATCCGCCAGGATGAGTCGAGCTGGTCGAGGGAGGAGTCGTCAGGGTCAATGTCTTCTTCGTCGCTATCGCGGTTGGGGGCGCGTCCAAGGCGGTCGAAGAGGGGTTGTTGGCCCACGGGGGTCCAGAGTTGCCATCGCACCTCGAACTCGTAGGCCATGTCGTCGTGCAGTTGCTCGGTGGCTTCTGCAACGGCGGCTTCCAGCAGCAAGTCGTCGGACTCGGACGCCGGATCGATGGGCGCGAAGGGATCAATCTGTGTGGCGCGGTCGTCCACGACGTAGATGCGCTGGTAGGTGGGCGATTCCGTGAAGTTGAGGGGATAAGCCGATGCGGCGGAGACACGTTTAGCGCCTACCTGGGCAAACTGGCGCAACACGCCGAGCAGAGCGTCCGGTAAGGCCTCCAGGCGGAAGTTGGGATACCAGAGGCTGAGGTAGAGGCGGTCTGCCATGGAGGTTCATTCTAGAGCATTTTCTAAGGACTCATCTCGGGAAAGAGAATTGTCAAGGCGAATTTTTATGAAGTAGATCGGCGCGGATGAGAAGATGGATGTGGTGGACGGATGCGCAATCGAGTAGAGAGACTAAGGATTTGGCTGCTGGGGTGCGCGGGCTTCCTGCTGCTGGTGATTGTTGCGTTCCTGGGGTCCGCTCGCTATCTGAAGCATCGCATGCGTGCGTATCTACCGGAGAAGCTGGCAGCAAATGTGAAGATCGACCAAAACGGAGTTACCTTCTGTGACACAGTGGGGCCGATTACGGTCTACTGCATTCATGCGGCGCGCGAACTGGAACATACGGATGGCAAGATTTCGTTGCACGATGTATTGATAAATCTCTATGGCAAGAATGGCGATCGCAACGACCGTATCCAGGGAGATGAGTTTGAGTACGACAAGAATGCTGGGGTGGTGCGCGCCCTTGGGCTGGTGAACCTGGACCTGCAGGCGGCTCAACCGAGCGGTGAAACGGCTGCGGGTGGCGCTGCCAATCCCAAGGTGCTGCATGTGACCACCAGCGGGCTGGTATATCTGGAGAAGCTAGGCGTGGCGGCTACCAGCGAAGCGATTGAGTTCGAGTCGGGCACAATGACGGGTCATGCGACTGGCGCCGACTATAACAGCGATTCTGGCGTACTGACGATGCACTCCTCCGTGAGCATGAACGACCTGGCGGGCAAGCGGCCAGTGCAGGTGACGGCGGCGACGGCAGAGCTCGATAACCGTAATCGGCAGATATTTATGACTGGGTCGCGGTGCGTCTCGCAGGGGCAAACGGTGGAGGCGCAGCAGGCGACGCTGCATACGCGGCCCGATGGGACCCTGTCGCGGGTGGAGGCCCAGGGCAATGTGACGAGAGAGGTGAAGGGAACGAAGTTGGTATCGCAGCGGGTGGACGTGGTACTGGGTGCCAGGAGCCAGCCGCAATCGGCCGCAATGACGGGAGGCGTGCAGTACTCATCCGACATGCCTCTTCTGCAACGCAGCGGCCACGCGGAGGAGGCTACGGTTGCCTTCGACGCGCAGGGGCAGGCGAAGCAGGCAGTGTTTACCGGTGCCGTTCACATGGTTGAGCGAACGCGGGCGACGGAGGCTGCACGCGAGCCGTGGAGTTCGCGAGACTTGACCGCGGCGAAGGTGGTGGTAGCTCTGGTTCAAGTGGGCGGTGGCACACCGCAGGTGCGGGATGCGGAGGCGACAGGCAGCGCGCACTTGACGGCGGTAAACTATGGCACTTTGGCGAGTTCGAAGGATATCGGCAACGAAGAATTATCAGCCGATGTACTGACGGCGCACATGGCCGGCGGCAACGGAAAGCAACCGCCTCAATTGGACACAGTTGCGGGGCGCGGACATACACTGTTGCACCAGGTAAAGGCGGATGGCACCGAGCAGACGAGTACGGGAGATACTCTGGATGCAAAGTTCCGGGCTCAACATCCAGCCAGTGCAGTTGCAGGGAGGCAAACATCGCTTTCCGGTTCTGGCGGCGCCCCGGTGATGCTGCTCAGTGCGGTGCAGCAGGGACATGTCGCGATGACGCGGCGCGCTCCAGCGAAGGCCGCGGCCAAGGCTGGAAGTACGCAGGCTAAAACGGGGAATGCGAGCGAAGATGTGCAGCATGCGACCGCGGAACGAGCGGCATATGACGGCGATCTCGACCGCATGACGTTGACTGGCGGAGTGCAGATGAGTGATGCGGGAAGTTTGCTGTGGGCAAAGCAGATCGTGTTCGACCCCAAGACAGGCGATGCTCAGGCATCGGGCACGGTCAAGATGGATTACTCGCAGGATGCTTCGCCCCCGGCGAGTGGGCTGCAAACCACCCCTGCAGAGCCCACCTACATCGTCGCCGACCGGGCTGAGTTCGTGCACAGGGACGACACGGCAACGTTTTTTGGTATGCCTGTGCGCCTCTGGCAGGGCGGCTCGCAGGTGCAGGCGCCGGTGATTGAGTTCGATCGCCTTCAGCAGCGATTGACTGCGCGTGGCGTGGCTTCCGCGGGAGTAGCGCAGACAGCCCAGGTGCACACCGTATTGGTCAGCGCCGGTAGCGGCGACTCTAGTGCTGCGAAGGCCGGCGCGGATAAGACAACGGGGGAGAAGGCTGCTGCGAATAAGCCACGCTCAGCTGCGCGACCGCCAACAGTCATGCGTATCGCCAGCGGAGAGCTGGTGTACTCAGGAAGCCTGCATCAGGCGGAGTTTAGCGGCGGCGTGCGGGCTGAGACGATCGATGGCACGGTTCGCGCAAACCAGGCTACTGTTTACTTGATGCAGAAAGCCGGGCAGAGACCCTTGTCCTCGGGCGAGGAGGTTCCTTCGATAACAGGAAATCTGGAGCGCATGGTGGCGACTGGCCAAATTGAGATAGAACAGCCGGGACGTCATGCAACGGGTGAGCGTTTGCAGTACACGGCGAACGATCAGCTCTTTGTGTTGACTGGAGATGACCTCGCGCAACCGAAAATGATGGATGCGGCGCACGGTACGATTACAGGCGCTGCGATCATGTTTCACACCGGGGACGATAGCATCGTGGTCTCCAACACGGAGCCGGGAGCGGCGTCTACCGTGGCAGGCCGCAGGGTACGGACGGAGACACACGCGGACAAAGATGCGACCATGGGGAGAGGGAAGTAGGAGTACGATGCGGACGCTAGAGACGGAAGAGATTGGTAAGGCCTACGCGGGGCGGCAGGTGGTACGCGGCGTGAGCATGCAGATCGGGCAGGGCGAGGTGGTGGGCCTCCTGGGGCCGAACGGGGCGGGCAAGACGACTTGCTTCTACATCATCGTGGGCCTGGTGCGGCCGGATTCGGGGCGCATCGTGGTCGACGGGGCAGACATCTCACGGTTGCCCATGTATCTGCGCGCAAGGGAGTACGGCATCAGCTATCTGCCCCAGGAACCTTCAATCTTCCGCAAGCTCACGGTGGAGGACAACATCATGGCGGTGCTGGAGGCGCAGCAAATAAGCCGGGAGGAACGGCGCACACGGACGGAAAAGCTGATCGAGCAGTTCAGCCTTGGTCATGTGCGCAAGACCATGGGCTATGCCCTGAGCGGTGGTGAGCGCCGCAGGGTGGAAATTGCGCGCTGCCTGGCCATCGAACCGGCGTTTATTCTGCTCGACGAACCCTTCTCCGGCATCGATCCCATCGCCGTGATGGAGTTGCAGGAGATCATCTTCGCGCTGAAGAAAAATGGGATCGGGGTTCTGGTCACCGACCATAATGTGCGTGAGACTCTCTCGGTGACCGACCGGGCATACATCATTAACGAAGGAAAGATCTTTCGTTCGGGTACGCCGGGAGAACTGGGGCGCGATCCCGAGGTGAGGCGCATCTACCTGGGCGAGAAGTTTTCCATGGATTAAGGCGCTTTGCGCGGGCGTGCAACCAGGCGAGTGCATCCAGGCTGGATTTCCAGATTCTCTATGTCACCTGTTAGAGGTGAGGAAGAAGGTGCGCTTTTGCAAGCGTGCATTCTATATGCTGCATGAATTTCGCGTGGCGTGTAGACTGTGGCCAAGTTCACCGATCGGCAAAACTTCGGCAAGCGACGCCGATCGATAACCTTCGTGCGAAGAGCTCGGAGCAGGGAAGCTGGATGAGGTCCTAGGATTGTTGCAGCCGAAGCTAAATCTGAGAGTGTCGCAGCGCCAGGTGTTGACGCCAGGCCTGGTACAGATGGTCAGCGTGCTGGCGCTGAACAAGCTGGAACTGAAGGAGATGATCAACACCGAGATGGTGGAGAACCCTATCCTCGAGGAGGTTGAGGAGTCCGGGGCTACGATCGAGGAGATGGCGGGACGAGAGGCCGAGCGCGAGCGCTCTGCCGAGGAGATCGCCAGCGAGCATGAGCGGGTCGAGAAGGACCCCTTCGACGAGATCGACTTTGGCAGCTATTTCCAGGATTATCTGGATCCTGGATTCCGTACTGCTTCCAGCTTTGAGGAATACGATCAGCCGTCGTTCGAGAACTTTCTATCGCAACCGAGCACGTTGAGCGACCATCTGGAATGGCAGTTGGGCTCGATGAACCTGCCCGAAGGGGTCCGGGTGGCCGCGGACCTGGTGGTGGGCAATCTGAATGAGGATGGCTACCTTACGGCGAGTGACGAGGAATTGGTGCAGGCGTTGATCGACGCACGTCTGCCAATGCGGGCCGAGCCGATTCCGTTCGAGCGCGGTGTAAAAGCAAAGCCTGCCTGGGAGGTACATCACACGGCAGGGGACACGGAGCCGAAGGCCGCGGCTTCCAGCCCGGTGTCGCACCGCAACGGAGCTGGACATCTGGTCGAGGCTGCCCTGGCTACGGTTTTGGAAGCGCGTACGATTGTCAATAATCTCGACCCGCTGGGGGTCGGCGCGCGCGATCTGCGCGAGTGTCTACTGATCCAGATCACCGCACAGCGTCGCGAGGCGCAGCTTGTGCTGGGACGTACTCAGACGGGCTTGGCAGATGAGGCCGTCGCCCTGCTTCAGCAGCTTGCAGACGATGAGGTGGAGACGGAGAAAGGAAACAGGGAGGCAGCGCAGGCCCCCCATTCGCGTGGCCACGAGGCCGTGAGTGGCGTGGCTGCCCACTGGCAGCAGGCACACGAGGACGTTCAGCGCAAGGAACAGAACCGCGAAGGTCTTCCCCACGGCGGAGGTAGAGGCGATGTCTTCGATGTTGCAGAGCACATCGTAGCTAACCATCTGGCTCTGTTGCAGAAGAAGGACATGCGCGAGTTGACGCGCTGCTGCGGCAAAAGCGCCGAGGAGGTGCAGGCGGCGGTCGATTTCATCCGCACGCTCGATCCGCGCCCCGGCCAGCGCTACAACGTAAGCGAGACCAGGCTGATTGAGCCGGACGTTGCGTTCGTCAAGCGTGACGGCGAGTATGTTGTGGTGATGAATGAGGAGGACATGCCGACGCTCCGCCTGAGCCGCGCATACCGCAGGATGCTGCGCGAGAAGACCACGGAGAAAGATGTGCGCGAGTACGTCAAGGAGCGTTACCGGTCCGCCATTCAATTGCTGCGCAACATCGAGCAGCGCAAGAACACGATCCTGCGTACCTGCGAGGTGATCGTACGCCGTCAGGCAGAGTTTTTGGAACGCGGCGAGCAGGGCTTGAAGCCGATGATGATCAAGGATGTGGCCGAGGAGATCGGGGTGCATCCCTCCACCGTCAGCAGGGCCGTGGCCAGCAAGTATGTGCATACCTCGCAAGGGGTCTACGAGCTGCGCTACTTCTTCACCGAAGGAGTCAACGGGCCGGAGGGAGGCGACCTGCCTCTGGTGTTGCTCAAGCGTAGGGTGAAAAAGCTGATAGAAGACGAGGATCCGCGCAAGCCGCTGACCGACGACCAGATCGCTGCGGAGCTACAGCGTCAGGGCATCCGGGTAACACGCAGGACGGTGGCGAAATACCGAGAAGACATGCAGATACCCAGTACCCATCAGAGGCGCGTACGCTGAACCGGGCAAGAGCATCCGGTCTGGAGAGCGAGTCGATGGTTGCAACGAGTCGAACCCGGTATACCTTGCTGCGAGACGACTGCGCTGAGAGTTGCATCCAATTATGGTGAACGGAACTCGCATGAGGTGAATGGATGGTGATCGAGTATACGGGAAGACAGATGGTGGTCACGCAAAAATACAGGGACCTGGCCGAAGCAGGGTTGAAGCGGGTCAAGAAGATCGTTGGCGAGGGTGCCAGCGCGAAGGTGATCCTTACCGTCGATAAACACCGCAGGATCGCCGATGTCACGGTGAGCGTGGGAAGTCAGAGCATGGTCTCCAAGTGCGAATCGGCGGAGATGACCACGGCGCTGCGCGATGCCATGGCGAAGCTGGAACAAACGGCCATCCGGCAGAAGCAGAGGATGTCCACAATCAAACGACATCCCCGAGCCGGCGAGATCCCGGCAGACGAAGAAGTACTGGGTGCTATTGCGCTAAATTAGCGATTCCGTTGTGTGGCAGATGGCATGATGCCTGGTGGGTTCACGAACCTGTGACCCGTTATGATATTCCACTTCGACGATGCGACCTTTATCTCGCTCGGCGGCCAGTTTACCGCGTCCATGCTGGCTCTTTTCGCCGTGGTGACCGGCAACTCGTCCATCGACGGCACCATCATCGCGGCCCAGATCGCCGACAACGGCGAGGTGCATAACGCGGAGTTTACCGGAGGCCTTCGGGGAGTGCTCACGGCAGTTACTCCAGAGCCCGTAGGCGTGCTGCTGATGGGGAGCGGAATGATCTGCGTTGCAGGCAGGATGATGTGGAAGCGGCGAATCGGCCCGGTTACCCGCATAAATGCTTAATCGATCTGTAGGTTAAGATCCCGACTTTTGAAGAAGGGATACCCATATAATTTCGCACCCCCTCTAAACGGTTCTGCTGTGTTGCCGATAGGGCATTCAGGAGACCAAATATGTGCCCCTCCAGCGAGTTGAATGGGTCAGTCGTGGCAGCCTGCGTGGGTCGTACACATCTGCCGTTCCCTAACTCCGAGTGCTTTCCAGCGGCATCCTCAGCTCAGCCCGGCTCGAGTGGCAGCCCGCACCAGTGGCTTGAAGCGATACCTCTTATGGCATTCCTCGAGCAGGGCACTGAGATTGTGGCGGCCAACGGTCTAGCGCGAGATATGATCGGAAGCTGCGAGAGCATGAAAACGGACGAGGTATTGCTGGGCGCATTCCCCAAGGCGAACGGTGTTCGACGGCAGCGCTTCGAGTGCCTGCTCTCTCCCTATAACGGCGCGGCCACGATGGTTTCGGGTGTGGTCCACAGCCTCGATGCCGCAGGCGACGGTTCCCGGCTGATACTGCTGATGGAGCCCATGCAAGACGACGCGGAGCAAGTTGGCTGGGACTGCATCGAGCAGAGAGGCGCCTTTCTGCAGGAGATCTTCGACACGGCTTCCGAGGCCATGGTGATTGTTCAGGAGGGCATCATCATGCGGGTCAATCGAGAGTTTATACGCATCTTCGGATATCCCATCGAGGCCTGCCTGGGCAAAACACTGAACGATCTGATTGTTCCAGAAGGCCGAATGCATGAGACTGAGGTGTGGATGCATATGGTCGACGCTGAAGGCCGTGCATCGATGGATACGGTGCGCCATACCAGCACGGGAGAGCTGCTGGATGTGTCCCTGACGGTCACGCAGGTGCGGCTTGGGGTCGGAAGAAGCGGTCACCTTGCGGCCTATCGCGACATTCGCCATGAAAAGAGCTTACAGGCCAGGTTGCAGCATAAGGCGCTTCACGACCCTTTGACGGGGCTCGCGAACCGGGTGCTGTTTCTCGATCGGCTGACTCTGACTATGGCGCGGCTGCGCCGCAGGCCGGACCGCAACTTCGCCGTGGTGTTTCTTGATCTCGACCGCTTCAAACAGGTCAACGACACCTGGGGCCATGCAGCGGGGGACACGCTTCTAAGGGATATTGCAGCGCGCCTGCTCTCCTGCCTGAGGCCGCAAGACACCGTGGCGCGCTTTGGCGGGGACGAGTTTGCGCTGGTGCTCGACGAGGCCGGGCGCATCGAAGACATTGAGAGCATGACCCTGCGCATTCAACACGTGTTGCAACGGCCGGTGGATATAGGAGGCGGTGAGGTCTGCGTCTCGGCCAGCATGGGTATCGTGCTTGGCTCGCCGGCATACGGCGACATCGAAAATATTCTGCGCGATGCAGATGCCGCCATGTATCGTGCCAAGGGCATGGGCAGAGCCTGTCATGTATTCTTCGCGGCAGGGTGTCCGCAACACCGGGGATGAAGGTTCCTCCAGGAGTAGGACATTGCCCGGGGCGGACTGAGGCAACCTTGAGCACTGTCTACAGCAGCGGAGTGCTAGGATTTCAGCATGGCCGCGAAGCGCACAGTGAAGATGGGGAAGCCGGCATACAAGCCGGCCAGTCACCCGGAAGGTCGAGAGCTGGTGATCCTGACCGGCATGTCCGGATCCGGCAAGCTGTCGGCGCTGAAGGCGTTCGAGGACCTGGGCTATTACTCGGTGGACAATCTGCCGTTGGAACTGATTCCTCGCTTCGCTGACCTGGTGCGCCAGTCGGCCGAGATCAAGCGCGCGGCCCTGGTAGTGGATGTGCGCGAGGGCATGCGCCTGGAGCGGTTCCCGGCGATCCTGAAGCAGGTTCGCAAGGTGTTGCCTACGCGCGTGGTGTTTCTGGAGGCCAGCGAAGACGCCTTGGTGCGGCGATTCTCTGAGACGAGGCGGCCGCATCCCATGGGTCGCGACGAAACCGTGATGCATGGCATTCGCACGGAACGCAAGCGGCTGGACCCCGTGCGTAACGTCGCGGACATGGTGCTGAATACCACCCGGTTCAACGTGCATGAGTTGCGCTCCCACATCAACGAGCAGTTTGAATGCGCGGCGGACGATCACGGTCTGACCATCTCGCTGGCCAGCTTCGGCTTCAAGAACGGTCTGCCTGGCGAGGCCGACCTTATCTTCGACGTGCGATTTTTACCCAATCCGCACTTTGTGCCGGAGCTTCGCAAGCTCACCGGGCGCCATGCAAAGGTAGCTAAGTACATCCGCCAGTTTCCCCAGACCGAGGAGTTCCTGGATAAGGCGACGGATATGCTGAAGTTCCTGCTGCCGCATTACCTCGAAGAGGGCAAGAGCTACCTGACGGTGGCCTTCGGATGCACCGGCGGACAACACAGGTCGGTGTTTATTGCCGAAGAGATGAAGAATCGGCTGGAGGCCGAGGGCTACCGGGTAAAGACGGCCCACCGCGATATGCCGCGATGAGGGTTGCCTTGGTCCGCGGCACTCCATCTTCCGCAAAAAACAATAGAATGGCTGGATGCGTGTGAAGGGCGACTACAACCGGAGATTGACTGCATGAGGCGCCTATGGCGTCTGCTGCACTATGTGCGGCCGTACGCGCTTTATTCCCTCGCCTCGGTGGTGCTGATGGCGGTGGTGGGTGCAATGGCCGGGCTGCGAGTCCTGCTCATCAAGCCCATCGTCGACAATGTGCTTAGCCCCATGGAGTCGCCCCATCAGGTGCTGGTCTACACCATCCCGCATACCCGCCGTGTCCTCGATCTGCAATTCATCATTCCGCGTCATTTTCATAATGCCTGGACGGTAGTCGCGGTTGCGCTGGTTGGCTCGGCGATCATCAAGTCTATCTGCGACTATCTTGGGACTCTGCTTGCCAACAAAGCCGGCTACGGCATGATCACCGACCTGCGCAACGATTTTTACGACTCGATCCTGCGCCGCTCCACCGCTTTCTTCCAGCGCCACCCATCGGGCACCTTGATCTCCACGCTCATCAACGACGTGGAGCGGGTTCAGACCGCCATGGCAAGCATCCTGAGCGATTTTCTACAGCAATTCTTTACCCTGGTGGTCCTGCTTGCGGTGGTTGTGATTACCGGCGGCACGATGGCGCTGGTCCTTCTGCTGTTCGTCCCGGTGGTGATCCTCTCGTCGCGCAGGGTGGGGCGCAGCGTGCGCAGCACCACGCGTCGCGGTCAGGACAAGCTGGCGGAGATCCAGAACATTGTGCAGGAGACGATAACCGGCAACGGCATCGTGAAGGCGTTCGGAATGGAACATTGGGAGATGAACCGTTTTCGCCGCGCATCCGACCGGCTGCTCAGCGCGAACATGCGTTCCGTCGCAGTCCAGGCAATCTCCTCGCCGTTGATGGATGCGCTAGGCGCGGTGTTGCTGGCGCTGCTGTTGTGGTATGGCCGCACTATTATTCTGCACGGCGTCTCCCCGGGCACTTTCATCACCTTCCTGGGAGCGGTGATTATGCTATACGATCCGCTGCGTAGAATGCCGGTTTACTACAACAACCTTCAGCAGGCGGTGGGTGCCAGTGAGCACATCTTCCACTTCATGGACGCCGACGATGATGTACGCGAGAAGAAGCGCGCGACTGTTCTCAAGGGCTTCAAGGAGTCGGTACGCTTTGAGCAGGCGGACTTTGCGTACGAGAGCGAGGGCGAAGTGAAGCAGGTGCTGCACGCGATCGACCTGGACGTGAAGCGCGGCGAGGTGATTGCGATTGTGGGGCCAAGCGGGGCGGGGAAGTCGTCGCTGGTGAACCTGATCCCGCGCTTCTTCGATGTTACCGGCGGACGCATTACGATCGACGGCCACGATCTGCGCGACGTCACTATCGCCAGCCTGCGCCGGCAGATCGGCAAGGTGACCCAGGAGACGATCCTGTTCAACGATACGGTGCGCAACAACATTGCGTACGGCCAGCCCGACGTTCCTATCAGCCGGGTCCAGGAGGCGGCACGCATGGCGCTGGCGCACGATTTTATCCTGCGCATGCCGGATGGTTACGAAACCATGATTGGCGAGAAGGGCGTGCGGCTTTCCGGCGGAGAGCGGCAGCGGTTGGCGGTTGCCCGGGCCATCCTGAAGAATGCGCCGATCCTGATTCTGGATGAGGCAACTTCCGCGCTGGACACCGAGAGCGAGGCATTTGTGCAGGCCGCGCTGGCCAACCTGATGCAGGGCCGCACCGTGTTTGTAATTGCGCATCGCATGTCCACCGTGCGTCGGGCAACGCGCATCATAGTTCTTGAAGACGGACGCATAAGTGAGTTCGGCACGCACGAAGAACTGATGCAGCAGGCGGGGACCTACCGGCGGCTGTACGATCTTCAGTTCGACGCTTCGACCCCGCGCACGGACAGTGAAGCCGAGTTTGACGAATCAGAGGCCTTGGAAGGAATACCGTGAGTAAGCAGCAAGCTTTGACAGACCAGCCGCATCGCATTTATTCCATGACCGGATTTGCCAGTGCCCAGTCAGCAACCGGAAACGGCCTATCGTTTACCCTGACTCTAAAGAGCGTCAACCATCGCTTCCTCGACCTCAGCCTGCGTCTGCCCGGCGATTGCGACGCGCTGGAGGTTGCGCTGCGTCGGCTGATTAAAGAGCGCGTCAAGCGCGGGCACATGGATGTAACGCTGCATCTTGACCGGCGCGCGCGAGAGCCGGAACAGTCAGTGCAGTTGAACCGGGAGTTGCTGGCCGCTCATATGCATATCTTTCATGAGGCGGCCAAGCTGCATCACTTCAACGTGGAGCCGAACCTGAACGAGATGCTGCGCATGCCCGGCGTGCTCTCGTCAGAAGCTGCGACGTCGCCGGACCCGGGGCGCGCGACGGCTCTGGAGCCAGCGGTGATGGAGCTGGCGCCATCGCTGCTGGACCAGTTGGACCAGATGCGCGCTGCGGAGGGCGCTACGCTGACGGCGGAGCTGCGCGCCGAGATGCTGCGGCTACGCGCACTGGCCGAAGAAGCCGCGGAGCTGCGCACAGGCGCGCGCGAGGCGCACTACGAGAGACTGCGCACGCGCATTGGCGAGTTGCTCAAGACGGATTCAGCAAGCGGCGAGGTTACTGCAGTTCAGGCTATCGACTCGCGGCTGCTGGCCGAGGCTGCGCTGTTGGTCGAGCGGTCCGACATCGAAGAAGAGCTGGTGCGGTTACGCGCGCACATTCAGAGCTTCTTGCAGATGCTGGACGCGGGCGGAGAGCTGGGCAAGCGGCTGGACTTCCTGCTGCAGGAGCTGAACCGAGAGGCCAATACAATGCTCTCGAAGACGACCGGAGGCGATCCCGACATCGGGCTGCGGCTGACCACGCTGGGCCTCGAAATGAAGGCCGAGATCGAACGCGCTCGCGAGCAGGTGCAGAACCTGGAGTAGGGCGCTTTCAAGGAATCGAACTTACCGATTACCCCTATTGCTGGGAGTTCTACAACCGCTAGTTTCCGATGACTTGTCTAGAATGGTTCTCTGCATCGTGGTGTCCAGTCCGCGACTCTTGGAGCCTGAGTGTCGCACGCCACGTCAAATGCAATTTGCAAACGCTCAGCTTCTAACATTTCAGCGAAGGAGGATGGAACAATGCAGCGGAGAGATTTTGGGAAAGCACTTATCGGCGGCGCTGTTGGGGCTGCGCTCGGCGGTCTCGTAGATACGGCCCCGGCCTTTGGGCAACCGCAGAAAAAGCTTATCGCGCGCAAGAATACCAAGATGCATGTAGGAGCGGACTACCATGTCATCGAAGGCACAACTCTGACCAGCAAGGAGAACCTCGAGTACAATCTGCGCTTCGGGGTCAAGTCCATCAGCCCCGATCCTGACCAGGAGGCGCACCGCGGCAAAGGGGCGCGTTTCGACGCATTCATTCCCGTCGAGGGCCCGCTCGGCGGTGCCTTCGACTTGGATGTACTTAAGCAGATGAAGGACAACTGCGACGCGGTTGGAATGTGGCTCGAAGCTCTTCGCACGGACTCTGGTTACATCATCCTCAAAGATCCCTCCGATCAGGACAAAAAGCTCGATCAGATCTGCGACAACGTTCGCAAAGCTGCGCAGGTCGATGTTCGAATCATCAGCTACCACTGGACCATGATTCCCATTCGCCGCAACGGCACTGCTCCCGGTCGCGGCGACGCAGTCTACTCCACTTTCAAGCTGGAAAACGACTGGAAGAACCTCCCTGTCGGCATGGCAGGTCCGGTCAGCTACAACGAATACTGGGAGAGGATCGAGAAGTTCCTGAAGCGTGTGATTCCCGTCTGCGCTGAATACAAGGTTGCCATGGCAAACCACCCCTACGATCCGCCTGGTCTCCCCTACGGTTATGAAGGAGCGGAAAACTTCGACTCTCCGTCCATCTACACCGCTTACAAGAAATACGAGCAGATGGTCGACAGCCCCTGGAACGGCTTCCAGATGGACCTCGGCGTCATCGGCGAAGGCTCGACTGACGTTAACAGGACCGAGCCTCCCCTGGTGCAGTACATGGCAGAGCGCGGAAAGATCAAGCAGGTTCACATGCGCAATATCAAGGGTGGCTTGAATAACTTCCAGGAGGTCTATCCCGACGAGGGAGTCATCGACTTCTTCAAGATCATGCGTATCTTCCGCGACACGGGCTATGAAGGGTCCTTCCTGCCCGATCACATGCCTTCCAGTCCCGGCGATCCTGGCAAACTTCAGGCATACGCATTCGGCTACGGCTACATCCACGCGCTCATCAATTCCGTTAACTCAGAGGTCTCATAGTCTCACCGGCCCCCTCGTAAATGATGATCGCTTCGCCGGCGCCGTAGCTCCGGAGGGTGCTGCTGCCCCACCGAGATCACAATCATCATCGGCACCCGCTGAGTCGTACTACACAATATCCTTGCGGGATAAGACAGACCGACCGATTCTCAATTATCTGTTCTTGATTATCTGGTTTGTACCGAAGATCAGGGCATGTTCGGGAGCGGATCGCGTCCTGGGCGATCTATAACATTGAGGATTATCTCCATGACGCTAGGGTCGTTCGAGCGTGGCGCTCATCAGCCCGATAACGACATCGTTGCTCAGTGTGTGCACGGTCAGGCTTTGCAGTTGCTTCGTCGGATCAAGCGCCAGGTCAAGTACGGTAGCAGCTCCGCCGGGAACTGCACGGCCCTCTCCTTTGAATGTGGCGAGGTTAAGCAGTCGAATCCTGCCGGTCCTCAGATCGACACGGGGTGGCAAGGGAGACTCCATCGGAAACTGATAGTCATCGATGAAATAGTCCTGATCGATTGACCACCACGTCTCCGGATTCCTGAGCGCCAGGCGTTCTGAACTGCCATCCACATAGTGGACCACCAATTCTCCATTATCGATGTGACTTTGCATGAAATTCGTAGAGCCCGCCATGAGGAAATAGGCATAGTTCGCATGCCCGTTCAGTGGGATCGTCACGTCATGGGGGTAGTTGTCCCATTGAGAGGTGAAGACGATGTTGTTTGTCTCAGGCGCAGAGGGTGTGGAAAAGAAAATTCCGTTGGGCATGATGAGTTTGCCATCATGATCGGCAGCAACCTTGCGCAAGCCGCTGTCGTCGATGACTGGCAGAGTCGTGAGATGGCCAGCCCAGGCACCGGCACCCTGCCAGGGCAGCTCCAGGCTGACGCCGGGCGAACGGGGCGAGAGATATTTTCCCGGCGCGAAGATAGCGCTAACCCGATCATTGAACCAGCGCGTCAGGTCTACGCTTTCCAACAGGAGGCCTGACCGTGATACTTGCCAGTTAACCGGCTTCGCTACTATCGCCTCAGCCTTTGCGGGCTTCGGTGTCTCGGCCCACCATTTGAACATGCCGCTTGACATCTGCGTGTAGTCTGCTTCGGTCTTGCCCGGCGCTGCCGTAGACATCGTTTCAGTGTTGACCTCTTCGCCCCACCAGTTAATCCGGACATGTGTAATTGAACTCGCCTTGGTTACAATCTCCAGAACCGGCCGGCCCACCGCCGCCGGGTCGGCGCGCCATTTCGCTTTTTCACCGTTGATCTGCACGCTCGCGATATCAGTGAATGCTGCCGGAATTCGGAGGGTAAGGGTCTGGAATCGATGACCGGTCTGGCTGATCTCCCAGGTATCCACGCGTCCCTTGCGCGCGAACTCGACACCAACGTCCGGGTGACTCATACGCGCGTGGGTCCAATCTTTGGGAAAGCCCGGTGAGATCGTAAGGGTTCCGGCCAGCGCATCCGGATGAACTCCGAACAAACCTTCGACAATTGCCCGCGACATCGTACCTGCGCTATCGCCGAAATCACGCTGACTTTCGCGGCGATACGCGTCGAGAAAGTCCATCGTCCCAACATTACCGGGCGATATTCCCATATACATGCTCGCAAGCAAGCTGCCCTTAGCGAGTACATAGGCATCATCGGCATGGCCGCCCTGCCACAAGGCCAAAGCCGTATGCATATTTTCGTCCATCACGACATTGTTGATCGACCAGGAATAAGGCATCCAGTCGGTTTCGGATAGGACGTGATAGGGCGCGTCCTTCGGAACCCCCGGGCCCTCCACGGGAATGGGCCGCAGATGGGTCAGCAAATCGGCACCCATCTCCCAGGCTTCGCGCGAGGTAACGGCCTCTTCGTCCACAGTATGATAAAAATTCCAAAGTCCATAATCTTCATGGACTAACTGCTCTCCAAGCAGGTCCTTATACTCAGCGAAGGTGCCTCGGCCGGGTAGCCACAATAGGGTGCGCATCGCCTTTTCGATTCGGTCGGCTTCTTCGCTGTACGGTTTGGGGTTTTGCCCAACCATTACGGCGATCCGCGCGGCCATGCGATTCGCATAGACATTGTAGGCGGAAGCATAGGCGCAGCCCCCGCCGTTATAGTAGAGGTCATCGCTGGCCCAGATCGTGGCATAGGCTTCATAGAGCGGCAGCTTATCGGGTCCGTACTCCCGGCGAAACAGACGCTTTTCCCACGCAATATGCCGCTCGATCACCGGCCAAGCTTCGCGCGCGAAGGCCTTATCACCGGTCCAAAGCAGATGGCGAAACAGCGCGTCGATAAACACCATGTTCATGTCATAGTGCGAACCTGACAGATCGCCGTTCGAATGCAGGCCGGGCTCATTGCGAGCCAGATTCGCCTTGGGGTCTGGCGGTGGAAGAATAGACGGGATGGGATCCGTATTCTGGTTTGGAATCCAGGTCTCGAAGTTCTCGCGTGCCCGGTCGTGCCAGCCGAGTTCGTCCAGCACATAGGGGCCGCGCCAGCCAAGCAGCTTGGTCCGCCAGGCGATTGCTCCGTGCATGATTGCGTGCTGGTCCGTGTCCCACAGGGCGTCTGCGGCCACATTCAGAGAGCCCATGGCGGCATCGAGATATGGATCCGGTGTCTCGATGCGGACCTTCGATCTTAGATCGTCAAAATGCTTTTCCGTCACCGCAAATTGTTCCGGTAGTTCTGCGCGTTGAAAAGCCGGCAACAGAGTTGCAGGCTTTGGCTTTGCGGCGGTCGCCGTTTTGCGGGTGGTTACCTCTTGATAAACGTTGAGGTCTCCCGCCGCACTGGATTCGTCGCTGACTCTCTGAAGCGACAGCAGCAGTGGATGTTCAGCCGAGAACGGAGCATGGCCTACGACGACCTGACGCTTGGGTATAGTAGCCGTATCCGTTAGAAGCGCAGTCAAATCATTCCATTTATCAGCATCGCCCACATGCTCACGCGTACCGATGGGCGTGACGCCAACGATGGTTGCATGCTGGCTCTTTAGAGTGAACCCTTCGGTCCCGAGCGAAAACGCATTGTCGTCAGCAAATGCGGGTTGGAACTGGAAATACTGGCTGATTGGGACCCGTTCGGTTCCGATATCGCCATCTCTTGAGCCGCGCTGGCCATTGACGCCGCCATAGGCCCAGATAAGTTCCGCGCCTCTGGGCATATTCTTCGCCTGCGCTCGCACGATCAGACCTTCTGTATTGGCATAGGCCAGTACCTCGACAGTGACGACAGCCTTCGTCCCGAAAGCGTTATCCTGAACCGTATAAATAAGCTCTCCAGGCCGATACCGCGTAACGATCCGGCTTGCATCCTTCAGCCATATCGCAGTGCTGCCTGCCCTGATGCCAAGTCGCAGATTACCCCCGCGGCCTGGCAGGTACATCATGAACTCTGGCTTATCACCGCCATCGACACGAAAGGCCGTATTGCCGCCGTAGAGCGACCGGTTGAAAAACTCCGATCCGTCTTCGATGACGAGATCGCCACCCGCGGGGTGGTAACGCAACGGCTTGCCGACCTGCCCAACCAGATTCGGATGCAACCCTGAATCCGATGAGATCGCCACGGGTGCAGCAACAGTTTGAGCATGTAGGGGCAGACTACTTATGGCGAAAGCAGTGATCAGCGATATTACATGCGGTATATTGGAACGCACCATGGCAGTGCCTATCGTATACAGCATCAGTGATGCAGTGCAAAGAGGGTGGCTGTAGCGGCAATTTTCTATACCTGACCTATTTCATCCGCGAAGACTCGCCGGGTCTGGAGCTATTGCGGAAAGCCGGGTGAATACGGAATCCGGCAGCTTCAGTCCCGCTGCTATGCAGGCATTACATCGCCGTATAGCAAAGTCTTGGTAGCCCGTACTGATGGGATGAGGGCCATGCTGACTAACTGCGGTTAGAACAAAATCGAAACGCTATGGGTTCCTTGTTATTACTTGAACTGCCCGTAAAAGTCAGCTTTCGGTAAATAAGCCCTTGAAGATAAGACCTGGCTTAGCGCCCCTCTGCCTCCTCAGCGTTTACACTGCTTGGTAAGCATGGCGGGCATTCTGTTTATCATTTCGGCGCCTTCGGGTTCGGGCAAGTCGACGCTGGTGGCGCAGGTGCGTTCGCTGGTGGAGGGGCTGGATTTTTCCGTGTCGTACACCACGCGGGCGCCGCGCGGCTCGGAGACGGATGGGCGGGAGTACCACTTC
>DATKGA010000155.1:0-3108 GCA_035510935.1 Acidobacteriaceae bacterium
AACATGCGGCTGCGCTATAGCCCCGGTTGGCGCAAAAGGCCCAGACGCCAAGAGCGACGAAGAGCCAGACACCAATCTCGATATTGCCCTGCTTGAAGTCAATCCACATGGGGTAGGAGAGGAGCAGGGTGAAACCGAGAAACGCAGCGGCCTGCAGGGAGGATACGCCGCGTTGCAACATTGCGCGGTGAAGCAGGAGGGCGGCGAAGGTGAAGGAGACCAGAATGAAGGTGAGAAAGAGCAGGAGCGAAAGCGGCCCAAAAAGGAAGAACATCTGGTAAAAGACGGCGGACGGCGCAGGATATAGGAAGGGAAATTTTGGATCGGCGGTGAAGAAGGCGAGACTGTGGAAGTGATGCGATTTGATTGCAAAGGTCATGAAGTCCCAGAACGATTGATCGGTGGACAAGAAAGGATAATCATACGGTTCCTTCAGGTGAAGTATGGTCCTACAGATTAATTCGGAGATGTCGCACGCGAGGAGGAGAACAAGCTGGACTTTTATAAACAGCTTGAGTTGAGGCGCGATGCTGGATGGAGCCTGAGTGGCGTCCGGGCTAGACAATCGCGGCAACCTCATTTTCCCAGTCGAGGACGGTATCGAGGCCTTGCTCACGTGTAGTCACTGGAGCCCAGTGGAGGATGCGCCGGGCCTTGGAGTTGTCGGCGACGAAGAACTTCTGGTCGCTCTGCCGCCAGGGCAGGTGGGTGTAATTGAGTTTGAGATCGAGCCGATCTTCCAGATAACGCAGCAGTTCGAGAAGGCTCATGCTGTTCTCCATGCCGCCGCCTATATTGAAGGCTTGGCCGCGAGCGGCAGCGCTGTGCTCATAGGCAGCGACGTAGCAGCGCACAGCGTCGGAGATGTGGAGCAGGTCGCGCACCTGTTTGCCGTCGCCCGAAACAGTGAAAGGCGGACGCGAGGGTTTGGCCTTCGATTCGATGGCCTGACGGCAGAACCAGCCGACCCACCCCTGGTCGTAGGTGGCGAACTGCCGCCCTCCATAGATGGTGGAGTGGCGAAAGACCACGGTATTAAGGCCATAGCCGCGGGCGTAGTCCAGCATGTACTGGTCGGCGGCGCCCTTGGAGCAGCCGTAGGGAGTGTGAAATTCAATGGCGGTGGACTCGTCGACGCCTTTGCCGGCAGAGCGCGGCTGATAACGGGTATCCGCTTCGACCAGGTCGAGATGGTCGAGGTTGCCGTAGACCTTGTTGCTGGATGCATAGACGATGACGGTGGCAGGCGTGTACTGGCGCACCGCCTCCAGCACGTTGATGGAGCCAAGCACATTGATCTCGAAATCGCGCCGCGGGCTGCGCACGGAGGTGGTAATGGCGACCTGTCCGGCGAGATGGAAGATGACATCGGGCTGGAGCGTCTTGACGGCGGCCTCCACATCGAAGGTGTTGCGAATGTCGCCGTGGAGAAAATCGAGGGGGTTTTGCCCGGCGACGTTGAGTGTGCGCAGCCAGGTAAGGTTCGAGGAAGCGCCATGTCGAGAGAGATCGTCGAAGACGGTGACCTTACAGGCCCTGTCCTGCGCGATGAGATAAGCTGCGAGATTGCAGCCCACAAACCCGCAGCCGCCCGTGATCAGTGCGTTCATTGGGAGTCCATCTCACGGCGCGCGGCCTTTTGAAACTTGCGCATCCTGCGTAGAGTTATGAGATAGCCTAGGGCAAAGAGCAGCAACTTGCGTTTGCTCTCGCCAGCCTTGCGTCGGCAGAAGATGATAGGCACCTCGCAGATTCGCGCCGGTGGCCGATAGGTGACTGCCTTGATCAGGATCTCTTCCAGAATATCGAAGTGGTTCGAGTCCAGCCCCATCGGCTTCAGAAGTGCCGTGCGATAGAGGCGGAAGCTATTGCTCATGTCTTTGGCATGAATGTTGAAGACCAGCCGGAAGCTGAGGTTGACCGCGTACGACATGCAGATGAGGATTGGCGAGGCTTCTGTATGTGCTCCTGCGACATAGCGGGACCCTATGACAATATCGAACTCCTCGCGCCGTGCCCACATAGTCTGGATGTAAGATGGGCTGTGCGAGCCATCGGCGTCCATGCACAACAGGTGCCGGCCACGCGCCTCGGCGATGCCGGTACGGATCGCATCGCCAAACCGGTTCCCCCCGGAGCGGCGAATGTGACGCACACCGTTAAACGCACAGACCTCCGCCGTATCGTCCATGGCTGTCTGGGTATCCAGGATGAGAATTTCGAAATCAGGCGTCAATGCAGCAGCTGCGGCCTTGATCGCAGGCAGCAGATCGCGCAAGCTATCTGCCTCTTTGTATGCCGGCAACATCACGGTCAAGTCGAGCGGGCCAGACTGGCCGGTCAATTCAGTCATCGGTATTGCTCCGGCTCGGCAACCTGGAGTTCAGGGAATTGGGACCGTGCGAGTTGCCATACGGCATAGGCGAGGTTGGTCTTTGGCTTCCAGCCTAGCGAGTTTGCCAGGTGAATGTCCGCGACGAGGTTCATCGGTTCGTAGGGATGAAACGGCACATCGCCGAGACGAAGCTCTACATCCAGTCCAAGCTGGCGACAGACAGAACCGACGATGCCGCGCAGCGAGATTGACTGGCCGCTGCCGAGATTGAAGACATCGCGGCCGGGCAGCGTCCCCTCTTCCAGGATAAGGCAAACCGCCTCGGCCACATCCTGCACCGCGCAGAAGTCGCGAATCTGGGTGCCGGCAGACATGCTCAACGGCTCTCCCTTCAGCGCGCTGCGCAGAAGGGAAGGAAACAGGCGGTCGCCACCGTCATGCAGTCCTGTGAACGAGAAGGGGCGAACGACGGTGAGGTGTCGCTTCAGCCGCTCGGCGCCGGCACGCAGCAGGCAATCCGCTGCGGCCTTGCTGGCCCCATACGGGTGCAATGTGTCGATCGGGTCGCCCTCGCGGCATGGCCGGCTCTGCTCGCCATAGACCAGGCCGGTACTCATATGGATGAAATGGCAGGGGTCCACTTTGCAAGAGGCCTCGAAGAGGGTGACCGAGGCGTCCACATTGAGCCGGATGAGGTCAAACCAGTCGATCTTGGAAGGGCGCACTCCGCTGGCCGCGCAATGAATGATGGCATTCGGCTGGAAGTCCAGAAC
>DATKGA010000156.1:0-5486 GCA_035510935.1 Acidobacteriaceae bacterium
GGGGGCTTTATTGGCAGGACGGAAGCCTACGATTTGCGGTAGCTGCGGCTTTACCTGGCAGGCATAGGCATGAAGAAGGGGCTGAAGCCCGGACCTATCTCAGTAGCCAGGACAACGACGGAGATTCTGGCTGCGCCAGAATGACGAGCGTAAAACAGAAGCAGATTCCTACGGAATGACAAACCAAGTGACGGGTACAGCGGTTATTGCAATAGCGTGCCGTTTTCGGGTTGGGATTTGGGGTCTTCGGGGGGGATGACGACGGCGGCGGCGACTTTATCGTCGGTGTCGAGGTTGAGGAGCTTGACGCCGGAGGTGGAGCGGCCGGCGGAGCGGACGGTCTTGGTGTCGATGCGGATGATTTTGCCGAACTGGGAGATGAGCATCATTTCCGTCGTGTCGTCGACGAGGTTGATGGCGGCGACCTTGCCGATTTTGGGGCTGGTCTTCATGGAGATGACGCCCTTACCGCCGCGCGATTGCAGGCGGTAGGCGTCGACATCGGTGCGCTTGCCGAAGCCGTTCTCGGAGACGGTGAGGATGAGGCATGGGGTGAGGCCGAGCTTCTCGTCGAGCCTGGCGAGCTTGGCGGCGGCCTCGGGAGAGATTTCGGGTTCGCTACCGCCGAGGACTTCCTGGCCGTCGGGGGCGGAGGTGCGAGCGGAGATGTCGGAGAATGCGGGGGTCTTCGAACCCACCTTAGCCTCACCCGGTCTGACGCCCGGCTGAGGCGAAGATGGGGCACCCGATTCTGTGGTTGGGATGGACATACCGACCTCGTCGATGACGGCCTCGACCTGTTTGGTGAGGCCGGTGCGGGCGGCGAGGGCGAGGCGGGTGCGGTTGCGAGCCTCGTTGGAGGGGGTGACGGCGGCGCCGATGAGGTAGTCTCCCTTGCGCAGATTGATGCCGCGGTTGCCGGTGGCGGGGCGGCCCATGGGGCGGAGGTCCTGCTCATTGAAGCGGATGGCCATGCCGTCGTGGGTGGCGAGGAAGATGACCTGCTCGCCATCGGTGATGCGGGCGCAGATGAGTTCGTCGTCCTTGTCGATGTTGATGGCGATGATGCCGCGCGACATGACGTTGGAGAAGTCCTTGAGCGCGGTCTTTTTGACGGTGCCGTTGCGGGTGGCGAAGAGGACGAATTTGGATTCTTCCTCGAGGTCGCGGACGGGGAGGATGGTGACGACTTTTTCGCCGGGCTGGAGGTCGACGAGGGAGGCCATGGCCTTGCCCTTGCCGGCGGCGCCAATGTCCGGGACTTCGTAGATTTTGACCCAGTAGACGCGGCCGCTGTTGGTGAAGCAGAGCAGGTAGGCGTGGGTGGAGTCGATGATGAGCTGGGCGACGAAGTCCTCTTCGCGGGTCTTCATGCCGAGACGGCCCGTGCCGCCGCGCCGCTGCTGGCGGTAGATGGAGATGGGTGTGCGCTTGAGGTAGCCGGTGTTGGTGACGGTGACGGCGACCTGCTCGTCGGCGATGAGGTCTTCGAGGCCAAGCTCGGCGGTCTCGTCGAGGATGATGGTGCGGCGGGCGTCGCCGTACTTGTCGCGTATTTCGGTGAGCTCCTTGACGATGACGCGGCGGAGCTTGGATTGCGACGCGAGGATGGATTCGTACTCGGCGATGGCGTCGCGGATGGTGCGGAGCTCGTTGAGGAGCTCGTCGATGGAGAGCTGAGTGAGGCGATAGAGTTGCAGTTCGAGGATGGCGTCGATCTGCTTGAGGGAGAGGATGAGAGTGGCGGCGCCGGAGGCGTTGGTGGGGAGGAACGCAGTGTCGACGGCGTATTTGGAGGGATCAAGAGTGATGCCGCGAAGTTCCGCTCCGCGCAGGGAGATTTTTTTACCGGAGAAGAAGGCGAAGAGGTTCTCGCGGGCGTCGGCGCGCGAGGAACTTTGACGAATGATTTTGATGACGCTGTCGAGGTGGTCGAGGGCGATCTGGTAGCCGAGCAGGATGTGCTCGCGGTCGCGGGCCTTGGCGAGGAGGAATGCGGTGCGGCGGCGGACGACCTCCATGCGGTGCTCGAGGAAGGCGCGGATGGCGGCGTCGAGCGAGAGCTCCTTGGGCTGATTGTTGTGCACAGCCAGAAAGATCATGGAGAAGGATTCCTGCATCTGGGTGTGCTTGTGCAGCTGATTGAGGACGATCTCGGTTTGCGCGCCGCGCTTGAGGGGGATGTAGATGCGCATACCATCGCGGTCGGACTCGTCGCGGAAGTTGGGGGCGTCGATGTCGTTGATGACGTCTTCGCGGATGAGGTCGGCGATGCGCTCGATGAGCTTGGCCTTGTTGACCTGATAGGGGATCTCGGTGACGACGATGGCCTGGCGGCCTCCCGTGATGTTCTCGATGGCACATTTGGCGCGCATGATGAAACGGCCGCGACCGGTCTTGTACGCGCCGGGGATGGCGGTTTTGCCGAAGATGTATCCGCCGGTGGGGAAGTCCGGGCCCTGAACGTGCACGAGACAGAGGTCGAGGTCGGAGCGCGTCTCGTCCTTGGATTTGTCGATGAGCGCGATGGCCGCGTTGACGACCTCGGTGAGGTTGTGCGGCGGGATGTTGGTGGCCATGCCGACGGCGATGCCGGAGCTGCCGTTGACGAGGAGATTGGGGATGCGGGCGGGGAGGACGGTGGGTTCGAGCGCGGACTCGTCGTAGTTGGGGGTGAAGTCGACGGTGTCGGAGTCGATGTCTGCGAGCATTTCGCCGGCGATGCGGGTGAGGCGCGACTCGGTGTAACGCATGGCAGCGGGCGGGTCGCCATCGACAGAGCCGAAGTTTCCCTGGCCGTCGACCATGGGATAGCGAAGGCTGAACTCCTGCGCGAGTCGGACCATGGTGTCGTATATGGCGGAGTCGCCATGGGGATGGTAGTTGCCCATGACGTGGCCGACGACCTTGGCAGACTTGGTGTACTTCTTGTTGAACTGCAGGCCCATCTCAGCCATGCCGTAAAGGATGCGGCGATGGACGGGCTTGAGGCCGTCGCGTACATCGGGCAGGGCGCGGCCAATAATGACCGACATGGAGTAGTCGAGATAGCTGCGCCGCATCTCGTCTTCGATGTTGACGGGATAGAGGAACGCGGCTCCGCGGCCCTGCACGGTGGAGGGGCCGTCGGGCGGCGGGGGCGCGGAGGGGTCGTGCGGGAGCGAGTTTTCGGGATTTTGCGGGTCTGGTGGAAAGAGTTCGTCAGCCATGATTTATAGCTCTATTATAGGCGTTTTTGGGGTGGTTCGTGGCGGGGTGGGAGGGGCGATTTGGGGGGTGGTTCAAGGCTTATTCCTCAGACGAGAAATGCTGCTGGAATCATGATTGGAATTCCGCGCCAGGGATGGAGTACAAGGAGGTCTCGATCGCTGCTGACCAGAGCGTCGGCTTCGGATACAAGCGCTAAGGCCAGGAATTTGTTGTCCATGGGATCGCGACAGGGCGGATCGACAGCCGCCAGATCTGCCGGCCTCATGGCGAAGAGATGCATGTGCCGGCGCATGAGCGCGACAAAGGCACAGCGCGACTTTCGATCCAGATAGCGGTCGAATTTTTTGCGATCCAGTACCTGTGCCAGCTCGTCCAGCGTCTCTGCGCTGGTGCAGACTTCGCAGGTACGCAAGGCCCGCAACAAGACTTGATCGGGTATGGAGCCGGTTCGGAGGGCGGCACTGACCAGGGTACTGGTGTCCAATATGACCCGCCGGATGCGGCTCATCGAGACTTATGCACCATGCGAGTCACATCCTGATCGGTCAACGCGGCAGCGGCAGCGGACTGCTTTGCGGAGGTGCGTTTTGCGGCCTGCGCACGCCATGCTTCCAGATCGGCCACGGCCCGGCTGCGTTTGCGGCGCGAATCGAGGAGTTCCTCCATGTCTTGCGGGGAGACGACGAAGGCGGTGGGGCGTCCATGACGAGTGATGGTTACCGCCTCGCGCTGCACCGTATCGAGCAGCTCTCCAAATCTGTTTTGAGCTGCGGCTGACGTCATGGACACCATGGCTTCACCTCACTTTAGAAGTAGCTAATTTGGATATTATAGCTAATATAGGTAATTTGCAAAGTGATTACCAACCCATTTGGCGCATGCGTTCCTGGATAATGGCGCTGTACTGAGTCATGCGCTCGGGGCGACGCTTGAGGGGAGCGGGCAGAATGGCGGCGAGCTGGGCGGACTGCTGCCGGCCGAGGGTGCGGGCGGGGGCTTTGTAGTAAGTGCGGGAGGCGGACTCTGCGCCATAGATGCCTGGGCCCCACTCGACGACGTTGAGGTAGAGCTCCAGGATGCGCCGCTTGCCGAGGACGAGTTCGGCCACCGGCACCAGGGTAAACTCCGCGCCCTTGCGCAGGACGGAGCGACCAGTGCCGAAGAAGAGGTTCTTGACGAGTTGCTGGGTGATGGTGGAGCCTCCGCGAATGCGACCGCCCTCCATATCGTCCTCTGCGGCGAGTTGGATGGCGTGCCAATCGAAGCCATGGTGCTGGTAGAAACGCGCGTCCTCGGCAGCAATGACAGCGTGCTGGAAGTCGGGCGAGATTTGGCTGAGTGGAACGAACTGGTAGCGCTCGTGATAGGGCGTTCCGTGCATCCAGGCCTGCACGCGGCGCTGGATATGTACCGCGGTTGTAGGTGGGTCGATCCATCGGGCAGATATAAGAAGCAGCGCGGCAAGCGACCAAAGAAGGACGATGAAGATGAAAAGCCATCGGATGAGAGAGCTGAGACGACTGTTGCGACGCGTGCGTTTATTTGGCATAGCGGTTATGGTTCAGGATAAACGCTGGAGCAGGCGGCTCTCGACGATTGGCGGAGGAATGTCTTGATGGTGGGCAGAGATTTGATGGCTCGGCCAGATTTTTGTTGTGCCAGCCGGAGCTCGTAGAGGCTTTGCAGGTTGAGCCAGAACTCCGCGCTGGTGGAGAAGAAGTGGGCCAGGCGCAGGGCGGTGTCTCCAGTGATGGAGCGGCGACCGTTGAGGATCTGGGTGATACGGTTGGTGGGCACGCCGATCTGGCGCGAGAATTCGGCCGCGCTGATGCGCAGTTCTTTGAGTTCTTCGGCGAGGTGCTCTCCTGGGTGTATGGGTGCCATCGCTGTTCTCCTTTCAGTGGTAGTCGACTATTTCCAAATCGGAGGGTCCCTTTGCGCCTTCCGGCCACTCGCAACAGATACGCCATTGGTCGTTGATGCGGATGCTGTATTGCCCTTTGCGGTCTCCCTTGAGCGCTTCGAAACGATTGCCTGGCAACGCTGCAAGGTCTTTCAGGCAGGTTGCTGCTTCCATCCGATCCATCTTCATTCGCGCTGCGCGCTCGAAGCCGGAGAATGCTTTGACCCGATTGCCGGCGGCGAAGTCGCGCGTGCGCTTGTCGCGGCAACTGAGGATCATACGGAGAGGCTATTCTTCTGTACGCGTTACGTCAAGGGTAAAGGCTAGTCATTCCAGGACCGAAAATGAAACAGATTTCTCGGTTTTGTTGCGG
>DATKGA010000157.1:0-14116 GCA_035510935.1 Acidobacteriaceae bacterium
GGGGAGAGAGGAATCCCCCGCCACCGGCCTCATGCGCTTCCTCAGCAGAAGCTAGTAGCACCCTTCGTGATAACGTGGCGATGAATGGGGCTCCAAAATTGGTATAGTGCTGCATCACTCGCTCATTGTCGAGTTGACAACATGTCGTGAGGTGCGGACAATTCGAGAAAGAACAGAGGTGCACATATGAATTTGGGCGGTTTCTCTCTTAGGAGATTCTTGGGGATTTCTGCATTCAAGTCAAAGGTCTCTCGACGTATCGGCATCCCTCTTACGAAGAGCGGGAGACGCCGGAAGCTTGGGGCCATGTTTTTTCGTTTGTTCGGATTTTAGATGGAGAAAGACATATGAGGGTTGATTTATCGGGACATCGCTTTGCATTTCCCAATGAGTGTGCTTGTTGCGGTAGAACGCCGGAGGGCGAATTAACCGTGTCAGCGAGTAGATCATGGGGCAGCAGAGTTGTTCACACGGAAGTCAAGTCTTGGGATGTCCCATATTGTGTACGCTGCCTTAAGCACATCAGAAATACCGAGGCTGCGCGAACGCAGATAAAGTTGCTAACTTTCCTCTCGCTGATTCTGGGTATTGTAATTTGGTTTCGCTTAGATTTGTTTTGGGGCGTTGCATTGGGGATGCTTGCCCTCATCGGAACTGTGTTAGTTCACAGAACTAAACTTTATAAATTACACGCCGAATGTGATAGTGAATCTTGTGTAAACATTGATAGAGCTGTCACCTATCTTGGCTGGCAGGGAACACTGCACCGATTTGAAATCGCTTCACAACGGTTTGCTTGTAATTTCATGGCAGCAAATCAAAGCAAACTGGTAAATCTAACCCCTGAAGCCATGGCATTGTTATCGTCGAGCGGGGTATTATCGGCGTCAAATGCATCTCGTTCGCCACGGCGCTATCTCAGTTGATGTGCAACGGTGAGACTGTTTAAGGGCCTAAATGAATCGCCGGATGCCCCATTCATGCGCGTTGTTTGCGCATGAGTGGATTCAAACAACCCAGCCATCACGATAAAGCCGCGATGAATGGGGTACCCGCCCCCTTTATGGTCAATCCCCCTCAGCCATCAGCGCAGCTACTTCGCGGACCAGAACTGGCAGTTTCGTTTGAACGATTCCCCAGACAATGCGGTCGTCCACTTGCGCGTAGGCATGAACGAGAATGTTACGAAAGGCAATGATACTGTGAGACTCGGTGATCCGGGCGGCGAGAGCGGCATCCAAACGAGTGAGTTGCACAAGGGCTTCGCCGATGATGGCAAAGGTACGCTCGACGGCAAGCCGCAGCATGGGGTTCCCCTCGTATTCTGCGAAATCCTTGCCGGCAGTGAACTGGACGGCGAGCGCAGCCGCCTCCTGCATGTCGTAAAGATACTTTCGCGCTTCAAGCCGCATAAAGTAGGGCCTTGCCCCGCTCCACGCTCTGTAGGAAGTACGGGTTTCGGATGGCCGAGGCGACAACCAGGTCCACGGACTGCCCAAAGAGCCGCTCCAGCGCGTCCTTGAAACCGAAAAAGGCGGTTGCATAGTCACCCGCGGACAAGGGCTCGAACTCCACCAGAAAATCGAGATCGCTACGCTCGGCATCGAAGGCGTCGCTCAGGGCCGATCCGAAGAGATCGAGACGCTGGACGTGAAACTCCCGGCAGAGCTTTTTCAAATCGGATTGGCGCGCAGCAATGGAGGCATTCATGCTTTCGTTCCCTCAGAAGTCCCAGAATACTACTATGCGGATAATCGGGTGCCGCAGGTCTCGCTTTTGAGACCTGGGATCGCTCTCATCTGCACACGAATCACCTTGACAGCGGCGGTATAATAAAGTCAGGGGCAAGCATCTGCCAGTACTCTGTCCTGAGTTTGTCGAATGGGTCGTGCCGGAGGGGGGACTCGGGCCGGACCCACAGCAGAACAAAGCGCAGAACAAAGCGAAAAACAAACTCGATAGCAGTATTTCGAAATAGGGAGCAGGAGATCGAAATATAGACTTAAATCTCGACTCTTCCCGCCGATAAGTCCTGACTAAGTCCTGACCGGTCTATATTTAACCGCTTTAGAAGGGATAGTTTAGGATTTTTTAGTTTTTTTCGCCGGGTGCCCCATTCATGCGGTTTTATCGCATGGGTGGGAATTCGCGAAGCGAACCGCTTCGAAGGAAACTCACTAGACGAACCTAAGCGTTCTCGCCCTTGGCGGAGGCCAGCTTCTCTTCCCCCTGGCGAGTCATGAGATTGGCGTACATGTATTTATCGGCGTCGTCACCCGCCTCGTGCCACATCTTATCGCCTTGCTCCAGCTCCTGTTGTGCCTCGGCCGTGTCGATCTCGTTGGGATGCATCGCCGTCGCGGCCAGAATCGTCACCCGCTCCGGCAGCACCTCGACGAAGCCCCAGGCGACGAAGAAGACCTGGTCGCCCGACGTACCGCCGTGCAGGCGAACCTCGCCCGCGCCCAGCTCCGACAGCAGCGGGGCCGCGCCGTACAGCGCCTCCATGTAGCCCGAGCTGGACGGCAGCTCCACCGACACCGCCGTGGCATCCAGCAGCAGCCGCTCCGGGCTCACCAGCCGCACCGTCAACAACCCCGAATTTGCAACCGCGTCTGCCATTTCGTCCTTCAACCAGCAACCTGCAACTGAGAACCTGCAACTATCTTCAAGCCATCTGCTTCATCTTTTCAGCGGCGGCCAGCACGTCCTCGATGCCGCCCTTCAGATAGAACGCCTGCTCGGGAATGGCATCGTGCTTGCCTTCGATGATCTCCTTGAAGCTGCGCACCGTGTCCTCGACCTTGACGTATGCGCCGGGGATGCCGGTGAAGATCTCGGCCACGTGGAAGGGCTGCGACAGGAAGCGCTGGACTTTACGCGCACGGGCAACCGTCGTCTTGTCCTCTTCGGAGAGCTCATCGATGCCCAGGATGGCGATGATGTCCTGCAGGTCCTTGTAGCGCTGCAGTATCTTTTTGACACCCTGCGCCACGTCGTAGTGCTCCTGTCCCACGATGCGCGGCGACAGAATGCGCGAGGTGGAAGCCAGCGGATCAACCGCCGGATAGATTCCCAGCTCCGACAGCGGCCGCGACAGCACGGTGGTCGCGTCTAGGTGGGCGAAGGTGGTCGCCGGGGCCGGATCGGTGAGATCGTCGGCGGGCACATAGACCGCCTGGACCGAGGTGACGGAGCCCTTCTTGGTGGAGGTAATGCGCTCCTGCAACTCGCCCATCTCGGTCGCCAGGTTGGGCTGGTATCCCACGGCGGAGGGCATGCGCCCAAGCAGCGTGGATACCTCCGAACCGGCCTGCGTAAAGCGGAAGATGTTGTCGATGAAGAGCAGCGTGTCCGCGCCCTCGTAATCGCGGAAGTGTTCTGCGACGGTGAGGCCCGTGAGTGCGACCCGCAGACGCGCCCCCGGAGGCTCGGTCATCTGGCCATAGATCAGCGTGGCCTTCGACTTCTGAAAATCCTTCAGATCGATGACGCCCGACTCCTGGAACTCGACCCACAGATCGTTGCCCTCGCGCGTACGCTCACCCACTCCGGCGAATACCGAGAAGCCGCCGTGGTTGGTCGCGACGTTGTTGATCAGTTCCTGGATGACGACCGTTTTGCCCACGCCCGCGCCGCCGAAGAGGCCAATCTTTCCGCCCTTAAGGAATGGCTGGATGAGGTCAATGACCTTGATGCCGGTCTCGAACATCTCCTCATTGGTGGACTGCTCATCGAAGGCCGGCGCCGGACGATGGATCGGCATGTGGAACTCCGAGGTGATAGGGCCTAGCTCGTCCACCGGCTGGCCCAGCACGTTCATTACGCGACCCAGCGTACCGCGGCCCACGGGTATTGTGATCCCCGCGCCGGTATCGATCGCCTTCATGCCGCGCACCATGCCGTCGGTGGACGACATGGCGACGCAGCGCACTCGACCTTCGCCCAGGTGCTGCTGCACCTCGACGACGACGTCCAGCGGCTGGGGCACAACAAAGCCCTCGCTGACGACGCGCAGCGCCTGATAGATCGGCGGCATGGTCTTCTCTTCGAACTGCACATCAATGGCCGGCCCACTGACGGAAATCACTCGTCCAATATTTTCTGCCATATTCCCTTCGTTCCTAAATCCTTCTGAAAGCTGCTGTATGAACATAACTCTAAACTTTTACACGAACTATAAAGCCGCTGCTCCACTCACAATCTCGATGATTTCCTTGGTAATCGCCGCTTGACGCAAGCGGTTCATGGTCAGGCTCAGGCTGTCGATCAGGTCTCCTGCGTTCTTGGTGGCCGCGTCGGTCGCCGTCATGCGCGCAGCGTGCTCGGCAGCCGCAGACTCCAGCAGCGCGTGAAAGATCTGCGTGGTGACATACTGCGGCATCAGGTTGCGAAACAACTGCTCCGGCGGCTGGTCGTAGATGTAATCCACCTCGGCGGTGCCGAACTTCGCCTCTGCCTCCGCGACCTCCTCGTCCGGTTCAAATACGGAGACGCCTGAGGACTGCGCCGCAAGTGCCGCGGCCTCGCGCTGCTCTTCGGTCATCTCTTCGGTCGCGGTAATCTCACGCGTGCCCAGCTTGCGCACAGGCAACAGCTTCTCCACAACCAGGCGCTGCGAGATGACGCTTTTAAACTCGTTGTAGACGACATAAACCGAATCGATCTCCGCCCGCTGGTAGCGCTCGACGATGGAGCTGACCATCTGCTGCACATCGTTGTAGTCCACGCGCAACAGCAGTCCGGCATGCTCCGCCACCACTTCGATGGGCTGTGCACGATGGCGCACCGTGTCGTAGTGGGTGGAGAGATCATTGTCATAGTGCTGCTCTGTCTTTTCGTAGTTGGCCGCGGCGATCTTCTTCTTGTACATCGCGACCGCCTTCTTGCCCACCGGCTCCAGGTCGATGGTCTGGCCTAACGCGCGGCGCTGGTCGATGAAACGCTGCGCCGCCTTGCCGATGTTGGAGTTGAACGCCCCGGCAAATCCCTTGTCGCCCGCTATCACAATCACCAGTACATTTTTCTCCGGACGCTCGATCAGCAGCGGATGCAGTATCTCGCCCGTCTGCTCGTTGTACAGGTCGGTGCGCCGCACAAGAGACACCAGCACATTGGCCAGCATCCGCGCATAAGGACGGGCGCGCATGGCGCGGTCCTGGGCCCGTCGCAGCTTGGCCGCAGACACCATCTTCATGGCCTTGGTGATCTGCCGCGTGTTCTTCACACTGCGTATGCGGCGTCGAAGATCGAGTACGTTTGCCATGGTTTACTTTGCCGCCGCCAACTCTTTCTGACTTGCTTCCTTCTGGTCTTTCAGGTTCTCCAGAAACGATCCTTTGTAGTCGTTGATCGCGTCGGTCAGGCGCTTCTTGATGTCGTCGTCCAGCGCCTTCTTGGTGGCAATATCCGTCAGAATCGCGGGCGCGGAGTTCTCCAGATAGGGATAGAAGCCGTCCTCGAAGGCGCGCAGGTCCGCTACCTCGACATCGTCCAACAGACCGTTGACACCGGCGAACAGAATAGCCACCTGCTTCTCAACCGTGAGAGGCTGGAACTGCGGCTGCTTCAACAACTCGGTCAGCCGCGCGCCCCGGTTCAACTGCTGCAGCGTGACCTTATCCAGGTCCGATCCGAACTGAGAGAACGCAGCCAGTTCGCGATACTGCGCCAGATCCAGCTTCAGCGTGGAACCCACCTGCTTGGTTGCTTTGATGGCCGCCGCAAATCCCACGCGCGAGACCGATAGGCCCACGTTGACCGCAGGGCGCACGCCGGAGTTAAAGAGGTCGGTCTCCAGGAATATCTGACCGTCCGTAATCGAAATCACGTTGGTCGGGATGTAGGCCGAGACGTCGCCCGCCTGGGTCTCGATGATCGGCAGCGCGGTCAGGCTGCCGCCGCCCTGCTTGTCGGAGAGCTTGGAGGCACGCTCCAGCAGACGCGAGTGCAGGTAGAACACATCGCCCGGATAGGCCTCGCGACCCGGTGGTCGGCGCAGAAGAAGAGAGATCTCACGATAGCTCACCGCGTGCTTGGATAGATCGTCGTAGATCACCAGCGCGTGGCGCTTGGAATCGCGGAAGAACTCGCCCATGGCGCATGCCGCGAAGGGAGCGATATATTGCATCGGAGCAGGCTCGGACGCCGTGGCCGCGACCACGATGGTATAGGCCATCGCGCCATGCTCTTCCAGCGTCTTCACAATCTGTGCCACCGACGAGCGCTTCTGCCCGATGGCACAGTAGATGCAGATCAGGTTCTTGCCCTTTGAGTTGATGATGGTGTCCAGCGCGATTGCGGTCTTGCCCGTCTGCCGGTCGCCGATCAGCAATTCGCGCTGGCCGCGTCCGATGGGGATCATGGTGTCGATGGCCTTGATGCCGGTTGCCATCGCCTCGCGCACGCCCTGACGATCGACCACACCGGGAGCGAGACGCTCAATCGGCAGCCGCTGATCGGTCACGATCGGGCCTTTGTCGTCGATGGGAGCGCCCAGCGCATCCACCACGCGGCCGATCATCGCATCGCCCACCGGGACGGACATAATGGTGCCCGTACGCTTTACCTCGTCGCCCTCTTTGATCTCGGTATAGTCGCCCAGCAGTACGGCGCCCACCTCGGACTCGTCCAGGTTCATGGCCAAGCCGGCCACGCCATGGGGAAACTCGATCAGCTCACCCGCCATCACCTTGTCCAGCCCATGCACCCGAGCTATGCCGTCGCCCAGCGAGATCACCGTACCGACCTCATCCACCTGGATGCGCTGTTCGTAGTTCTCAATCTGCTGGCGAAGCAGCTCGGTTATCTCATTCGCGTTAATCTTTGCCATGTCTTTGTTACCCTCGATCCAGCTATCAACCCCGGCTCATACTACGTGTTCCGTAACACCGAACAGAAAATCAAACTGAGCTTTGTCTCTTCTTATGCGTTCACCAGTTTTTGCTTCAGTTGCTGTAACTGGGCGCGCAGCGATCCGTCATAGACGGTGGAACCGATCTCCACCACGGCGCCGCCCAGCAGCGTAGCGTCTTCCGCGTAGCTGGCCCTGACACGCGCTCCAGCCAGCTTAGCAATCTGTGCCTCCAACTGCGTGCGGTCCTCGGTGTTCAGTGGACGAGCGCTGGTGATACGGGCCTCGGTCGCTCCCGCTTGCTCGTCTGACACTTGCTTGTACTCGGTCAGAATTTCGTCCAGTTCAGCCAGGCGCTGGTGCTCCAGAATCACTGCGATAAAGTTACGTACCTGGGGAAACATCGCCATGCGCCCCGCCAGCGCGTCCAGCACCTTCAGCTTCCCTGCCATCTCGATTGAGGGATTTTCCAATATCTCGCGCAGCTCGCCACTGTCCGCCAGGGTCTGGGCAAAGTCGCGCAGTTGCTGCTGGGTCACGACGGTGTCCAGATGTGACGCGTCGGCTACCTCAGCGAACGCACGCGCATAACGTGGAGCAACGCTGGCCACTAATTACTTCCCTTCTTCGAATCATCTCCGGTCAGCCTCTGAGCGAAGCCCTGCACCAGCAGACGGTCCGTCTCCGCCGAGACAACCAACTTGCGCGCCGCCTGTTCGATGGCCATTTCGGCCGCGTACTGCTGCAACTGCTTCTGCGCGTGGTTAGTCGCCGCGGTAATCTCCTGCTCTGCCGCAGCCAGAATCTTGCCCTTTTCGTCCTCCACCGCGGCCTTGATGCGCTGTTCCACATGGACCGAATCCTGCTCCGCATGTTCGCGCATCGCGGCAATCTCTGCGTCCAGTTTGCTCAACCGCTCTTCCACGCCGCTTAACCGCGCACGCGCCTCTTCGGTCACATTGCGAGCGTCTGCCAGGTTCTTCTGGATCGCGGTATTGCGGGTGCGTAGCAACTTCGGCAGAGGGTCAATCTGCATAAAAGGCAGGCCAATCTTCAACAGCACCCATACCACCGCAACCGCGAGAAGCACAAAATTGGAGATCTCAAATACCTTCGCCGACTGCTCCGGGTCAAGTCCCAGCTTCGCGCCCAGTTCTACAACGGTAGGCGACATGCGATACTCGTCGTCCTCATTGTGTTCCGGCTTGCTCTTCTCCGCCGACTCTGGGTCCGTAGTGCTCGAAGCCCTCGCGGGAGTCTGCGCCGGAGCAATCGGGGCTTGCGCGAGTATATGTCTTACTGGGATCACAATTCCGAGAACAAGCGCCAAAACCAAGCCGGTCCTCACACTCCGTCGCAACAAACTGATCACTGCGCCGCCTCCGGTCGTGTTCCCGGCGGCATTACCGCTCTCAGAACCTGTTCACTCAACTCCGCGCTTGTTCCGTCGATCTGCAGTTGTGCGATGGCCACGCTCTGCTCAATCTCACTCTTCGCGGCCTTCACCTTCTCCACGGTTACCGCGCGCGCATCCGACAAGGCGTGGTCGCGCTCCGTGCTCCACTGTTTCAACTTCTGTTCGCGAGCTGTCAGAATGTCCGCCCTGGCCTTGCGCAGCTTGTCTTCATACTCCGTCGTCCGTGCCTCGGCTTCTGCAATCGCATTTTGCGCCTGCTCCACCGCACCAGTCGTCCGTGCGCGCCGGTCGTTCAGCACGTGCTCCAGGGGACGGCGAACCAACAGTCCGTAGCCAACAACCAGCAGCAGGATCAAGACCATCGTCGGCACAGCACCGAGCACAAGTCCGCCGAGTTGATTCAGAATTTCATTCATGATTAATGCGGGCGTGGGACTGCTAAACCCCTATAAAAGCGCAGGGAAGGACGCGGCCTTGCACACTTTGGGTACAGTCCTTTCTAACAAAGCGCCGTTGACAGTGTCAAACCTTCTGGAATCTGTAATCGGATAAAGAGTACGGTAATCGCGCAAAATGAGGCAGGAGGATCGTTGCATAAAATAGCCTTTGACTTTCCCGCAAAGAAGCCTAAACTTTAAATACCACCAAGACTCGATGTCCTGGGTCGTACAGGTCGCGTGCAAGGGGACACCACCTCCGCTCCCCGACAGGCGGCCTGTTCTGTTTAACCTGTAATATCCACTCGCTGTCAGCCCCATTGATCTCTCCCGCCGACGCATTGACTACTCACTATCCACTGTTTTTATCCCAGTTCGCGGAATTTGCGATAGCGTTGCAACAACGATGCAGGCCCGCGCGCTGTAAGAACCACAAGGTTCCCTTCAAAACTCTTCTCACGCAGCAACGCTCCCGCCTCCAGCGCGGCCAGCACTGCTCCCTCCGACTGCGGCACGCGGAAGCGGGCCTCGATCAGCGGATCAACTACTAGCGCTTTGTCGATTGCTTTGAGTAGATCGTTCAGCCCGATCTTCATCATTCCCGAAACAAAAACCGTAACCGGCCCTCTGGTAGTCTGTGTCGACGCAAGACGTGCGCGATCCTGCGGCGACAGCAAGTCGATCTTATTCATCACTTCGATCATCGGCTTGCCCTGCACATCCAACTCGCCCAGCACTTTTTCCACCTGCAGCTTCTGCTCGTTGGCCATTGCACTGGACGCGTCGCACACATGCAACAGCACCTCGGCCCGCTCCACCTCTTCCAGTGTGGCGCGGAAGCTGGTGACCAGGGTGTGCGGCAAGTTGCGAATGAAACCGACCGTGTCGGAGAGCAGTACCTTCCGTCGGCTGGGCAGTTGCAGTTGCCGCAGTTTGGGATCAAGCGTAGCGAACATCTTTGAGGACTCCAGTACTCCAGCCTCGGTCATCGCATTGAATAGTGTGCTCTTGCCCGCATTGGTGTAGCCAACCAGCGCGACCACCGGCACCGGGACGTCTTCGCGCCGCTGACGCTGCTGACGGCGAATCCGCCGCACCGACTCCAGTTGTTCCTTCACATGGTCGATACGCAGGTTGATCTTACGACGGTCCGTCTCCAACTGTGTCTCGCCCGGACCGCGCGTCCCGATGCCGCCACCCAGTTGCGACATCGACTTGCCTCGCCCGGCCAACCGTGGCAACTGATACTCTAGTTGCGCCAGTTCCACCTGCAACTGTCCTTCGCGGCTGCGTGCGTGGCGGGCAAAGATGTCCAGGATGAGCTGCGTCCGGTCGATCACACGACAGGAAATTTTTGCTTCAAGGTTACGCAACTGCGAAGGAGTCAGATCGTGGTCGAACAGCAGCACATCCGCCTGGGTTGAAGCAACCACTCCCGCGATCTCTTCCAATTTGCCCTGCCCCACCAGAGTGGCTGCATCGGGCCTTGTGCGGCGCTGCACCAGGGTGGCAGCAATCCGCGCACCAGCGCTCCGCGCCAGCTCCTCAAACTCCGCCAGCGACGCGTCGAAGTCGAAGTCGTCAGCCGTATCGAGCGGAGCAGCCTTTTTCGCGGAATAAACCTCTGCGCCGCCTGAAGGCAGAGAGTCCCCACGGTTCGCGGAAGCGTCCGCCTCTGAAGAAACAGCCGCCGCATCGCGTGCCAGGCGGGCCGCCGGCGTCAGTCTCCGTCGCTGCCCGGTAAACACCAGCGAAACCAGCACGGCCAGCTCCTGGCCTGCAGTGGTGCGTCCATGGGACGCAGCTCGATCTGCAGCCGCCTGTACGAGGCCCGCCGGTGGTCTCATTGCTGTGCCGCTTCCGGCCGGCTACAGACGAGCTTGTGGTTCATCCATACGGCCTTTGGGAAGGTTGGCGTCAGGCTTGGGATATCAATCGCCCGCGACGGCCGGCGCATCATCCGAAGCCGCGTGGCCGGTCTGCGCCCGAGGCTCGACCTTACCCGCCATCTGTCCCTCGCTGTGCGACCCCACACGGCCACTCACCACGGTGGAGATGGCATGCTTGAAGATCAACTGTTCCTGCGCGTTGTTCTCCAGCAACACCGAGTATTTGTCGAAGGAACGAATCTTGCCCGTCAGCTTGACCCCGCTCACCAGATAGATCGTGATCGGGCTCTTGTCTTTGCGGACCGTATTGAGAAAAGTGTCCTGAATATTCTGTGCCGGCTTTGTTTCCATGAGTGCCGATCTCCTTATAGTTAGCTTCTATTGCCGGAATAAAATTGACCTGGAAGCTATAGGGTATTCCGCTAACCCCAGACTTACCAACCCTCGGGCTTCAAGCCCCGTGAAGGGGACAACGCAAACTCAACAACCAATGCAGATAACAATATAGACCACAATCCTGATTTTCAACTCTGCGGACCCTGTGGCCAGCACAAACAATAGAGACTTCATACAGTGAGCGACGCAGGCCTGCCAGTAGATGCTTCCCTTCCGGCTTAGACGCTATGCGGTGGTAATCGGCTCAGCCGGTCTGCGTTGTACCATGACTGCAGTGTCCAACCCCATGCCGCAACCCGTTCCCATGTTCGACTTCTCCCGTCAGTTTGGCCCCCTGCGGCAGGAGATACTGGACGCATTGGCGAGGGTCTGCGACTCGCAGCACTTTATTCTCGGCCCCCAGGTCGCTGCCTTCGAGGCTGCTGCGGCCACTGCCTGCGACGCGCGCTACGCCATCGGATGCGCCAACGGCACGGACGCTCTCTGGCTGGCGCTGGCAGCCGCAGGAGTTGGCGACAGCAGCACTGCCACACCCTCGAACGCCCAGCCTGCCGCCGTCATCACCAGCCCCTTCAGCTTCTTTGCCACGGCCAGTTCGATCCTGCGCGCCGGGGCACACCCCGTCTTTGCGGACATCGACCCGCGCACCTTCAACCTCTCGTCTGGGTCGGTTGCGGAGATTCTCAACGGCCCAACTGGCAAGAGCGTCAAAGCTATCCTGCCCGTCCACCTCTTCGGCCAGTGCGCCGACTGGGACGGATTCGCGGCATTGCAGCGCGACCACCCCGGCCTGCTGCTGATCGAAGATGCGGCCCAGGCATTCGGCGGAGCATGGAACGGATCCCCGGCAGGATCACTGGGTGACGCCGCGGCCTTCAGCTTCTACCCCACAAAAAATCTAGCCGCCATGGGAGACGCGGGCCTGGTCACGACCTCCAACCCGGAGATCGACCGCCGCGCCCGTTCGCTGCGCGCGCACGGAATGACTCGCCGCTACTACCACGACGAGATGGGCGCCAACTCGCGTCTCGACGAGATGCAGGCAGCCGTACTTAACGTCAAACTTCGCTATATCGCCGATTGGAACCAGAAGCGCCGCGAGCGCGCCGCACTCTACGACCAGCTCTTCCGCGAAGCTGGACTGGTTGCGGAATCTACGGCAGAGGGTGTCGTCCTGCCGTATTCCGACCCGCGCGCCACGGCGGTCTTCCACCAGTACGTCATCCGCGCCCCGCGCCGCGACGCCCTGCGCGCCCACCTAACTGCGCAGCAGATCGGCAGCGATATCTACTACCCCGTTCCTCTCCATCTGCAAGCAGCGCTCAAAGACCTCGGCTACAAGCCAGGCGACTTCCCCCACGCCGAGCGCGCCTCCGCCGAAGTCCTCGCCCTTCCTCTTTACCCTGAACTCCGCGACGACGAGCAGCGGACCGTGGTCGGAGCCATCCGCGACTTCTATAGCTGACGCCTTTACAAGTCACGAAGCACTATCACTTTCTCTTATCGCTTCTTGCCCTTGGCGATTTTTTTAACCTCGACTACGGGATGCGCCTCCGGTTCATCCTTGCTACCTGGCGGCGCGATCCTCCGCACCAGGTTCCCTTCCAGGCGATAGGTCTTATCGATCAGCCGTCCCGGAGTCACCATTCCGGTCACTGGATCGGGAGCCGCAGGCCCTGCATCCGCTGCCAGAACCTTATAGGTAAACGTCGGCAGAGGAGTCTGCGCCGTCACGGACTTCCCGTATGGATCTTTATCCATCCGTAATGTAACGGGAAGATACCCCTCTATATCCTTCTCGCGATAGGCCGTCTCGTAGCGATGCATCTTCAGGTTCCAGGTAAAGACGCGCACCTGGTCGAAGTCGTAGGGCAATCCCGCTGTATAGGTGGCCATTACGGTCAGATAAATCGGGATGTCCTTATTGTCCTGCTTGGCATCATCGTCATGCACCGTGGTGAGCACGTAAGCGCCGACGAGACGTTGTCCCTCCGCATATTGAGAGACCGCGTCAGGCGCATCCACGTTCACATAGTGAGAGAGCAGCCATCCCGCTCGCCCACGGCCATCGCGCGCCAGCCACCAGTCCTCCATCGCTATGGCAGGCGCGGACTCGGCTCCTTTCGCATCCGTAGCTTTTACCGGAGCAGCACCCGCAGTCACCGGCTTAGGCAGCGTCGCCCGCTCCAGCAACTGCACCTTATCGCTCTCGGCCAGCCGATAGAAGACCTCGGTTGTTCTGCCCGGTTTTAAATGCAGGTTCACCTCGTCCTGCACCACAGCCGATGCTACTGCCGGATCGCCATGGTGCTCCTCTGCCAGGGCCTTGAAGGCGTCGAATACCTGTTCGGTCGCCACCGCCTTCTCGTCAATCCAGCCCTGCTCGCCCTTCTCCGTCTGCACCCGGTAGAAGCGCCGTCCATGCTCCAGCACCTGCAGGCGCTGGCCGTTCTCCACCGTCGCGGTGCGGTTGGAGACGGCGGCGACACGGTCTCGCAGGAAGGTTTGCTTGGCCGTCACATAGACATATTCCGACGCCGGTCTGGGGCGCAGATGCGAGCATCCGCTCAGCATCGCAATGCACAACCATGCGGTAAGAAAACCGGCTACCAGAGAGTTCCCAGCGAAACCTGGCAGCACACCGTGCCATCTGGATACAGGACTGCAGAGACGGGTAAGATTCGGCTGCGGGAGATATTTGGGGGGATGGAGGCAGATGTCCGGCACATTTTCCAGCATACAGGGCAAATTGCCCCCGTGGACCCTTCTGCGGGCCGTTGGCGTCTCGCCCATTCAAAAAAAGCCTGTTTCCTTATAAAAATGCCTCAAATTACAGATTTTTGGCCGTCCCGGAGAGGGTCAAACCGCCCCCTGTTGCCAGTTCGCATTCCAGCCCTTAAATTACAGTCTTGCGCGAAGTGCCATCTTGCGCTTACAGTTGCGTACGGAAACAAAACCAATACAGGAAAGCACTTCAAGGCAGACACTGAATCCAACTCCGTCCATCGCGCAATCGGATCGTTCACATAACACGTCAACTGGTAAGGAGGCCCACACAATGGCCAGTACTGAAATCGAAAATCTCGACCCGGCGGCAACGGTCGATAAGATCAACAAGTCCCTC
>DATKGA010000158.1:0-3039 GCA_035510935.1 Acidobacteriaceae bacterium
GAAAAGGCTCTGATTATTGTCGCCGCCGAGGAGGATGGAAAGGGCATCGGACGCATTCGGCTGCGTACAATACCGGACGCGTCCAGTGTGAGCCTGCACGGGTTCATTCAAGAGGCGATTGCGCCGGGAAGCACGGTTCGAACCGACGGCTGGAGAGGCTATTTCGGGCTGGAGGGATACGTTCATGACCGCCAGGTACAGAGCCGTCAACAACAGGGAGAGCATCTGCTTCCGCGCGTCCATCGTGTGATCGCGCTGCTGAAAAGATGGCTGCTGGGCACCCACCAAGGCGCGATCGGACTGCAGCATCTGGATGATTACCTGGACGAGTTCACCTTTCGATTCAATCGCCGCAAATCCAAATCTCGCGGAAAACTGTTCTATCGATTGGCTCAACATTCCGTGCTAGTCGGCCCCGTCCCATTTGCAACCTTGGTCAAACCACAACCTGTTGTATCAGGTGGCGTCAAGTAAATAGCCCTATGGAAAAATTTCTGTAGAAGGGATCGCGGGTGATCAGATTGACGAAGATTGGATTCAGCTCCACGCCGGTGATGTCGCTGACTCCGAAGAGATGAGCCGTGAAGACGTCGCGGCCGCCGCCGACGCCGATGACCGCGGACTTGTGGATGCCGGGAAGACGATACGCCAGGCTGACCAGATCGTACTTCAGGAAGGCTATGGAGTCGCGAGTTCCGTCGTAGTGGAAGACGCAGGTGCTCGCCAATCCATCGATATCGAGATAAGCCTCGGATACGCGCATCTCCGGGGGCAGATGGGGAGATGGGCCCCACAGGATTGGGGCGGCGATGGCGGGACGTGTCGCCCTGATGGGGAGTAGGAGTTCCACTTTTCGAAATTGCCGATCTTGCCGTAGGAATCGATCGTACCCTTGGTGAGGATGGGGCGGAAACCGTAGGGCGACACGGCGTTGAATAAAGCAACGGCCAGCAATGCGAACGTGACAGTCGCGGGCCGCTCCCACAAAGGCCTTGACGTGGAACCAACCAGGTATCTGGCGCCGGAGCTGGCGGCGAAGGCCACCGAGGACAGGCAGGAAATGGCGCCGGCCACAATGACTGCGGTCGGCCCATCGAGCACGTTCAGCAGAGCCATCACCGCGACGCATCCCAGCGCAGCGCCTAAGAGGTCCACGCCATAAACCTGGCCGGTGGGAAACGGGCTGCGCGTCAACGACAGACTGACCACCACTCCGGCGAACACGTAAGGCAAGGCCATGACGGACAAGAGGACCGCCCACGCTACTACCGTGGTGAGCGTCCACGCGGGCGAAGTGATGAGGCAAAACTGCACCACGATGGACGCGGGCATGGCCAGCGCGGTATAGAGCGCGAACCTGGACAGCGTGACGGGCAAATCCGCGGGCTGAAAGCGCTCGCGCCAGCGATAGACCCAAACGGCGCCCACGGTCATTCCCAGCATGGCGACGCTGATGGCAAAGAAAGCCATGTAATACCACGCCATGACCGACATAATGCGGGTTTGGAGAATCTGGAAAATCAAAGAAGAAAAGCTGATGAGAAAGACGCCGGAGAGAAACGGAATCTTTTTCAAACCGCCTGAAGGCGTCATTGTCTATGGCTCCCGTGGTCGTGGTACGAGTATATTTGAACACCCGCCAGAGGATACTGTCACAAGCAGATAACGCGGGGTCGGGGCTATTCACGCTGCAGGGATCGCAGGCTGCTACTAGTCTCCGATCTCCACGAGTTCTCCGCCAGCCCGCTCAGTCTGGCTGCGCATACTTGCAATTGCATTGGCTAACAGATACCAAACCAGCCAGGCTGGCGCGGTCCAAAGCGTCCAAAGGTAGATGGCAGACGGCTTCACCGCGTCGCCGAGCAGTGCAATCTCGACCAGCGCGCTCAACAGCGCAAGAACTGCCAACATGATTCGAGATCGGGTCGCGTATGCGCCCTGGAGCAGGGCCGGTATGGCCACACCTGCATCGTAGATCCAGGAATACGGCGCCGTCACCAACGACACAAGCATCAGCAAGCTTCCGTGCTTCATCCAATCCCAGGTCTTCCGCCTTGCCCAGAAGTATCCGAGGCCCCAAATGCAGCCAATCGCCGCTGGCACATATTGGAGCCAGACTGATCCTGGGCTGATCCAATTGCGCAGCAGGAAGCTGACGCAAGGAATATACTCCGACTCAATACCAGACCTGCTCATCATCTCGGAATACTGAGTCCATACATGCTGATCGATCAGAAGTACGAGCACGCAACTCGTGGCAATGGCAACTACCGCGCCGGCCAGGATCCTGTAGCTCTTTGAAATCACCACCCATACCACCAGGACGACTCCGAATGGCAAAAATAACTGGGGCTTCAGAACGCAGAGCCATAGTGAAGCGCCTGCCAGGAACGGGCGCGAGCGATGCAGGCGCAAAAACAGGACTAACCCGAGCAGCGCGAAAAGTGTGGTCTGCCCCATAATCATGCACAGGAGTGCCGGTCCAAAAGAGTAACCAAGCCAATGCCGCCGATTCATTGGCTGGCCGTGCATCTGCCACAGCAGGTAAACCGAAGTTGTCAGGCACCCCAGAAGTAGGATTGACCACAAGATCGACGCAGGCCACAAACCGAGGAAGCCGAGCGGATACACCAGCGGAAGAGCCGAAGGCAGATTGCGCATGTACATGATGCTGCCACCGCTCGGCAGACCCGCTGCGTGCACAACCCGCGTCAGGGCATCTCCATCATATGGATTCCCGTGGTGGGCAGCTAGCTGGCCGGTGGCCCAAAATACGACGAAATCACGGGAACCTACAAACCGGAAGGAAACGATTGAGATGATGAATCCGATTGCGGTGAAGGCTAGCGCCCCGCCGCAAACAGCGACAACAAGAAATTCTGCAAAGGAGCGGAGAATCTTTGCTGCCGGACGCGGTTGTTCTATCGAGTTCACCACCTCCTCAAACCTCCGCTTAGAAATGACTCGCGCGCCAACCGCACAGTTGCGTCCATGAGCGTACCATCATCTCGGTACTCCACTGCATTGAGACGAGTCCCC
>DATKGA010000159.1:0-13546 GCA_035510935.1 Acidobacteriaceae bacterium
CCGAACGGTGCTTTATAAATTGAAGACACCTGCAAGCGAGGCCATTGGACTGAAGCGCGGCGAGGAGTATGGTTTTCACGGGCCCAAATTGTGGCGCTCCGGGGTGGTGAAATGGCAGATGCCGCGACAGTGAAGCCTCCCAAGCAGCGGCCTGTAACTGCCAAGGCGGTGAATGTCATGGCGTGCGCGGCGATTCGCACCTTCGCCATGCTCTCTGATCGCGGCCTGGTGCGCCACTCCAACCAGGACTCTTGCGCAGCGCTGCCTGAGCTTGGGGCCTTCGTAGTATGCGACGGCATGGGAGGCGCCGCGGGAGGCGAGGTTGCCAGCCAACTGGCTACAGAGGCCTTCCTCAACTACCTTGCCCATCCATCTTGTCCTCCAGTCGATCCAGCAGCGGCCAAAGCTGTACTGCCTCGCGTGTCGCGGGAGCCGATCAACGTAGCGCAGCCCGGTGCAGCAAAGCAAGCACGAGTGCGATTGGCCGAGGCCATTCAAGTTGCGAACCATGCTGTCTTCCGTCACTCTTGCGTAGTGCCCAGCCTGCACGGTATGGGCACTACGCTGGTTGCGCTGCTGTGGGAGGAATCCCCGCCAAGCTCGACGCTTTGGATCGGCCATGTGGGCGACAGTCGTTGCTATCGCTTGCGTTCGGGCACGCTCCAACTGCTGACCGAGGACCACTCCCTGGTGGAGGAGGAGGTGCGCGCCGGGCTGCTAACTCGCGTGCAAGCCGCCGCCTCACCGATGCGCAACATTATTACTCGCGCCATCGGCACACAGCCTACGGTAGAACCGGAGATTACCGCCTGCGCTACACAACCCGGCGACCTTTATCTTCTTGCCTCGGACGGTCTCAGTCGCGAACTGGATGAAAGCACAATCAAGCGTGTCATCACTCGCAGCGCAAGCCTTGCAGCGCCTGCATCAACCAACCGCAACTCTGTTGAGCCTGGCTTCGCTGTGCAGTCTGCGCTCGACACCGCGTGCCAGGCTCTGGTAGACGCCGCCAACTCAAATGGCGGACACGATAACATCACTGTCCTGCTGGCCGCCTGCGCCTAGAACACACAGAAAGTCTGGCTGCACCAACAATCCAGATGTGAACGACACTGCACCACGTAAAAGGGAGATGCGTCCGTTAGACTCAATCACGAGAGGAGAGACCAGTGCGCAACGGGATTGCCCGCCTTTTTCGCGCCACGCTGGCCGCCAGCCTCGGTGTCTGCGCGCTACTGTACTTCGTGTGGAGCTGGCGCTGGCCGCTGGTGGGCGACGCCTCGTTGATCCACTACATCGGATGGCTCATCGAGCGTGGTTGGGCCCCCTACCGTGAGATCGGCGACATGAATATGCCTGGCTCGTACCTGATCGAGCTGGCAGCGATGCACATGTTTGGCATGGGCGACCTGGCGTGGCGACTCTTCGACTTCGCGCTGATGGGAGCTGTAGCCGCGTCCTATTTCGTGATTACTCGCGGAACACGCACCACGCAAGCTAGTGGCTGGCTCGCTGGCCTCTTTGCTGCGTGCCTCTTCCTGCTGATTCACGGGCGCGACGGACTGGCTGAGGGCGGCCAACGCGACCTGACGATGGCGGTCTGCCTGATAGTGGCGACGGCCTTCCTATTTGTCGCAGTCCGCCGAGACTGGCCGTGGCCGGCGGCGGCCTTCGGCCTGTTCTCCGGCGTTGCGTTGACCATCAAACCGACCGCACTGCCACTGACCGTGGCACAATTTCTGCTTGCAGTCTTTGTTCTGCGCGGACGGAAACGGCAAAGCGAATTGCGGAATCAACGGCGGGTGCCTCTTGCCGTGACAGCTATCGCCGGCTACTTCGTTGCGCCGGTCGTCGCGCTCGTTTTTCTGCTACGGGAGCGGGCGGTCGCTGCGTTCTTCGCCAATCTTCACGGACTCGTACTCTACTACTCCGGGCTGGGACATCGACCGCTCGGCTTCCTGCTGCTACACAGCATCTCGCCGCTACTGCCTCTGGTTGTGCTGTGGCTGGCTGTGCTAGTGATGCGCCGGCAGCCGATGGACTGGGAGCGCGTGGCGCTTGGCTGGGAACGCGCTGCGCTGGGCTTTGGCGTACTCTTCGGGCTGGTCTCTTATATGGTGCAGGCCAGAGGATTCCCATACTACCGATATACGCTGCTCATCTTTCTGCTGCCGTTGATAGCTTTGGACTTTACCCAGGTCTTGTGGGGGGAGAGGCTCGACTGTAATGAGGAGGAGTTTGGCACGCTGCGCAACAAGACTGCACGATGGCTTGCGCTGGCTGCGCTGGCCTATGGCGGGTTCTTTCTGGCGCCGCAGTCTGCCGTGCTGATCCACCGCTATCGTTGGTGGGAGACGGACTTCATCAGCTCGCTGGAACAGAACCTCGACGCGCTGGGAGGGCAGAGGCTCTCCGGCCACATCCAGTGCATCGACTCCATTTCCGGATGCGGCAATGTGCTCTACCGCATGAGGCTGGAACCGGAAAACGGGCTACTGGTGGACTTTCCGCTCTTCGGCGCGGAGGATGTTCCCTTTGTGCGGCAGACGCGGGAGCGCGTCGCCGCCGCGATGAATGCGTCTCCGCCACAGGTGTTGGTGGTGAGCAGCGCGCTGTATGTGGATGGGCCTGAAGATTACCGCAAGCTCGACCGTTGGCCTGCCTTCCGGAGCTTCCTGGCGAACGATTACACGCTGCAAACTGAGTGGTCGCCGAGCCGCACCGCGCGCTGGTGGAGTCGCGAAGAGACGCCAGCCAGTTACCGCATCTACATCCTGCGGCCCTAGGCGTTGATGGCACGCGGCCTACAGTTCGAATCGTCGCAGTCCGCAGCCGTAAAGGCACCGTCGCCCGAGCTCGGCGCACTAATCCACACTGAAGCGGCGTATCTTAAGCGAATGCGCATGACGGTTCTCGCCTCCGGATCGAAGGGTAACTCGACGGTGATTGCCAGCGCGCGGACGCGTGTGCTGGTGGACGCGGGGCTCAGCTGCCGCGAGCTGCTGAAGCGCATGAAGATGGCCAATGAAGACGCCTCCGCGCTGGATGCCATCCTGATTACGCACGAACATACGGACCATGTGGCGGGCCTTTCGGTGCTGGCACGCAGGCTGCGCATACCGGTGTACTTCAGCGAGCCGACTCACCGCGCCTGGGTGCGGCAGATGACTCCGCGTACCAAGATGACCTACGCCAAGTGGCTGGACCATTTGCAGGAGGAGAAAGAGGCACGAGCCACTCTGGAAGCGATAGAGAGTAGAGATAATGCTGATCCGGAATGCGGCGTGCAGTCCGGTTCGATCCAGATTGCAGCCGCAATCGGCGAGGGTGATGAAGAAGAAGACGTGTCGCAGGCCGCAGTAAAGCGCGACTCGGTCAGCCTGCCCGCGGTGGAGTACTTTCAGCCTGGGACGAACTTCTGTATCGGCGACCTGACGATTGCGCCCTTCACGACTCCGCACGACGCGGCCGATCCTTGTGGATTCGTCTTCGAGTCGGCCACGGAATCGATCCGCATGGCCATTGCTACCGACCTTGGCTATATGCCGCCCAACGTCCGGTCCGCCCTGCAAAGGATCGATGTACTGCTGCTCGAATCCAACCACGACCTTGAGATGCTAAAGGACGGCCCTTACCCGTGGGCGGTGAAGCAGCGTGTACTCTCTCGCGTCGGGCATCTCTCCAATCACGCGACTGCCGAGTTCCTGGCGCGGGATTACGATGGCAACGCGACCTACATCGTTCTGGGGCATCTCTCGGAGACGAACAACGTGCCGGAGCTGGCTCTGATGTCGGCCGAGGAGGCTATTCGGGAACGGGGGAAGCTATTGGGTAACCGGGTGCTACTGGCACAGCAATCCGAGCCACTCGCCTCCATCTTCCTCTAACCGATTTTGATTCAACATTCTGACGCAGGAAGAGGAAAGGCCGGCAGGCCACGACGCTCATTTCAGCGGTTGTACAGAATCCGGTGGTATCTGTTCTTTTCTGTGTCTTGCCGTAACAAATCAAGTAAAATGATGTTTATACAAATATGGTAACTTTCGGCTCACGACGTTCCAGAACGCGCCGCATTACCGAACCGCATTGCACGGATCCGGTCATAGGAGACATACTCGCCGGCTGGCGCTATGACATTTCCGGCCTGTCGCCTGCAATGCGCACCGACTATGATCATCACCTTACTGAGTGCGCCGCTTGCACCCGCCGTCAGCATCTGGCGCGCACCATTGATGTGCTGCTGATTTCGGTCAGTTCGCTGTCGATTCTGGCCTTCCTGCTGGCCGCGGCTGTCCTGCACCGCATCGAAGCCATCGCGCACCTTGGCACCAGCCTGCATGGCCACCTGTATCACACGCCTATCACCATCTCTCTGGAGGCGACTGCGATTGCCGGACTATCCATCTCGATCCTGCTGTGGGTGCTGGTGGCTATTGCTACACCGATCCCTGGCCTGGTATCCGACGCGATCCAACGCATTCCGCCCCATATCCGCGAACGCATCATGAAGAACGCCGCATAGTCTCTTTCCTTAATTGCATAATCCATGAAGGCAGAGGGAAGGTTTGTGCCCGGTGTCCGCACTGATCAAGAAAATGCGATAGCGTAAATAGACCAGCATGTCTGCCGCGCACTTTCAAACCGAAGGCGAGATTGAGCCACCGCCGATTCCCACAACGCCCAAATTTGGGGCTGGGACACCGGACGAGGCGTACTCACCGGAACAGGCACGACGCAGGCGCGAGTACAGCGTATGGGACCCGCGCTCGGCCCCGGGAACCTACCTGCTGCTGGCCATCAATATTGCTGTCTACCTGTGGATGGTGACTCATGGCGTAAGCCCAAAAGATCCCACTGAGAACGACCTCCTCCGGTACGGCGCAAATGTAACCTGGCTGGTGTTGCATGGCCAGTGGTACCGCCTGCTGACCGCGACGTTCGTGCACGTGGGGCTGATCCATCTGGCGACCAATATGTGGTGCCTGTGGAACCTTGGGATGCTGGGCGAGCCGCTGGTCGGCCCTTATGGCATGGTCGCCGTGTACCTGATTACCGGGATCGCGGGAAACCTGCTGAGCATGGGCTACAACGTCTACTACGACCTGTTGTTCCACGATCCAAGCTCCTTATTCCAAGTTGGGGCTGGAGCCTCGGGCGCGGTCTTTGGCATAGCCGGCATTCTGATCGTGCTGCTGAGTAACCGCCAACTGCCCTTTCCCTGGGAGGAGTTGCGCAGGCTGCGCAGCAGCGTGGTTAAGTTTGCCCTCATCAACCTGGTGATTGGGCTGAGCACAATCTTTGTCAATGTGGGCATTCGCATCGACAATTCGGCGCATATCGGCGGCTTTCTGAGCGGCCTTGCGCTGGGCGTTCCACTGGTGCCACGGATGACTGCTGGACGCGAACGCTACCTCAGCCGACAGAAGGTCACCTTCGCCGCTGCCTGCCTGATCCTGGCACTCATTGGCTACGCGATCGCCAGCCGTGTGTAGGAAAGCAGTGGGTTGTAGAGACACAGCCACCGTGTTTTACAAACCGAAACTGTGATAGCGGTATTACTAATCACTACCAACCACTCACTGCTTCTCTATGCCAGCGTGGTCTGCGCGAACTTGCGCACCATGGCTAGCAGCAGCTTGCGGTCGTTCTCCGAGAGACGCGCGGAATAGCGCTGGATCTGGGTGAGGAAGCGAATTTCGTCCTCGCCCAGGCGTAGCGAGGACATCTCCTGGCTGACGGCTTGATCGGAGAAGAACTGCGCCAGTTGCAGATCCAGCGCAAAAGCGATCTTCTGCAGCGTCTCCAGCGACGGCACTGTATGCCCGTTCTCGACACGCGACAGATAGCAGCGCAATAGCCCGGTTCGCTTCTCGATATCTCCCTGCGACATACCTTTTTGCAGACGATAATTGCGGATCGTGGCCCCAATGTTCATTGCGATGGTAGCGACGGGTGGAATGCTATTCAGGGGTGTCGGTAGTGTTTGCATATCTGCCATTAGCCACAAAGTAAACATCCAAGCGGACGAGGTCAATGACTAATTCGTGTATTGGAACGATATGCGTACCCACCGAGGTTCGCCGGAAGCGAGATAGAGCACATACATTGAAGCTCTACTTTAAGCGCAGCTCAGCTATGAACCGGAAGATTTACTAACTAAAGAGTTAATACCAATATAGTAAATGATTCGATATTGAAATCCTGTTTTTGATTGAAAACAAAGATGATTCGAGATATCAGCAGCATCTATCCCATGTACATTCCACCGTTGACGTCGAGCGTATGGCCTGTGATGAAGCCAGCCTCTTCGGACGCAAGAAACGCGACCGCAGCGGCTACGTCGCGATCAGTACCAGCGCGCGCCAGCGGAATCTGCGAGGTCATAGCAGAGCGCTGCTCGTCGGTGAGCACGGCGGTCATAGGGGTCTCGATATATCCGGGGGCAACCGCGTTGACAGTAATTGAGCGGCTGGCCAGTTCACGTGCCAGCGACCGTGTGAGGCCGATAAGGCCTGCCTTCGACGCGGCGTAGTTGGCCTGTCCCGCCTGGCCGATCTCGCCGACCACCGAGGTGATATTGATGATGCGCCCCCAACGTGCCTTAAGCATCGAGCCCATAACGGCCTGAGTCATCAGGAAGGCCCCCGTAAGGTTTGTGGCGAGCACGTCGTCCCAGTCCTTGCGCTTCATACGCAGGGTGAGGGTGTCGCGCGTGATGCCCGCATTGTTGACCAGGATTTCGACCTTGCCGAATCGTGCGATAACGGCCTTGGCGCAGGCCTGGATGGACTCTTCGCTGCCGAGGTCGAGGGCAAACACATGCGCTGACCCGGCAAACGGCTCCGTGACGCCGGCGCTGGCAGCCCCGCCGCAGATGGCTGCTGTATCGTCCATCTCGCCCGCCGCCTCAGCTGCCCGACTTGCGGCCCCATTGATTTCGTCGGCTACTTCGGCGAGCTTTGCCTTGTTACGCGCGCAAAGCGCCACGGTGGCACCCGCCTCGGCCAATGCAAGCGCACATGCGCGCCCAATGCCCTGCGAAGCTCCCGTTACCAGTGCAACCCTGCCTACCAGTGAACTCATCTGTCTTCCTTCCGTCTGCCCGCCTCATTATACGAATCCATCTGGATTCATCCACAGGGCTTGGAGTGCGCGGGTCGCCGGATGACATATCCTTGCAGGGTGATGACCGACAAACTACCAACCGCCGCCGACCGGAAACTGCACGCCATGCCTCCCACCAACTCAGCCGCGAACCAGACCGATGTATACGCGATTCAGGGCGCGGATCCTGAGGTACTGGCCTACGCGATGGCCAAATACTCGCGCTCGTCGCTGAGCATGAAGGAGTCGTTGGCGGAGATAAGCTCTCAGCGCGCGGAGCAGTTCCTGAACACGTTTTATTTTCAATATGGACACCGCTCGATCGCCGACCTGGCGCACATTGCGTTTGCCATAGAGCGGCTGAGCCTACTGGCGGCCGTCGCACTGGTGGACGAGCAGCGCTGGGACGGGCAGGAACGCAGCACTCGCTACCAGAACTTCCGTAAGTCGGGCTGGTACACGCCTGCGCTTGGCGAGCGGACGGCTGGCTACACTGCGTCGATTGAGGCGCTGTTTGCCGCATACGACCAGGTTGGCGCGGGAATGCTGGAGGCGCTGAAGAGCGCGATTGCGAAACCGGAAGAGATGAAGGACGAGAGTTATCTGCGCACACTGAAGGCACGCGCGTTCGATGTGGCGCGCTATGTGCTGCCGCTGGCAACCAACACCTCGCTGGGGCAGATTGTGAGCGCGCGCACGCTGGAGAACCAGATCTCGCGGCTGCTGTCGAGTGAGTTTGCCGAGGTGCGCAGTCTGGGCGAGAGGCTAAAAGCAGCCGCGGCAGAACCTGCGTGGAACGTAGGCCATGATGGTGCGCGCGTACTACTGGATGAGGCCGCTTCGTTCACCATCCCCGACGCGCAGGGCCGCGAGGGATTCCATGCGCGTCTCTCTGAGGTGCTGCTGCGCGAAGTGAAGACGGCTCCAACTCTGGTGAAATACTCAGCGGCCAATGAATATACCATCGCCACACGCGTCGAGATGCGTCAGGCCGCAGCCGAACTGTTGGACGGGCAGAATATCGAGGAGGCCCCGGTTGTGGATCTGGTAGAAGAAGCGGGTTCACTGGAGATCGAACTTGCTACTTCGCTGCTGTACGGAGAGTGCCATTACTCCTGGCGCCAGATACAGCGTACTGTCGCTTCTCTCAGTGCGCTACGGGTGGCGGAGATTGTTGCACTGGGAATGAAGCGTCGCGGCCGCCACGATGAGTTGCCACGCGCCTTCTCCGCGGGACAGAGATTTCAGTTCGACATCCTGATGGACATCGGCGGTTTCCGCGATATGCACCGCCATCGCCGCTGCGTACAACTGCTGCAGCCCTATACGGATCTGCACGGATACGAGGAGCCAGTGTGCCCCGGCCAGCCCACGCTTGCCGAGGCTGGACTGCATGAGACTTATGCGGCGGCCATGGATACTGCTCACGCCGCCTACCGCAGCCTGCGCGACGCTGCTGGGCCAGAGGCTGCGGCGTATCTGTTACCGCTGGGGACACGGGTGCGGGCGATGTTCAAGATGGACTTTGCCGAGGCGCTTTACATCGCCGAACTGCGCAGCGGCGCGGCAGGGCACTTCAGCTACCGCCGCGTGGCGTGGGAGATGTATCTCGCAGTGGTAAGACGGCATCCGGGGTTGGCCGGCTATTTCCGGATAGAAGATGTGAATGCGCCGGTCGATTTGCTGAAGAGATAAGCTTACGGCGCGACTATAGTCCCGCCCTTTCAAAACGAAGACTTATTCAGAGAAGTCCCTAGGCTTCAATCACGCTGTCGAGGACAGGGTGGTCGGTGCGTGAGTCGGGGTTGAATGGCTGAGGAGTGCTTGTGCCGAGCGCGTGGCAGAGGCCCGTAAGTGCGATCAGCCCCAGCGCAAGGATGCAGACGCCGTTCCAATGCCAGCGGTCCCAGGCGACGGTGGCAAGCGCCGATCCGACCGCTCCGCCGGCGAAGAAACTGGTCATGTAGACGGTGTTCAACCGGCTGCGCGCCGAAGGAACCAGGCCGAAGATACGCGTCTGGTTGGATATCTGCGTCATTTGCATGCCGACGTCCAACACGATGACGCCGACTACCAGTGCTGCGATGTGCAGCGTCAATGGCAGGCTGAATGCAACACCGGCCCACAACACCAGATAGGAGATTGCAAGCAAAGTGATTGCGGCCGCGAGTACCCATCGGGTTCCGCGCTTATCCGCCAGCTTGCCGGCGATTGGGGCTACCGTTGCTCCTGCCGCTCCGACGATCCCAAAGCTGCCCGCAACGCCCGCACCGAGGCCATAGTGGCCGCTGAGCATATAGGCCAGTGTGGTCCAGAAGCAGCTGAAGGCGGCAAAGACGAGCGCGCTAATCAAGCTCGATTCGCGCAACAGCGGTTGGGTGCGGAAGAGCGTCCATAGTGAGCGCATGGCGTCCGCATAGCGAAGGTCCTGGCTGGGCGGCAGACGAGGCATTATCCTACCGAGAAAAAGCAGAAACGCCGCATTGCCCAGTGCTGCGATGAAAAACACATATCGCCAACCGTCTGTAACCCAGAAAGCGCCTTTGGGAAACAGTCTCGGCGCGTAGACAAAGAGCAGTGGGATATGGCTCACCCAGCCGGAGAAGGTCCGGGCCAGCAGAACACCCAACAGAAGCCCCATCATCACGGTTCCGATGGCACGCCCGCGCTGCTTATGGGGCACCAGTTCGGGTGCTATGGGAAGAACGATGTGAGTAACCGAGGCTACCAAACCCAGCAGGACACTGCCCGCGATAAGCCATGCCAGTGTGGGCGCCATGGTAACGAGAAGGAGCGCCACTATTACAGCGGCGAACATCCGCCTCATCAACGCACGGCGCTCCAGCAGATCGCCAAGCGGCACAAAGAGCAGTATTCCCAGCGCGTATCCAACCTGGGTTGCGCTGGCGACATACATCACACGGCCTGCAGGCGCGTGGTAGGTTTGTCCCATCTCGACCAGGAGAGGCTGGTTGAAGTAGATGGTGGAGACGCCGATGGCGCACGCCAGCCCGAGAAAATGCAGAGGGGCGCGTGGCGTGGCGGATTTCGATCCTGGTGACATTCGGTGTGAGATGGCTGTATCCAGTGTAAGTCGAGTGACGGGGCAATATCCCCAGCGTGGTTCGCAGCCATGCCGCAGCATTTGCCGGTAGTGTTTCCAAACAGTGTTCGGGCCATGTATAACGATTTGGGCTGAATTTGGTGGTTTTACGCTGAGAGATGCTGGGAACCGCAAGGGTACGACTCCAGCAGACGGCGGGAACGGCTCCAGAACGGACAATGGCTTAAATTTCAGCAGCGAGTTGTGCTTGCTGCGCGTCACCACGGGGAGTTACCGATGAACAAATTATGTGCAACCACAAAGGACCGCAGGAATCGGCGAGCGGCCGTTGCCTGGGCCACCCTTACCGCATGTGTAACCGGATTTGTTGCATGTGTAATCGCTCTGCTTGCGCAGCATGGCTACGCGCAGTCGACCGAAGAGAAAAATCCCTGGGAGAAGGTGCAGATGCCGACCGTGGCCGAGCTTAAGCAGGCCTGGAAGACACCTCCGTCGGAGTACGGGCCCCAACCCTACTTCGGATTAGACGGGCCCGCGACGATCGAAAGCCTTTCGCGGGACCTGGACATGATGAAGAGCCTTGGCTTCCATGCGGTGACGGCGCAGGCCGGCGGCGGCATGACGACGACCTACCTGACACCCGAGTACTTCGCCTTCTTCAAGCAGTTCGCTGAAGAGGCCAAAAAACGCGGGATGAAGGTGTGGATCGTGGACGACATCGGCTATCCGAGCGGGTTTGCCGGTGGACTTTTCATGCCTTCGAAGGACAAGCATGACCTCAGCATGCAGGCCCTCAGCCTAGGCCAGCGCTATCCGGTCAAAGGCGGCGAGACCCTGAACCAGGCTGTCGGCGCGAACGCGGTCGCAGCCGTGGCCACCAACGCTTCGGTGGAGCGCATCGTCGTGGGCACGAACGTCCCCGCCGAGCGTGTCGCCGTGCCCATCGTCAACGGCAACATCGCATGGACCGCGCCCGCGGGTCCCGACTGGACCGTAATGGTGGTCGAGCATGTCTTCCGCACCTCGCCCACCCGCAGCGACGCCAACCCCACCCACGCCAAGGACTCCACCTACCCGCTTGAGGATTACCTCAACCCCGAAGCCACCGCCGCCTACCTCGAAGCCACCCACAATGGCTACTACAAGGCCATGCCGGAGCTGTTCGGCAACACGATTCTTGGCTTCCGCGGCGACGAGCCTGACTACTCCATCGCCGGGCTGCCCTGGACGCCGAAGTTCTTCGATACGTTCCAGCAGGTGAAGGGGTACGACATTCGCCCGTACCTAGGCGCCATCCTGCTGTCGCAGGGCGGCGGCCGCGCGAGGCCCCCGGCTGCCTCTGCCGGAGCCGCCGCCGCGCCCCAGTCCGATCCGGCATTCATCCCCTCCGGTCCGCCCACGCCCCCGGTTAAACTCAGCGATGACGAGCTGCGCGCCAAGGGCGATTACTACGACGTCTTCTCGCAGATGTTCCGCGATGGCTTCTTCAAGCCACAGGGCATATGGTGCGCCGAGCACGGCGTGGAGTACCAGGTGCATCTGAACCACGAAGAGATGGAGATGGACCTGACGCGGTCGGAGGGCGACTTCGAACGCGACATGAAGTACGTGGAGGTGCCGGGGATCGATACCATCTGGCACCAGATATGGACTGACACGATCTCCGACTTTCCGCGGCTTGCATCGAGCGCGGCCCACGTCTATGGGCATCCGCGCTCGTTTACCGAGAGCTTTGCCGCCTATCAGCCCGCGCCAGATATCACCATGGCGCGTTACATACTGAATGAACAGGTAATACGCGGCATCAACGTGATTGAGACTATGCACTACTCGGCATCCCCTCCTGCTGGGACCGTGCCTCAGCCTGCTCCGCCCCCGGTCGCGCCCGCGACGCCGGGAGCGCCGGCACTCCCAGCGCGTCCACGCGGCGGCCCATCGGAGTTGATGCGCGATCCCGGCTGGCCAGCACTGATGCAGTATCTACAGCGGCTGACCTATGTGATGAGCATGGGGCGGCCAGGAGCGAGCGTGGCGCTGTATATTCCGTCGAGTTCGATGTGGCTGGGCGATTCGGCCTCCGATACTGCCTTCGTGTCGAGCGAGCGGATGCTGGCCGAGCGGCAGATCAACTTTGACATCATCAATATGGACGCACTGGCCACCGATCTTAAAGCCGGGCCGGGAGATCTGGAAACCATGAGCGGCAACCAGTATCGGGTGGTCGTGATTCCGTCCGCGGAGATTCTCTCCCAGGCAGAGCTGGATCGGCTGAAGGCGCTGGTGAAGGGCGGGGGCAGGGTCCTCTTCCTTGGCCGTACGCCGTCGCTGATCTACTCGAAGACCATTCGGGATGCACGCAAGGCAACGCCCAACGACTTTGCCTTCGCGACCGTGGAGACTTCGGCGCAGCTTCCTGCAACACCGACTCCTCCGTCCAGAGCTCCTGCCACGCCACCCGGACCGCAGGCGGTTGCGGATGCGATCGAGACAGCGCTGAATACTGTTATCGGTACGCGCGAGGTAGCGCTCGATGCTCCGGACGCCGCACTGAAGGTGATGACGCGACGGCTGAAGGACGCTGACGTGGTCCTGTTCTTCAACGAGGGAGCGCAGGCCAGCTCTCACTCAGTGACGCTGAAGACGGCAGGCAAGACGGTAGAGGCGTGGGATCCGGCGACGGGGACGGTCTCTCCTGTTGCCTCGACGGCAGGTAAAGGTACGGTCACGGTGAAGCTCAACCTGAAGCCGTACGAAACGGAGCTGCTGACCGTCCGGTAGAGACGCTACTGCTGACGATTCTTTGGACGATGGATTGCGCCCCATTCCTGATGCTAAGACGCGTCGGGGATGGGGCACTTTACTTCTCCGAGGCAGAGTGCTCGGTTCGTGAGAAGAGCAACTGCATGAATAGTTAATCAGATAGTACATACCCCCCTCCCCCCCTCCCCCCTGGAAGGGGAACACTTGTAAGGCGATCATTCTATTGCTGTTAGTTTCTAAATTATCTGGAATCAGAGAATTTGATAAGCTATTTGGAATCAGAGTGTTACGAAATATGTGCCGGTAGAATGCCAGTAAATGGTTGATTCTGAATAATTTGTGGATAAAAATTTCAAAATCATGGAGTTGCGGGTGAAAAATGAGGTTTCGGCGGGGTGGGAGTGTTCAAGCTTTACACAGATTATGGATAAAATCCCTGTTTGCTATGGGTAATTCGATTGAGAAAGAGCGCGGTTGAGCCGGATGCTTTTGATCCATTAAGTTAATTCTACCAAGCGGGGCATAACTACTATGCCAAGTATTTTGCAGGTGGAAGTGGTTGGTGAGGTTTGGGTTAGGAGGATATTGGGGCGACGAGGGGGTTGACAGGAAAAACAG
>DATKGA010000160.1:0-11510 GCA_035510935.1 Acidobacteriaceae bacterium
GAGGAGGAGCTTCCGGGCAGCGATCAATATGATCCCAAGTGGGCCGCCTTCTACAATGTTGCGGACAAGAGCAATGCGGCGCGTACCAAGTTCATGCACGACTGGGTGGCGAAGAGAATCGAAACCATCGAGAAGTACCAGCCCGACATACTCTGGTTCGACATGAACACCGATGCTCGATGGGACCCGCTAAAGATCCGGGTGTCGGACTACTACTTCAACCGCGCAAAGCAATGGGGCAAGCAGGTGGGCATCAGCGCCAAGACCGCCGCATGGGTCAGCGGCCAGATTATGGACTACGAGCGCGAGGGCCGGGCGCCCCTGGAGTTGACCGATTGGATCTGGCAGCCCGACGATCCCATTACAGACAAGTTCGGCTATGTGGAAGGGCAGAAGCCAGTTTCGCCCGGTTCGGTTGTTGTAAAGATCGTGGAGAACAGCAGCAAGAACGGCAATCTGCTGCTGAACATCTCCCCCAGGGCGGACGGCACCATCCCGCAGGAGCAGCAGGACGTGCTTCTGGGGATCGGCAAGTGGCTGGATGTTAACGGAGAGGCAATATACAACACGCGGCCGTGGACTAAATATGGGGAAGGCCCCGCAGCCGAAGCGGCGGAGGCGGCGATGGACAAGATACGCGCCACCGGGAAGTTCGCGGGCCGCATCAACGGAGACAACCAGGGAGGCGGTACTGGAGTCAGCGGCGGCGGCATCTCGCGTAACGGCTACACGCCCACAGACATTCGTTTTACCACCCACGGCGACACGCTCTACGCAATGGTAATGAAGTGGCCGGGCGACGACCCTGTCACCATTACATCGCTGGGCAGCGGCCTGCCGGTAAGGGGCAACGTCAAGAAGGTGGAGCTGCTGGGCCATGCCGGAAACCTCAAATTTGTCCAGGATTCGGAGGGATTGAAGGTGAATTTCCCGACTGAAAAGCCCTGCGACTTTGTCTACTCATTGAAGATCGCCGGACTCAAACTGACCTGAGTCAATGGAATTGGAGAAAGACGCTATGAAAGGCACACTTACTCGCCGCAAATTTCTGGAAACGTCGGCACTGGCCGCCGCTGCGGGTGTCGGCGTGCCACTATGGCAATCGCGGGCCCGCGCGCAAGCTGCCTCTTCGGCGACTGCCGTATCCTCCATCGCGCATGGCCCTTTCAAAGGGGCACGCGACTCCTTCGCTGCCTACCATATGCCGGATTGGTTTACCGACGCCAAGTTCGGCATGTGGAACCACTGGGGGCCGCAATCCGCGGCCGAGTATGGCGATTGGTATGCACGGCGCATGTATGTGCAGGGAGAGCCGCAATACCAACACCACCTGCAACATTACGGCCATCCTTCCAAGACGGGTTTTGTGGATGTGATCAAGTCGTGGAAAGCCGATAAGTTCGACGCAGACTACCTGATTGGCCTCTATAAAAAGGCCGGAGCGAAGTATTACGTCGCCATGGGCTGCCATCACGACAATTTCGATATGTGGAACTCGAAGTATCAGCCGCGCTGGAATGCAGCGAACAGCGGGCCCAAGAAGGACATTCTCGGCAGCTTTGCCAAGGCGGCCCGGCAGCAGGGTCTGCGATTCGGAGTCAGCGAACACCTTTCCAACAGCTTCTGCTGGTTCGGCACGGCGCACGGCAGTGACAAGACCGGCCCGCTCGCCGGGGTGCCCTATGATGGCATTGATCCACAGTATGCCGATCTCTACCACGACTACAGCCAGATGCCGGCGGACTTCATCGACAAGGTGGTAAACGCGCCCGCCAAGGGAGCGATCGCGATGAGCCGTGAAGGTCCGGATTCGTGGCGCATCAACTATCTGAATCGCATCATGGATGTGGTCAGCCAACACCAGCCCGATCTCCTGTATACCGACGGCGGTATTCCATTCGGCGATGACGGTCTCGGCATCGTCGCCCATTTGTACAACACAAGCGCCAGCCGTCACGGCGGCAAGGTCGAGGCGATCTACACCAGCAAGAGCCGGCCCGATGCGGAGTCTGGCATGTGCCTGCTCGATGTGGAACGGGGCGTGGTGGATTCCATCTGGCCGCGCCCGTGGCAGACGGACACCTGTATCGGCAACTGGCACTACGATACCCGGGCCCGATACAAGACGCCCAAGCGCGTGATCGACATGATGGTGGACATTGTCAGTCGCAACGGCAATCTGCTTCTGAACATTCCGCTACCCAACAATGGCATGCCGGACGATAAGGAGATGGCCATCATCGAAAGCATTACTGCGTGGATGGCGGTGAACAGCGAAGGAATTCACGGAACGCGTCCGTGGAAGATCTTCGGCGCCGGGCCGGGCGCGGACTTCAAGCCGCCCGCCGGCACGCCATTCAACGAGAACACCCGGCAGGACCTCACCTTCGAGGACGTTCGATACACCACCAAGGGGAAGACGCTCTACGCATTCATGATGGGCTGGCCGGGCAAGGAAGCGGTGATCCCGTCGCTGGCAACCACCGCCAAGCAGGGTGTTGGCAGGATCAAGAACGTGGAACTGCTGGGGATTGGCAAAGTCTCGTTCAAGCAGAATGAAACCGCATTGACGGTACAGCTTCCGGAGAAACAACCCAGCGATTTTGCCATCGCATTCAAGATTATCGGGGCGTGAGGCAAGATCAGTGCAGCCGCAAATACGACAGCAGGCACCATCAAAGAAGAGTCGACCATCAATCCCAAATAGGCCGTGATGAAAACACAATTGACTCGGCGCCAATTCGCAAAGATGATGGCTGCCATCGCAGCAGCGGCAGGTCTGCCTCGCGCCTTTGCGCAACGCGCTGGCAGGCAGGCACGAGTAATTGCTTCCGGCCCGTTCAATCCGACATGGGAATCGTTGGTGGCCAATTACAAGACACCCGACTGGTTCCGCGATGCCAAGTTCGGCATGTGGGCGCATTGGACCGCGCAGTGCGTCCCGGAGCAGGGCGACTGGTATGCGCGCCGCATGTACATCCAGGGCGAGAAGGGCTACGACTACCACGTCAAGACCTACGGCCATCCCTCCAAGGTCGGCTTCATGGAGATCGACAATCTATGGAAGGCGGAGAAGTGGGACCCGGAACGACTCATCGGCCTCTACAAAAAAGCGGGCGCGAAGTACTTCTTCGCCATGGCCACGCATCATGACAACTTCGACATGTATGACTCGGCGCATCACGACTGGAACTCCGTCAAAGTCGGACCGAAGAAGGACCTCGTCGGCACATGGGCGAAGATTGTGCGTGAGAATGGCCTGCGGCTCGGCGTCACCAATCACAACTCCTGGGCGGCGCGATGGCTACAACCTGCCTATGGCTACGATGGCGAAGGTACCATGGAGGGTGTGCGCTACGACGCATACACCCTGACCAAAGCGGACGGCAAGGGGAAATGGTGGGAGGGCCTCGATCCGCAGGATCTATATACCGGCAACAGCGTCAGGATGCCGAATGGAATTCACGGCATCGCTGCCGTCCAGGCCTGGTACAACCAGTACACCAGCCTTGCAAAAGAGAACCCCATGCCGTCGGAGGCGTTCTGCGAGGACTGGTATCTGCGCTGCAAGGACCTGGTGGATAAGTATCAGCCGGACGTGCTTTACTTCGACACCAACGAACTGCCTCTCGGCCAGGCTGGGCTGGATGTTGTAGCGCATCTCTACAACCTCAGCGCCGCGCGCAACGGCGGACGCACGGAGGCCGTCGTCAACGGCAAGCACATCCAACCGAACCACGTCGGCGCCTTCGTCGAGGACATTGAACGCAGCACGGCCAACGCGATCCGCCCCGATCCGTGGCAGACCGATACCTGCATCGGCGACTGGCACTACAGCCGCGCCATCTACGAGGAGAACCGTTACGCTACGGTTCCCACTATCGTCTCCATGCTCACCGACATCGTCAGCAAGAACGGCAACCTGATGCTCAACATTCCGCTGCGCGGCGACGGCTGCATCGATGAGCACGAGGAGGCATTTATCGCCGGTTTCACTGCGTGGATGGAGGTGAACTCCGAGGGCATCTTCGCCACCCGCCCGTGGAAGATTTACGGCGAAGGCCCTTCCACCAAAGCTCCTCCTGTGCGTGCCTACGGCACTCCCGGCCCCGCCTACACCGCGGAAGACATCCGCTTCACCACCAAGGGCGATGCGCTCTATGCGTTTATAGGTGCGTGGCCTGAATCGCGCGTTGCAAAGATCAAGAGCCTGGCTTCCAGTTCACCGCAGTTAGCCGGTGCCAGGGTGACCAACATCTCGCTGCTCGGCTATGACGGCAAACTCACCTGGACGCAGGATGAGCAAGCGCTTTCTGTGGACCTGCCGGCGAAGCCGCCCAGTCAACAAGCCGTCACGCTGAAGATCCATGGCTTGCCGATAGCCTGACTGCCGAGCAGTGGTAACAGGTAGATGAGCGCCCAATTGCTGGGCAGATGCAAGAGACTCCAACGAGGAACAACATGATTTCTATCACGACACGCTCTCTTATCGCATCCCTCTTTGTCATGCTGTGTTGCGTGGCTGCGGCATCCGCCGAGGTCAAGCCCTCTACACTCTTCAGTGACCACATGGTGCTGCAAAACGGCATGTCCGTGCCGGTCTGGGGGACGGCCGATCCCGCAGAGAGGGTCACCATTAAATTCAATGGACAGACCAGGTCCGCAATCGCAGACGCCACTGGCAAGTGGATGGTCCATCTGACGAAACTCAAAGCCGGCGGCCCGTACGAGATGACGATTGCAGGCAACAAAGCCGGCGATACCCCGATTGTGGTGAAGGATGTCCTGGTGGGTGAGGTGTGGCTCGGGTCGGGTCAGTCGAACATGGATTTCACCGTCGCCACCACTACCAGACACTATTTTGCCGGAGTGGCCAACGAAGCGCAGGAGATTGCTGCCGCCAATTATCCCAACATCCGCATGTTCACCGGCGGATGGAAGACCACCACAGAGCCGCAGTCCACCGTCTCCGGAAGCTGGCTTGTCGTTACCCCAGATAATGTGAAAGAGATGTCCGCTATCGGATATCTTTTCGCGCGCGACATGCAGAAGGAATTGAAGGTTCCCTTTGGCATCATTACGGAAGCCTTCGGCGCCAGCACCGCCGAAGCATGGACCAGCAGGCAGGCGCTGGCGGCGGTGCCGCAGTTGAACCAGTTGCTTGTCAACTTCGACGCCAGCGTGGCCGCATACCAAGCGCATCCTCCGGACATGACAGCGGCCCTAAAAGCATGGCAAGTGGCTGCGGACGCGGCCACGGCTGCCGGCAGGACGGCCCCTCGCAGACCCAGCAATGGAAATCCAGCGCAAGACCAGCACAGCCCAACCGTGATGTACAACGGCATGATCAATCCGGTGATCCCTTACGCTATCCGGGGAGTCCTCTGGTATCAGGGCGAAGCCATCAATGGCGGCGCCACGGGCTACAAACTTTATCCGCTGCTTCAATCCACTCTGATCAAAGACTGGCGTCAGCGCTGGGGCGAGGGTAATTTCCCGTTCTACATCTGCCAGCTTGCCCCGCTCAAACCATGGCCCAATCGCGCGGATACCTGGTACAACAACCCGGCCGTCCGCGAAGCCCAGGCCACGGTCCTATCCATTCCCAACACCGGCATGGCAGTCACCATCGACATCGGCGATCCCAGCAATATCCATCCCAAGGACAAGCAGGACGTGGCCGATCGGCTGACCCGTATTGCGTTGGCCAACACCTATGGTCACAAAATGGAATTCTCCGGCCCGCGGTACGATTCGATGACGGTGGAAGGCAACGCCATCCGCGTCCGGTTCACCCATGTTACCGGTGGACTTGCAGCCAAGGGCGGTGAGCTCAAGACCTTCGCCATCGCGGGCAAGGAAGGCAAGTTCGTACCGGCAACCGCACGCATCGACCACGACACATTGCTCGTCTCCAGCCCTGATGTCGCTGAACCTGCCGCAGTCCGTTACGCCTGGGACAACTATCCCGAAGGCGCGAATTTCTTCAACGGAGACGGCCTGCCCGCAGCTCCGTTCCGCACCGATCACTGGGAGTACGAACCTCCATCGCTTCCCTCTCAGAGGCTCCCATGAAAATCACACGAAGATAAGGGCGTAGAGTTCACCGGGTATGGGGAACGATACAATGCTAGCGAAGCGCTGTCGTAACTATTGATGCAGCGTTATGCCATTTTTTGCGCGATAACTGTTCTTCGATTTAAGTCGAGGGTATGACGGTATGAAGGACGGACGAAAGGATGCTTTTGGCCAGCAGGCAAAGCAGTCGTTCTCCACACAACCAGCAAGTTTCGGCATTTCCAAGGTAGATCTGCTGCTGCAGAAAGCTACCATCCACCACAAAGACGGGCAATTGCCCCAGGCGGAAGCCCTCTATCGGCAGATACTGCAGATCTCCCCCCAGCATTCGGACGCGCTGCATCTGTTGGGGATGATCGCGACGCAGGTTGGACAAAATAAGATTGCGCTTGATCTGATTGACCGCGCGATTGAAGCCAATCCAGCGTTTGCACAGGCCTATTGCAGCCGGGGCAATGCTCTCTTTCTGCTGATGCGGTACCCGGCGGCCATGGAGAGCTATGACAAGGCCATCCATCTTGATCCGGCCCAAGCGGAAGCACACCACAATCGCGGTGCAGCGCTGAATGCAATGAAGCAGCCAGAGGAGGCGCTGCAGAGCTATACCGAGGCCATCCGGCTCAATCCGGATTATGTGGAGGCCCACTGCAGCCGTGGCAATACTTTGCTTTCTCTCAAGCAATACCAGGCCGCTGTGGACAGTTATGACAAGGCCATTCGTCTGAATCCGAAGTATGCGGAGGCATATAACAACCGAGGCAGTGCACTGCTCGACCTGTTGCAGTACGAGGGGGCTGTGGAGAGCTACGACAAGGCCATCCTTCTCAAACCGGATTATGCGGACGCGATCAACAACCGGCAAATTGCTCGCAGTACTTTGAAGATGTATCAGTCGGCCTTGAAGAACTACGAGAAGGCTGCCCTTATCAGCCCGGATTATGAATTTAAAAAAAGTACTACGGACCCTGAGTCTGTGATGAAAAAGGTGGCACGGATTGCGAAGATAACAGGCAACGAAAGAATTACAAAAGAACTGGATGCGCTGCCGTTCGCCATGCAAATGCATCCGTTAATATGCAGTCTGCGCAATGCGAACTTCGTCAGGACAGAATCGAGCGGCAGAGACATGGTCTTTTATTGCGCCGATTCTGGAGAAATATGGGACCCCCAATCGGCCAGGGAAAAAGGCGTTGGGGGGTCGGAGGAAGCTGTTCTGTGGCTCTCCAGGCTCTTGCATCAGCGCGGATGGAACGTCACGGTCTACGCGAACTGTGGTCTACAGGAAAAGGACCACGACGGCGTTGCATGGAAGCCGTATTGGATGTGGAACTTTCGCGATAAGCAGGATGTTACTGTGCTTTGGCGGCACCCCGAGCAGGTGATGTACGAAATCAATTCAGATGCAGTGATTGTGGACCTGCACGATGTCATCCCTGAGGATGACTTCACACAGGACAGACTGCGGAGAATCGACAGGATACTCGTCAAATCCAGGTTTCATCGCTCCCTGTATCCCCGAATACCCGACGAGAAGTTCGTCATCATTCCCAATGGCATTGATACGCAGATGTTTGCGAGCCCCTGCGAGCGCGACCCGCTATTACTGATCAATACCTCGTTGGCGGAGCGAAGCCTTGAGGCATTCCTCGATTGTTTCGAAGAGATCAAGCAGCAAGTCCCGAACGCGAAGGCGAAGTGGGCCTACGGCTGGAGAGCCTGGGACGAAGTGCACGCATCGGAAGCGCAGAAGCTGGAATGGAAGAGCAGGATGCAGAAGCGCATGAGGGAACTCGGTGTTGAAGAACTCGGCAGAATTAGCCACGATGAAATTGCCCAGCTCTATCGCAAGGCAAACGTCTTTGCCTATCCTACCGAGTACGCAGAGATCGACTGCATCTCGCTCTCCAAGGCGATGGCCGCGGGAGCGGTTCCGGTCACAACCGATTTCGCCGCGATGGGTGAAAAATCGCAACATGGCGGGGTATTCATTCACTCAAAAAGGACCAAAGACGATTGGGTGCAATCGGACCAGTTTCATTTCGAGATGGTAGACCCCAAGCAGAAAGCAGAGTTTGTTGGGGAAATAGTGAAGCTACTATTGCATCCTCCGAGCGAAACGGATCGCGAAGCCATGCGGGAATGGGCCAGGTCCACCTTCGACTGGAACAAGGTCGCCGACTCGTGGAATACCCTGCTCACATCGCGGCTGACAGAGCATGAGCACACCCTTGCAACGGGCGAGCCTACGAAGCAGTCAGCTTCACAGGAAGCAGAACTCGAATTTAGCCGTGGCAATTCACTCTATGTTGCTGGACAGCACACAGCGGCCATCGAGAGCTACAACAAGGCCATACTGCTGAACCCGGATTATGCGGAGTCCTATTGCAATCGCGGCAGCGTTCAATACATTCTTCAGCAATATCAAGCTGCCCTGGAGAGCTATGACAAGGCCATCTTTCTAAAGCCGGAGTTTACGGAGGCCCACAACAATCGAGGCAACGCGCTTTATGCTCTACAGCAATATCAGACGGCGGTGGAAAGCTATGACAAGACTATTTTTCTTAAGCCGGAGTATACGGATGCCCACAGCAATCGTGGCAACGCGCTGTACGCTCTTCAGAAATATCAGGCGGCAGTGGAGAGCTATGACAAGACTATCCTTCTCAACCCGAAGTTTGAGCAGGCCTATAACAATCGAGGCACTGCACTGCATGATCTAGAGCAGTATCAGGCAGCGCTGGAGAGCTACGACAAGGCCATTCTCCTCAAGCCGGATTATGCGGAGGCCTATAACAATCGAGGCAATACACTGCACTCCATGCAGCAATATCAGGCAGCTCTGGAGAGTTGCGATAAGGCCATCCAACTCAGGCCGGAGTTGGCCGAAGCCTACAGCAACCGAGGCAACGCACTGCATTTTCTTCAGCAATACGAGGCGGCTTTGGAGAGCTATGACCAGGCCATTCTTCTCAATCCGGAGTTTACGGACGCCTATGCCAACCGAGCCAATACTCTCCAGGTACTTGAGCAGCACCAGGCGGCTCTGGATTGCTATGACAGGGTCCTTCTTCTACGACCTGGTTACCCATACGCACTCGGGCTGCGACTGTATATGCGAAGGTTTCTTTGTGAATGGGTGGGTGCGGATGGAGACGCTGATAGTGAGTGCGAGCAACTGGAATCCGCCATCCAAAGCGGGGAGAAAGCAGCGATCCCATTCACGGTGCTGGCCGTCAGCGGCTCCGCGGTGCTGCAAAGGAAGGCTGCGGAAATCTATGTACGCGACAAAGCTCCGTCGCGTTCTGCGATCACGGCAATTCCCCGCCGGCCCAAACGGAACAAGATTCGCATAGGGTATTTTTCGGCGGATTTTTACAACCACGCCACTAGCTATTTGATGGCGGAGCTATTTGAGCGCCACGACCGGAGCAACTTTGAAATCCTGGGATTCTCCTTTGGTCCGGACACGGTGGATGAGATGAGCAAGCGGGTGTCTGCTGCGATGGATCGTTTTCTGAATGTCCGGGCCATGCCGGACCGAGAGGTCGCGCAATTCTGCCGAGAACTCGAAGTGGATATTGCGGTGGACTTGAAGGGATTTACCAGAGACGCGCGCCATGGAATATTTGCCGAACGGGCCGCACCAATCCAGGTCAACTACCTCGGCTATCCCGGCACCATGGGCGCCGATTACATCGACTATCTGATTGCGGACCCTACGCTGATTCCCGAAGCCAGCCAGCGGTTCTATTCGGAAAAGATCGTCTATCTGCCGGACAGCTATCAGGTCAACGATTCGCAGCGTTCCATCTCCTCGAGGCCATGCACGCGGGCTGGCGAGGGACTGCCGGAATCCGCCTTTGTGTTCTGCTGTTTCAACCACACTTATAAGATATCGCCGCCTGTATTCGAAATTTGGATGCGGATACTGGAGCGAGTCGAGGGCAGTATTCTCTGGCTTCTGGAGAATAATCCCATGGCCAACGCCAATCTGCGCAAGGAAGCTGCGCGACGAGGGATATCTCCAGAGCGGCTTATTTTTGCCAAACGCCTCGCGTTGCCCGAGCATCTGGCAAGGCAAAGTTTGGCGGATCTGTTTCTGGACACATCGCCGTACAACGCACACACCACGGCCAGCGATGCGCTGTGGGGCGGCTTGCCAGTATTGACCTGCATGGGCGAGACTTTTGCCAGCAGGGTCGGGGCCAGTCTGCTGCGCGCGGTTAATCTGCCCGAACTGATCACGGATACGAAGGCGGAGTTTGAGCAAATGGCGGTCGAACTGGCCCACGATGGGCAACGCTGCCATGCGCTCCGTCAGCGACTGCAACAAAATCGCCTGACCGCTCCGCTGTTTGATACGCAGACTTTTACTCGCCATCTGGAGGCTGCCTACAGCGCGATGCTTGAACGGTATCAGGCAGGTCTGCCACCAGACCACATCCATATTGCCAGATTTCCGCATTAATCTTACTGCCTTAATAAAGTTATGAGGGATGGAGTAAGTCGATCTTCCCTGTCACAGGTGAACGAGAAAGAAGATTCCCAGTCCGGTCAGCGCTAGCCCATACCATCGCTCGAGCCTTGCCGCGCGTGTCTTGATCGCAAGACGGGCTCCCAGATACGAGAAGGGAATCGACCCCAGCGTCACCAGAGACGTTACCAGCCACGAAACATGACCGAGGTATGCATGGACAACGGTGCCTGGAATGGCGAGCGCGGCAGAGACCGCAAGCGAACATGCGAAGGCTTTCTTCATGGGCTGTTTCAGGAACGTTGTGTAGCACGGAACCAGCAGAAATCCTCCAGCGTTGGCCAGTAATCCGGAGATCAATCCCACGCCGATCGCCACAGCGACAAGCCGCACCCGCCAGTAGGCCGGGCGCAATCCCTGCGGGTTGTCCGCAGCTTCCTTGGCCAGAGAGCGGTCCTTGGGGAAGAACAGAAACGAGACTCCGAAGGCGAGTACTAAAAGTCCAGTGACAATGAGCAACGGCTTGGCGCCAACATAGGGTGACAGGAAGCTACCAGCTATGATCGCTGGCACACCGATCCCGATGCTCCACCACACGATCTCCCAATCCAGTAGATGAGAGCGCCAGTACTCCGCGGAGGCAATCAATGTACTTGGTACAGCCGCTGGAAGAGGCGACGCAACCGCTATGAATCCCGGGTAGCCCAGTAGGCTGAGCAGGGGAGTGGCCACTGCGCTTCCTCCCTTTCCAAACAGGCCCCCCAGAAAGCCAATCGCAACGCCTGTAAGAACAGCTCCCAGATGTTGCCAGGTCAATAGAGTTCCCTCGTATCTATAGTCTGCGCCGCACTCTGTGCCACCGGCAAATAGTTTATTTTCACCGAGGGCTGAATTGTATAGAGCTATGTGCCGATGGTTGAGCGGATACACCCGCCCGCTACGTTGTGCCTCTCCTCCT
>DATKGA010000161.1:0-19136 GCA_035510935.1 Acidobacteriaceae bacterium
GGAGGAGATGGACGCGCGTGATATTTACTTTGATACTTTGCCTGAGTGAAATCCCAAGCGTCGGCTCCTTCCACGGTCTTCACCGCAATCTTCTTGAAGGCCGCGTCGAAATCCAAAGCGCCCGTGAGAGGGTCTTTGTCAGGATGAAAGTGAGCGAACACTTCCGTTTCCGGCTGATCCTTGTACTTCCTAAACAGGGTTTTATACGCCTGAACTTGCATGGGTGCCTCCGCAGACTAAAGCCCCGTCCACTTCGGACGGGGCTCTCCATGAAAAACGTACGCTTTGTGTGAATGTTTCTTTCAGCACCCTTTGTAAGGACCGCCAATGGCGGAATCAATGTCGCCTATAACTTTGGCAACATCAATATCTTACTACTACATGCGCCCTAATGCAACAGTTATTTACGCAGCCAACGAATTGATTCCAAAAGGGAATCTGTACAACTTTCCTGTTAGATGCGGGAACTACGCGATCAGTTTCGTGATTGTCCAGATGTGATCGGCAACTCCGGCTTCCATAGCAGGAGTGACCCGCAACTCTGCTGGAACCGGCAAAAGTTGTAATACATGTAATAGATCGCCAGCATGTGACCGTGGTTCTCCACTTTCTTAGAGAACGCATTGGCGAGCCGCGCAAACCGTGGCATAGCAAGTCAAAAAGGTTACTCCAACAGTTCGCATCTTCTCCCCGTACACTGGTTCTGGAAGCGCGCTATGCCAGAATTCAATCCACCAATCCGCGTCATCCTTACGGCAACGTCCAGTCCCGAAGAGGCTGCGCGCATCGCTCGCGCTCTGGTGGAGGAGCGGCTGGCCGCGTGTGCCACATGGATTCCCGGCGCCCAGTCCATCTACCACTGGCAGGGACAGGTGGAGTCTGCCACGGAATCCATCCTCATGCTCAAGACCAGCCCCGATCAAATCGCCGCGCTCGAGGCGAGGCTGCATCAGCTGCACAGCTATCAGACCCCGGAGTTCCTCGTTCTCGACGTCGAATCCGCCAGCCATCCCTACCTGGAATGGCTGCTAAGCTCCCTTGGTTAGGTTTGATCCTCCGGAGGCACCTTCCTGTCTACCCGAAACTTTGCCATGAAATCGGACTCGACAAGGGCAATTGAGGGGTATAGTGACTCCTAGCCCAGAGAGCACGACGCAACCCTGGGTGATCGGTGATGGAAGTTGTGGAAGGGAGCAGAGAATGATGCCAAACAGGAGCGGACTAGACAGAGCTGGACTGGTAGCACTAATTTGCTTCGTTGTGATTCATTGCAGCGGCTGTATGCATCACGCGACGAAGCAGCCTGTTGCACCGCCTACGGTCGCTGGAGCCACTCTGGTGGTGGAATTTACGTGGACTGCTTCTCCCGATGACAACCTGGGTGCAACCAGGACCGTAATTCTGAGCGGCAGGCAGGTTTCCTCGGCCCATGATTCGAGTTATGTTTCCTGCTTCGCCGCGGATAAACGTACCGGATGCCAGGACATTGGCGAATTCAGCACAACATCCGTATTCACGCCGGGGCCTGAGTACGATGGGTCCGAAACGATCAATAACGCGCAGCTTGGACCTTGGCAAGTGAGCGCCGCAGGCGATTCCAGTGGAGGTGTCAATGCGAATCAAACATGCTCGCTGAATCTGGATACGAATCGCCTGGTGACGGTTAAAGTATCGCTGGGTGTAGATGCCGGCTGCTCGGTCCAATAGCCGTCTTCGGCGTCGAATCCGCCAGCCATCCCTGCCTCGGGTGGTTGGAAGACTCAGTTCGTCCGGCTTGATCCTCCGGCCGCCTTGTCGCATTCAGGAGGAGTACACTGCCAAGATTGATGAGCTTAGTCCATGCGCTTTCCCATATTCTGCCGAAGAGTCAGGTAATCACCGATCCCCTGCGTCTGCTTGCATATGGTACGGATGCCAGCTTCTACCGCCTGGTTCCCGAAGTAGTTGCGGTGGTCGAAAGCGAGCAGGAAGTGCAGGCATTGCTGCGCGTGGCACGTGAGCAGCAACGTCCCGTAACGTTTCGCGCGGCCGGGACAAGCCTCTCCGGCCAGGCGATCACAGACAGTGTGCTGGCTTTGATTGGCGATGGTTTCGCGACCTGCGAGATCTCGCCCGATGCCGCAACCGTCCGCCTCGGCCCCGGCATGATCGGCGGCGAAGTGAATGCGCGCCTGGCCCCGCACGGACGCAAGATCGGGCCCGACCCTGCCTCCATCCAGGCGTGCAAGATCGGTGGCATTGCCGCGAATAATGCCTCCGGCATGTGCTGCGGCACCGCGCAGAACAGCTATCGCACGATGGTTGGCATGAGCGTAGTGCTGGCCGATGGCTCGCTGCTCGACACCGAGGACGCGTCCAGCGTCGCGGCCTTTCGCCAAAGCCACGCGGCGTTGCTGGGCGAACTGGAACAACTGGGCATTGCCACCCGCGGCGATGCGGAGCTGGCCGCGCGCATTCGCCACAAGTACAAGATCAAGAACACCACCGGCTACAGCCTCAACGCGCTGATCGATTACCAAGACCCCATCGAGATACTCGCCCATCTGATGATTGGATCGGAGGGTACGCTTGGCTTCCTCTCGCGCATCACGCTCCGCACAGTTGTGGAAGATCCCTGCAAGGCCAGCGCGCTGGTCTTCTTTCACGATATCGAAACTGCTTGCCAGGCCGTCATGCGCCTCAAACCGCACCCTGTCTCTGCGGTCGAGTTGCTCGACCGCCCCACACTGCGCTCGGTGCAGGACAAGCCCGGACTGCCATCGATCATGCGCACCCTCAGCGACGAAGCCGCCGCTTTACTGATTGAAGTGCGCGCCGGAGATCCCGAACTTCTGCAACAGCGCATCGCTGCCGCGTTGGGCGCGCTGGCCGGCATCGCTACCATCCAGCCCGCCGCTTTCTCTACGGACCCCGCAACCTGCGAGATGTACTGGAAGGTTCGCAAAGGCGCGTTTCCGTCGGTCGGAGCCATGCGCCGCGCCGGAACCAGCGTCATCATCGAGGACGTTGCTTTTCCCGTTGACTCGCTGGCCGCTGCAACCCTGGATCTGCAGGCCCTTCTGCGCCAACATGGATACACCGAGGGCATCATCTTTGGCCATGCGCTGGAGGGCAATCTGCACTTCGTCTTTACCCAGGACTTCTCCGATGCCGCGGAGGTCGATCGCTACGCGCGCTTCACGGACGATGTTTGCAGACTCGTGGTCGACAAATACGACGGCTCGCTCAAGGCCGAGCACGGCACCGGCCGCAATATGGCGCCCTTCGTCGAGATGGAATGGGGACGTCAGGCCACCGATCTGATGCGTCGCATCAAAAGGCTCTTCGATCCGGACAACCTGCTCAATCCCGGCGTCCTTCTCAATGACGATCCGCAGGTCCACTTGAAGAACTTCAAGCCGATGCCGGCTGCCGATGAACTCGTCGACCGCTGTATCGAATGCGGCTTCTGTGAATCGCTGTGCCCTTCCCATGGGCTCACCTTTTCGCCGCGCCAGCGCATCGTCAGTTGGCGCGAACTGTCGCGCCGTACAGCTGCCGGCGAAGACTCCGGCGATGTCGAATCCGATTTTGTCTACAACAGCCTCGATACCTGTGCCGGTTGCGGTCTGTGTGCCACCGCCTGCCCGGTCAACATCGACACCGGCGACCTGACGCGACTGCTGCGCGGGCGCAAACTGGGCGCTACTTCGCGCCGCGTGGGGGAGTGGACGGTGGAAAATTTCGGCGTGCTAGCGACCGCGGCGCGCGCTGGTCTTGCCGTCGGTCATACTGCCGCCAGCGTCGTGGGGGATAGCACGCTCGCTGCCATCTCCAATGGCGCATGGAAGCGTGGCATGCCGCGTGCCGCAACGCTGCCCGTTGCATACAAAGGCGCGGGCGATCCGGTCGTGTATCTGCCAGCCTGCGGAGGCCGCATCTTCGGCGCCAACAGCGCGCAGGAGGCATCGCTTGCCGACGTCGTCATGGAGCTTTTTGTCCGTGCCGGTTACGCTCCGCGCCTGCCCGAAGGCTTCGACAAGCTCTGCTGTGGCCAGTTGCTGGAAAGCAAAGGCATGGCCGATGCAGCCGACGAGATGGCCGATGCCGCCACCGAGGCGTTGCTGAAGGCGGCCGCCGACGGCCATGGAGGCTTCTATCCCGTGATCATGGACGCCAGCACCTGCTCGGCGCGCATGAAGGAGCATCTCGCAGACCGCCTGCAACTCTACGACTTCCACGAATTTGCCCACGACGCACTTCTGCCCCGCCTGCGCATCAAGCGCAAGCCCGGTCCGGTAGCGCTGCACATCAACTGCAGCGTGCGCCGCTCGGCTTCAGACCACAAGCTGCGTAAGTTGATCGAGGCGTGCGTGGACCAGGTCGTCGAGCCTGCCGGTGTTCTTTGCTGCGGATTTGCCGGCGACCGCGGCTTCGTGGTTCCCGAGCTCACCGTCCACGCCTTGCGCAAGATCCATGAAGCGCTGCCTGCCAACTGCTGCGAGGGCGTCTCCACCAACCGCACCTGCGAGATTGGTCTGACCGCTGAAACCGGACTCCCCTACCATTCCATCGCGTATCTGCTGGAAGAATGCAGCCGGGAGGAAGACGTGGTGACCTGTTGACCGTCCGCCGATTTTTCACCCGAGTCCAATCCAGAATGGTTACTATCCTGTAGAAAGGATTTCACCGTGCAGACTTGGCACCAGGTATACGATCCAGCCGGCAACATCTGGCTTTCGTCGCTGATTGCTGTACTCCCGATTCTTTTCTTCTTTGTTGCCCTGGCCGTACTCCGCATCAAGGGGCATCTGGCCGGCACGCTGACTGTAATCCTCGCGCTCCTGGTGTCGGTATTTTTCTACAAGATGCCAGTTAAAATGGCGCTGGCAGCCGCCGGAGATGGGTTCCTCTTCGGATTGTGGCCGATTGCGTGGCTCATTATCACTGCCGTATTTCTTTACAAGGTTACTGTCCGCACGGGACAGTTCGAGATCATCCGGGCCTCGGTGGTCTCCGTCACAGAAGACCAGCGCCTGCAGATGCTTCTGGTCGGCTTCTCTTTCGGAGCCTTCCTGGAGGGCGCGGCCGGCTTTGGCGCTCCGGTGGCAATCACAGCCGCACTGCTGGCCGGTCTGGGTTTCAACCCGCTCTACGCGGCGGGCCTTTGCCTCATCGCCAATACCGCGCCGGTGGCCTTCGGCGCCATGGGGATTCCACTGATCGTCGCGGGGCAGGTCACCGGCATCGATGCCTTCAAAATTGGCGCAATGGTAGGCCGCCAACTGCCCTTGCTCTCCTTTATTATTCCCTGTTGGATCATCGCCATCATGGACGGCTGGCGCGGCGTGCGACAAACCTGGCCTGCCATTCTGGTCTGTGGCGGCAGCTTCGCTACCACCCAGTTTCTCACCTCCAACTTCATCGGTCCGCAGTTACCCGATATCACCTCGTCCCTTGTGAGCCTGCTCTCGCTCACCCTGTTTCTCAAGGTCTGGAAGCCGAAGACCATCTTCCGTTTCCCCGGCCAGGAAGTGACGATCAAAGCAACATGCCATACCACCGCACAAGTGGCCAAGGCATGGTCGCCCTTCGCCATACTGACCGTCTTCGTCACCGTCTGGTCACTCAAACCCTTTGCCGCGCTCTTCGCCAAGGGAGGAATTCTGGCCTGCACCGTGATCAACTCACCGGTACCTATGCTCGATAGGCTGGTAATCAAAGTGCCGCCCATCGTCAACGCGCCCACACCCTACGGTTCCGTGTATACCTTCAACTGGTTATCGGCCACCGGTACGGCAATCCTGCTGGCCGCCCTGGTCAGTATTTTGCTGCTGCGCATGAAGCCGTTGGATGCGATCAAGACCTTTGGCAGCACTCTGAACAGCCTGAAGCTGCCGATCTTCACCATTGGCATGGTGCTTGCCTTCGCCTACATAGCCAACTACTCCGGCTTGTCCGCAACCCTGGCGCTGCTGCTGGCGGGAACCGGAGCCGCTTTTCCATTTTTCTCGCCATTTCTGGGATGGATCGGCGTGTTTCTCACCGGATCGGACACCTCATCCAACGCCTTGTTCTGCAACCTGCAGGCCAACACGGCCCATCAGATCGGGGTGAGCAACACGCTGATGGTGGCGGCAAATTCCAGCGGCGGCGTCACCGGCAAGATGATCTCTCCGCAGTCCATCGCGGTTGCCACCGGCGCGGTGGGTCTGGTGGGGCATGAATCCGACCTGTTCCGGTTTACCCTCAAGCACAGCTTGATGCTTGCCGCTTTGGTTGGCGTCATCACCATGCTGCAGGCCTATGTCCTGACATGGATGATTCCTGGCAAGTGATGAAAGATGGCGGGCTGCACAGGGCCTCTCGTGACAAAATGGTAGATACACCATCATGCCAAACGAGACTACGCCTGCCTCTGAGTCTGCCGATGAATCCGCATCAGGATTCCCAGTTGAAATCGCTGCTGAATCCAATAGTGAATCTCCCTCGGAATCTCCCGCCGAATCCTTCGCTGATTTACTCGCGCAGTTTGAGCACACCCATTCGCATCAGGCGGAGGGTGCGAAGCAATTGCAAGGCACCGTCGTCTCGCTTGACGCCGAGTTTGTGTATCTGGACATCGGCTATAAGTCCGAGGGAATTCTGGCCCGCAGCGCCTTTGATAACAACGCGGATGCAGTCACCGCAGGCGATACGTTTCCCGTCTCGGTGAAGGGACGTAACGCCGAACGCTACTACGAGCTCTCGCGTCACAAGGTGGTGCAGCCCACGGACTGGTCGTCGCTGGAAGAGGCGTTCGCGCAGAAAACTCCCGTGGTTGGCGTCGTGACCGCGATGGTCAAGGGTGGTCTTACGGTGGATGTTGGTGTACGCGCATTTATGCCCGCCTCGCGCAGCGGCACACGCGATGCCGCCGAGATGGAGAAGCTGGTGGGCCAGGAGATCACCTGCCGCATCACCAAACTGGATGTGACGGACGAGGACGTGGTGGTGGACCGGCGCGTCCTCTCCGAAGAGCTGGCGCGCGCGCAGGCGCAGGACCTCTACTCCGAGATGAAGGAGGGCGACATCGTCAGCGGCGCGGTACGCAGCTTTACCGCCTATGGCGCATTTATCGATCTCGGCGGAATCGACGGCCTGCTGCACATCAGCGACATCTCATGGGGCCGCGTCAGTACTCCGGAGGATGTGCTGGCAATCGGCCAGGAACTCCAACTGAAGGTCCTCAAGGTCGATGCGGAGGGACGGCGCGTCTCGCTTGGCCTCAAACAGCTTGAGCCGGAGCGGTGGGACTCCGCGGCGGAGAAGTATCAGGTGGGCCAGCGCATCACCGGAACGGTGACTCGGCTAATGGACTTCGGTGCGTTTGTCGAACTGGAGCCCGGCATCGAAGGCCTCATCCATGTCTCCGAGATGTCGTGGGTAAAGAAGATCCACAAGCCCAGCGACATCCTGAAGCCGGGAGATACGGTGGAGGCGGTTGTGCTGTCTGTGAAGCAGGAGGAGCGGCGGATCGCCCTTGGGCTGAAGCAGGCGCTGGGTGATCCATGGGCCGACGCGCCCAGCAAGTTTCCGGTGGGTTCGGCGATCGAGGGGCCAGTGACGCGCCTGATGAACTTTGGTGCATTCGTGCAACTGGCGGAGGGAGTCGAGGGTCTGGTCCATGTCAGCGAGATCACAGCGGAACGGCGCATCCATCATCCACAGGACATGCTCCGCGTGGGGCAGACCGTCAAGGCGCAGGTGCTGGCCATCGATCCGGAGAAGCGGCAGTTTAAGCTCAGCATGAAGCAACTGGTACCCACCAGCATCGGGGAATATCTGGAGGAGCACAAAGCGGGCGATGTGGTCTCTGGCCGCGTCGTCGAACAGTCCGCTGATTCTGCTGTTGTTGAGTTGGGCGAGGGGATTCGCGCCACCTGCCCAATCACGGCCAGCGCTTCGGTTTCAGCAAAGACCAGGCAAGAGAGCGCCGCCGGCGTTGACCTCTCCGCATTGACGTCGATGCTGAACGCCCGCTGGAAGAGCGGCGTGCCGGCAGTCGGCAGCCAGCCGGAGCCGCTTGCCGTGGGACAGATTCGCAGCTTCCGAATTGTGCAGCTCGATTGCGAGACAAAGAAGATCGAACTGGAGTTGAAGTAACCGGAGCGAGAGTCCCCGGGAATGAACCTTATCGATCTCTCGCAGAGCCGCGATTTACAGAGATCGATTACGGTATGAGCAGAGGAGTAGAATCCTCGCATGAGGCGCCTGATCGCAGTTGCGCTGGTGGTCGCGGGAGTGGCTCTACCGGTCTGCGCCCAGCGGGGCGGAGGTCATGGCGGTTCGGCAGGGCACGGCGGGGGCTTCGCGAGTCATGGTGGCGGGTTCGCAGGTTACAGCGGAGGCTTTACAAGCCGCAGTACCCCGGTGTTTCGAGGAAGCTTCAACGCCCCGGCACGCAGCATTTATATGTCCGCGCCGCAGTTCAGCAGTCGGCTTGCACCGCGCGTCACTCCTGGCTTTGTGCAGAGTCCGAACACCCTCACTGCAAACCGCCGTCCGGTCAGTGGGGGGCAGTATCCCGTTCGCAGACCGAACGGGCCGCTGTATTGGAGGGGAACTCCTTACGGCGCAGCAGCCTATCCATACCCGGGTTATTTGGGAGTTCCGTATGACGGAACCTATGACGATTCCGCGAATGTCAGCCCAGCGGCGATGAACTATCCGGCCGAGGGGGACTACGCGCAACAGGTTCCGCAGGGTGAGCCAGCGCCGAACGACTATGCCCCGCCAGCTTATGCGCCGCCTCCAGCGCCGGAGGCCGAGAGCACAGTGACGGTTGTTTTCAAAGATGGCCGGCCTGTTGAGCAGATTCACAACTACATGCTGACGCGGACGACACTCTATGTGCGGGACGAGCCTCATCGCGATATTCCAGTGGACCAACTCGATCTGGCTGCTACCCAGAAGATGAATCACGGCGCGGACGTTGACTTCAAGCTTCCAACCGTCGTCAGGTAAATAGAAGATTTCGCGCAATCAGGTTATTCGACCAACAGCGTAATGGGGATGGAGTGCGATAGGGCCCCTGCGCTGACCGTCACGGTGAGCGTATAACTCTCGGCTTGCTGGGTAAAGTTGACGTTGGGAGAACCGCAGCCAGTCAGCCCGGCCATGGTCGCCATGCTTGCGGCCAGCAATAGAAGCAGGAAAGCAGCGCACCGCAGCCGGTTGCCTGCTCGGCGCATCCGGCCCGCGAAGGGCAGCATCAGCAGCGCCAGCGAGAACAGCCCCAGCCGCGATGCCGAATATCCACCCGCTGCTTTCTTCCCCTGTGCCTGGGCCTGCGCCATCTGGATGGTCAACTGCGAAGTGCCGCTCAACGGAGTGTTGGCGGGCAGGGTCCATGTCCACGGGCTGTTGGCTGTCAGAGCCCATGCCGGTGGAGTTATGCTGGCCGTCGCTGGTGCGGCAAGACCGCTGACGGTCAACGTGATTGCCACAGGGAAGAACGTTCCCCCGTCGGGTTGGATGGCCAGAGAGTAGGTTGAGCTGCCGCCCGGTGTAATGGTTTGCGATGATCCGCTGGAAGATGTATCGCTCAAACTGATGTCCATGACAGATTGCGACAGTACTGAGCTGGTGGCTGCAGCGAAGTCCGATCCTCCGCTGTAGACTGCGCTGATCGAATGCGTGCCCACGGCCAGCAACGATGTGGTCAGCATTGCCACGCCGCCGCTGAGCGTGCCCGTGCCGAGAGGCGTCGTGCCATCCAGGAAGTTCACTGTGCCCGTTGGGACGCCTGCCGATGAGGAGACCGTGGCCGTCAGCGTAACTGCATTCTGCACCAGGACCGTGCTGGCGCTGCTGGCTAACGTGACAGCAGACGCCGCTGGATTGACCACAATGCTTTGCGTCACCTGCGTTGCCGCTGCGTAATTAGCGTTACCGGCCTGGTTAGCCGCAACCACCACCAATCCCGTGCCGTTGATGGTCAGCGCATTGCCCGAGATGGAGCCCGGGCCGGAGAGGGCGCTGAATGTAACCGGATTGCCCGAGGCCCCGCCCGTAGCCGACAGCGCAATCGGAGCAGTTCCATAGCTCACGGATGCCGGCGCTGTGAAGCTGATCGTCTGCGCGGTTGCATTCACCGTCAACAGGACAGTTGCTGTAGCCGTTGTGTAGTCCGTGGAGTCAGTGGGGTTCAGCGTCACTGACAAGGTCTGCGGCCCGACAGCCAGTACCGCGCCCGCAGCCGGTGTGTACACAAAGCTGCCGGCTACCGCGGAGTTGGCGTCGAGCTGGGTCGCACTCAGCGCGGTTCCATATGAGATGGCCGCGGGAGTGGTCCAGACGATGACGACTGTTGCCTTGGTGATGGTGAGCGTAGCAGGAGTATTGCTGACGGTATAGTTGCCCAGCTTCGAATTGGGATCAACCAGGATCGCGGTAATGGAGTATGCGCCACCGGCGGGCGAGGTTGGTGTCGCCGTCGTCGCGTAGGTTGCGGTGATGCCATCGCCCGCGACCACGCCGGTCAGTGTGCCGCTGAAGGTTGGAAAGGCCATGCCATACACGCTGCTTGCCAGGTTTGCCGTTACTGTAAGGGCTGTCTTGCCGATCACCAGCGTCCCCGTACTTGAGCCCTGGTAGTTGCTGTCGCTGATTGTTCCCACAACGGTGTAGCTGCCTGCGGCGGTCGGTGCACTGGAGCTGCCGTTGTAGGTAAAGGTTATGGTCAAGCCGCTCGGCATGGTCGTGGCCGTTGCCGCCGAAGGAGAGCCGGTATAGGTCTGCGAGAGGCTGCCCAGCGTGACCGCCGCAGTCGCTTTGCCGATCACCAGCGTCCCCGTACTTGAGCCCTGGTAGTTGCTGTCGCTGATTGTTCCCACAACGGTGTAGCTGCCTGCGGCGGCCGGTGCGCTGGAGCTGCCGTTGTAGGTAAAGTTGACCGTCAAGCCACTCGGCGTGGTGCTGGCCGTTGCCGCCAAAGGAGAGCCGGTATAGGTCTGTGAGAGGCTGCCCAGCGTGATCGCCGCAGTCGCTTTGCCGATCACCAGCGTCCCGGTGCTTGATCCCTGGTAGTTGCTGTCACTGATCGTTCCCACAACGGTATAGCTGCCCGTGGCGGCCGGTGCGCTGGAGCTGCCGTTGTAGGTAAAGTTGACCGTCAAGCCACTCGGCGTGGTGCTGGCCGTTGCCGCCAAAGGAGAGCCGGTATAGGTCTGCGAGAGGCTGCCCAGCGTGATCGCCGCAGTCGCTTTGCCTATGGTGAGCGAATGGGCGCTGTCACTGCTGGCGGCAAAGCCTCCTCCCGCGTTGTACACGGCCTGGATGGTATACGCGCCCACCACTGTTCCGCCGGGCAGCGTGCAGGTCGCGCCGGCAGAACCGTTGGTGACCGTACCGCTGGTGGTCGCTGTGCCAACCGGCGTGCCACCATTCAATACCGTGAAGGTCACCGTGCCCGCATTCACCGTTCCCAGAGCGCTGGTAACCGTTGCCGACAGTGTCACACTTTGGCCGCTCACGCTATAACTCGCCGAAGTATTGGACGCAACCGTCGCCGTTGACATCAGGGTTACGTTGAACGAGTCGCTGGTTTGGGAGAGCGCAGTGGCCGGAGAATTCGACGGATTCAGCGTCAGGAGGGCCGTCAGCGTGTCGCCAGTCCCTGCGGCAGAGATGGCCAGCGAAGAGTAAGCAGCGGTTCCATTCGAGGTGGTTGCCGATCCGCCGCTGAGATCGAGAGCCGTAATATTATTGCTGTTGCTGTCCTTCAGTACCAACGGAATCGTCACAGCCGGTGCAAACGGGCTACCACTCTCCATGAGTTCGACGGTTGGGGCCGGGGCCATGGCGGCAGAGATCATCGTTGTGGTGGGTTGCTGCATGAAGCCCAGCGAATAATTGGTCTGCACCGCGCCGGAGTCCTCGCAGGATGTGCCGGAGTAGCTCACCGGCCAAGCCATTCCGCGCTGGTCGGTTCCACTGCCCGAGGGAACGATTGCGCAGATGGCTACGCTGCCCGGCAAGGGAATCATGGTCTCGGTTGGGCCGCCGTAGTTGCCCAGCGGAGCCAGGTTGGCGGACGCGCCCACCACGTTGCCGTTTGTGCCATTGGCGGGGCATGAGCTTCCAGCATTGGAGCAATCCCCGCCACCGTTGCCGGTTACGATGGTGTTACTCATCGAGAAGCCGGAGTTAGCCACTGCAATGCCGCCCGTGCTGTCGATGGAGGTGTTTCCGCTAACCGTGCTTCCGTTCACGGTCAACGTGCCGCCGTGGGTGTCGTCGATGGCACCGGCGCCGGTGGAACCTAAATTGTTATAGAAGGTGCTTCCGCTCACCGTCACGCTTCCGCTCAATACACTGATGGCGCCGCCATAGTTTGCGGAGTTGCCATAAAAGGTGCTTCCGCTCACCGTCAGCCAGACGCTGTTGACGATTGCTCCGCCGTAGCTCGCCGTGTTGCCGGTAAAGGTGCTGTCGGTTACTGTCAGTGTGCCGCTGTTACGGATGCCGCCGCCATTGCCGGAGGAAGATCCGTGTTCAATGGTCAGGTTGTTGATGGACGATGTTCCTCCGCTGAGGGTAAAGACCGTGTTCGCGGAGGCCCCGCTCACCGCGACCAGGTTGGTCAGCGTGGCTCCGCTGCCCGAGGTTGTGCCTGTGATGGCGGTATTGGAGGGAATCGCCAGCGGGCCATCGACGCCCAGTGTGATGGTGTTGGCCGCTGCCGCATTGCCTGGGGCAAAGACCGTGGGGTCAAAGCTGATGTTGCCGCCATTTGCCGCGGACGCAAGCAGAGCGTCGCGCAGTGTGCAGGGGCCGCTGCCCGAGCCAGACGGGTTTGCCGGGCAGTTTGTGGACGCAGGAGTCGATGCGTCGTCCAGCGCCGTGTTCACCACGAACGATGGAATCAATCCGAACTGCGCCGTCACTGTCTCATCCCCGTTCATCGTGACATAGGTGTTGGGGCTGCCGGTATTGTTGATGTCCGGATTCGCAACCCAGCCCAGGAAGGCGTAGCTGTGGTTGGGTGTTGCGGTGATCGGCACCTGTACCGTGGGGGCATAAACCCCGGACCCGGCCGGAGTCACAGTGCCTTCCTGTGCGTTATTGGCCAGGACCGTCAACACATCTCCGGTTGCGTAGACCCCGAGCGGATCTGAGCCTGTTGCAGTGGGGTAGCTCCCCGTGCAGGTAACATCCAGCGTGTACGATCCCACCCCAAGCAGGGTTGAGCCATTGATCGCGGAAGCGCTTCCGCCGTTCGGCGTTGCGGAGTAGGCACAGGCACTGGCCACCGGCGCGCCGTTGTAGCTGGTCGTCGCATTCAGCCAGGGGCTCAACGAGGTGCCCTGGATGATCGCATACGGAGGCGTCCAAACCAGCATGGTTTGCAACGCTCCCAGCAAATTAATTGCGGTCGACTGGCTGGGTGCGTAGTTTGCATCTCCCCCATAGACGGCCAGAACATTATGCGACGCCGAAGTGGTAAAGGTTACCGGCGCTGTGGCGCTTTGGGTCCACTGTGCATGCAGCACCGTGGCTGTGGTGTCGCCGAAGTTGGCCGTGGCCAGGTCGGGATTCCCATCGCCGTTAAAATCACCCACCGCAATCGACCGCGGATTGACTCCAACCGCAATGGGGGACGTTGTGGCGAGGGTGAAGTTTCCCGCTCCATCGCCCTTCAGCGCCGACAGCGTACTGTCGCTGTAGTTGGCCACGGTCAGGTCGAGGTTTCCATCGCCGCTGAAGCCGCCTGCTGCAATGTAGTCGGGAGCCTCTCCAACGGTAACTGGCGAGTTTGCGAATGCAGTGAAGTCTCCCGCTCCATCGCCCTTCAGCACCGATACGGTTCCGGGAGATGAACAGGTTGGGTCGCTGCCGCACTGGTTGACCACGGCCAGGTCCAGCTTTCCATCGCCGTTATAGTCCCCTGCCGCAACCGAGTCAGGAGAGTACCCAACAGTCACCGGCGAGCTTGCGGCTGTGGTGAAGCTTCCCGCTCCCGTACCCAGCAGGATGGACACGCTGCCGGCTGAGGAACAAGACGGGTCCTGGCCACATCGGTTGGCCACGGCCAGGTCCAGGATTCCATTGTCCAGGAAGTCTCCCGCCACTAGTGAATACGGTTTGACTCCAACCGAAACCGGGGACGATACGGAGGCGGTGAAGTTCCCCGTGCCATCACCCAGCAGGATCGCCACGGTGTTGTCGGCGGAGTTGACCACGGCCAGGTCCGGACGCTGGTCGCCGTTGAAGTCACCCACGGCAATCGAAGCCGGACCGGCTCCAACGATAAAGGGCGACGATGCAGCGGGGATGAACTTCCCCAACCCATCGCCCAGCAGGATGGTAACGGTTCCATCGTCGAAGTTGGCGGCTGCCAGGTCGAGGTTGCCATCGCCGTTGAGATCGGCCACCACGATGCAGCTCGGATTATGTCCGACGGCAACGGTGGGAGTTGCAGCGGGGGTGAAGTTTCCTGCGCCATCGCCCAACAGGATCGACACAACACCGGTGCTGCTGTCTGCCACGGCCAGATCCAGATGCCCATCGCTATTGAAGTCGCCAACCGCAACGGAGGTTTGGCCGAGTCCGGCCGCGGGTGTGGAAAAGGGTGCGATTCCGTAGCTCACGGTGCTTGGATCGAGAACCTGCGTGGCCAGTGACGCGTCGCCGTTGGAGGCGTCCACAAACGAGACGCTGCCTGTGGGCAGCACAGAGCCAAGTGACGTCACGGTCCCTGTCAGGGAGTAGTTGCCTGCAACCCCTGTGGAGTTGATCGCCGTTGTTGTCGGAAGCAGGGAAGTGTCGGACACCGTCACCAACTGATACGCGCTGACACTGGGTGCCAGCCCGCTGGTCTGCGTATAAATACCGTATCCACTATAAGTTGCGGTGATTTCATGCAGACCAACGCTCAGGTTCGTGACCGTCAACACCGCAGATCCTCTGCGATTGAGAGTGGTCATGCCCAGAACGGTCCCGCCCGGCGATGCCAGGTTGTCGAGGAACTCCACGCTTCCGGCCGGCACCGGTATGGTTCCCGCGAAGACGGAAGCCGTCAGCATCTCGCTCGACCCAACCGGGATCAGGTTACTGGAGACTGCCAGACTGGTCGTTGTCTGCGCTGCTGCCGTGGCGCAGTACAGAAGGCCAATCAGAAGCATCAGAGCCGAGCTCGTGTGAATCCGCGGGTAAAATTTGCAACCCAGTGGGGCAGAAACCACACAGCTCAAGGACCCTCGTTTGGATGCGGAATGGGTTGTCCAACTCATCATCGTTTGATTTCTTCGACATCAACCAAACGGCAGGAGCGATCCATCCGGCTTCCGGCGACGCGGCAAGCCGAAATCTCGATCAGGAATCAAAAGGACTGAAGTGGAGCAATCTGCACGGCCAGGACGTTCTCCCGCCTGAAGTTCTCCTTCGATACTCCCATGCAGTGGGCGCGACCTCTATCCCATTTAAGTGGTGGTTTTATGGAATGGCCGCTTGGTGGTGTACGGAGTGGGTGCCAGCGTCTGCGCACCACGCCACTACGGAGCTACAACGGCTTCGCCTAGCAGGATCGTCTGCTGCAGCCTGCCCGTCGCCGAGTACAGGTTGAAGTTTGCTGGACCACCCACGGCAATCTCGCCGAGGCCGTCCATCCCCAGCATTTTTGCCGGATTGCGGCTGGCCACGCGCACCGCCGTCGCCAGGCTGGCGCCGGTAAAGCTCCGCAGGTTCGCCACCGCGCGGTCCATCGTCAGCACCGATCCAGCCAGCGTCTGCACCCCGTTGGCGAGGTCGCTGGTCAGCAGGCAGCGACCGTCCTTCACCGTCACTTCCAACTCGCCCAGCAGGTACGTTGCATCGGGCATTCCGGTGGCGGAGATGCCGTCGGTCACCAGGATCGCTCGTTCTTCTGTCTTAGCTCGCATCCACAGCCGCACAAACTCTGGCGCCACGTGGATTCCGTCGCAGATCAGCTCCGCGTAGAGCGATTCCGCGTCCAGGACGACCCCGGCGATTCCTGGCTCGCGATGGTCCATCCGTCGCATGGCGTTGAAGGTGTGCGTCGCGCTGGCTGCCCCAGATCGTATGGCCGCGCGCGTCTCCTCCGCGGTCGCGTCGGAGTGGCCAACGCTGACACGCGTGCCGGATTGCGTCGCGTGTGCAATCAGATCCAGTGCGCCCGGCGTCTCCGGCGCAATCGTCATCAGGCGAATGTGCCCGCGCGCTGCCTGCTGGAACCGCTGGAACAGTTCGACCGAGGGCGGCTGAAGCTCCGCCGCGGGATGCACTCCGCGCTTGGCATGGGAGAGAAACGGTCCTTCAAGATGAATCCCCACCGGCTGTGCTGCCAGCGCTGCATTGTTCTTCTTCGCGGCGTCGATTGCATCGGCAATGCCATCCAGCGCGCGCAGCGTTCGCTCGATCGACGCGGTCACGGTGGTCGCAAGGAAGTGCGCGATTCCTTTGCCGGCAAGAAATCTGCCGATGCTGCCGAGGGCCTCTCCCGATCCCTCCATCGCATCGTGCCCCGCCGCGCCATGCACATGGATGTCGAAGAAGGCTGGCGTCAGAGTAGTCGCTTCGTTGTTGGGCTCGCCGGCTTCGATGCTCGCAATGCCCCCGTCCGCCTGGATTACGATGCGCGGATATTCGAGGATTCCATCAGCCGTAATCAGTTGCCCAGCCGTGATCAGAGCTGTCTTCATCGAGCAGCCCCCGTGGCTGCTGGCGGCGCACTTCCTGGAGTTGCAGGCAGAACAGGCGTGGGTGGAATGCCCAGTTCCTCCGCGGGTGGCAGCGTCTTCAAGTCGGTCCACTGGCGCTGCGCGCTGTGGAGTTTGTCCGCGCGCGCCAGCCATATCTGGGTAGCGTAGTCGTACTGCTCGAGGACGTTGCGCAGCGAGTAGGGCCGGTTGGACCGCAGCCACGCAGATTCAAACAAGTCGCGGATGAGGGTGTAGCCGTTGCGAATGTCCTCGATCCGGCCGGTGTACCCAACGCTATTCATGTCGGAGAGTTCACGGTTGACGCTGGAACGCAGCTTGCGGTCCGTGCTGTTGGAGTCGGCGACCGCGCGCGCATACGCCGCGGCCATCTCGTCCGCGAGTTGGAACTTCAGCCCGATAAAGTCCATCCGCCGCGCGCCGAGCTCCATGGCGTCGATTGCGTCCGGTTCGCGCAGGTTGCTGGACGCCGCACCATACTTAGCAGCGTCGTACAGCGTCGAAGTCGATCCGATACCCGACTGGACAATCTGAGTGCTCGCCGGATTCGGCCCGGCCACCGCGCGGGCTTGTGCGATCAGTGTCAGCGCTGCCTCCGCGTGCAGGCGCAGGTCGTGTGTGTACGGCCGCACCTGCGCGGCAATCTTCTGGCCGTCCTTCGACCACGGATCGAGCCAGAAGATATTGTTGGTGGCATCGCCCACCTGAGCTTGATCCTTCAGCACATTGTGCGCTGCCATCAACTCCAGTTGCGCCTGGTTCAGCGCGCCCGATGCGTCGCCATGGAACACCTGCGCGTAGCTCTGCTCGAACGCCTCAATCGACGACTCGCCCGGCTGCCACGCCGCCGCCGCGCCGAAGAGGATGCCGTACCAGTCCTGATTGATGAGCCCCTCGCCATCATCGTTCCAGATGGTATTCAACTGGCCGGTCGACCCCAGTCGCTGCCCGTCACGCGTGAACTGCTGAATGTTCGGCAACGCCATGTTGTTGTCCGGGTATACCACGCGGAAGTTGTGTACGCTGGGCGAGACCCAGGTCTCGAATCCCGCATTGGTAAAAGGCGTCAGTAGACTGGCGAAGCCACGCGGCTCCGGGTTATAGCCCCAGGCAATCGCAATCGTAGAATCCTTGAAGCTCTGCGGCAGGGTCTTCAACAGCGCTGGCGAGTCCTGTGCAATGTCGCCCCAGAAGAGCAGCCTGCGCTGCAGCGGCGCGAGCGCGGTCACAACCCGCTGCATAAAGTCCAGATAGACCGGCGCAAGCCCGCGCGCGTCCACGTCGGCCTTGGTCTGGCCCACGCCGAGGTCCACCGTCTCATCCGCGCCGATGTGCAGGAACGGGCCGGGATACTCCGCCGCAAGCTCGCTGAACTCCTGCTTGATCAGCGCGATCGATCCGGGCTGTCCGGGAGCGAGAACGGCTCCGTGCGGCGTCTCCGCCAGCGGCTGGTACTGCTCCCATAGGAGCGCGTTGTGCAGATGGCCGAAGGCCTCCTGCTCCGGGACCACCGTCACGTGATAGAGGCGCGCGTAGGCCACCAGAGCAGCCGCATCCGCCGCACTGACGCCGCCGCCGGGCGGGGCGATCAACGGGTTCGCGGCATATGTCGCCGTATGCTCGAAGTACGGCGAGTAGAGGTTGATCTTGTAAGCCGCGATCGTGCGAATCAGCTTCTTCTCGAACTCCAGCGTGGTTACCGGACCGCGCGAGAGGTCGTCGTCCAGTCCGCGGTATTTCATCGCCGGCCAATCGCGGATGGTCGCGGTGTGCAGGACGGCATTGGCGCCGGAGCCGGTAACGAGCTGCTTCACTGTCTGCAGTGCATAGAAAATGCCCGCATCGCTGGCCGCGGTCAGCGCCAGTCCCTTGCCGTCGGGGTGCATTGCGTAACCCTCCGGCTTCATCTCCGCGGGCATCTCCTCTGTCGTGTTGCCGCCTGCTTTCGCCGCCGAGTCGTTATAGATCGAATTCGCCAGCGGTGAGCCATAGCGCGCCACCAGAATATTGACGGCGGAGGTGGAATTGACCGCGACTCCGAGTGAGGCGAGGTACGCCTTCAGGTCCTCGATGGCAAACTGGTCCTCGGCCGCGCAGGGGGCCGCGCAGTTGATCTGCAGGCCGCCTACCAGCGACTGCACCGCTCCGGCGCTCACCTCGCGCGGTATCGGGATCAGTTTCAGCGTCTGTGCAGGCAGATTGGTTGCCGCGGTCGTATTGCTGACCGCTGGCGCTTGTCGTGTCTGTGCAGCCGGGGTCTGGCCCCGGGCCTCGCGCTGCGTCGGTGTGCCAGTCGCTACCAGCCATACCGCAAGCAGCGCCAAGCCGGATCGTGAGATCGACATGACCCTACGGTAAACCAGTCAGCCTGCGCCCGGCTACAGCAGAACCAGAGTAGGTATACCCCGGGGGCAATTCCTCCGAGTGGCTTTTTTC
>DATKGA010000162.1:0-2861 GCA_035510935.1 Acidobacteriaceae bacterium
GAGAACTTCCATTGGTCGCAGGCGCGCGAGGCGATGATCCGCATGGAAGATGCGACGCACTTCGGCAAGCTGGTGCTCACGGTGGGGTAGGAGGCCGGCCGAATTGATTCCGGATCGGCCGGTCCAAGACATGCAGTGGCGTTTGTACTAAGCCGCTGGCGCGGCGGACGCTGCTGCATCGCTGGTCCCCCCGCCTTTTAGGCCGTGTAAGGCTTGGGTCACAAGGAGGCTTTTGTGACCCATCTTCGGCAGAAGATGCTGGATGAGCTCCAGCGTCGCAACTACTCACAGAACACTATCTACACCTACCTGCACGCCGTAGGAGACTTTTCCAGGTACTTTCACCGCTCGCCAGACCGGTTGGGACCGGATCATATCCGGCAGTATCAGGCCTATCTGTTTCGAGAACGCAAGCTCCAGGCAGGGACGATTGCATGTTGCACCGCAGCTTTGCGTTTTCTCTACGTCAAGACGCTGCGCCGCCCGTATCTTCCCGAGCACATCCCATTTCCCAAGCGCCCCAGGCAATTGCCCCTCATCCTCAGTCCAAAAGAGGTCGAGCAGGTGATTGACTCAGCAGAGAACCTGATGCGCCGCACCATGGTGATGACACTGTACTCAACCGGCATCCGCTGCTCGGAACTGTGCCATCTCAAGGTCTCCGATATCGACAGCGAACGCATGGTCATTCGTATCCATAAGGGCAAGGGCGGCCGGGACCGTGATGTTCTATTGAGCCCCAAGCTGTTGGATACTCTGCGTGAGTACTGGCGCTGGATGAAGCCCAAGACCTATCTGTTCCCAGGTACGGTGAACAACTGGCGGGCAGATGTGCCCATCACTCCGAAGGTTGTGTGGAAGGCCGTAAACGAGGCTGGTAAGCGCGCAGGTATCGGCAAGCGCGTTGCGCCGCATTTGCTTCGCCACAGCTTTGCGACACACATGCTGGAAGCCGGCGCCGACCTGCGCACCATCCAGGTATTGCTCGGCCATGCCAAGATCGGCGATACCGCTCTCTACCTGCATCTGTCCCGCCGCCATCTACAGGCGGTTGCCAGTCCGCTCGAAGCGATCGAGGTTTCCAGGCCCGACGAAGTGAAGCGCTCCCGGAGGCTGATGAAGCGATGAGCCGGCCCACCCTCGAGGTGGCCGACATCGTCCGCGCAGCGGGCAACAGTTTCTGGGACAAGCACAAGTCACACCTTGCATGGCCGCATCGCAAGGTGCTCGATGCCATCGTCCGCTGCCGCACTGCGGCACTGGGCGGTCATCGCGATCAGTGCGTCCGCTGCGGCCATCAGGTCGTCTCATTCAACTCATGCCGATCACGGCACTGCCCCAAGTGCCAAGGGAACGCGCGCGCAAAATGGCTGGCCGCGCGTTCGGCTGAACTGTTGCCCGTGCCGTACTTCCACGTCGTTTTCACCCTGCCGCACTCGCTCTCCGCCCTGATTCTCCAGAACAAGCAGCTGCTCTACGATCTGCTCTACCGCGCCAGCGCCGCGACCATGCTCGAACTGGCTCGCGATCCGAAGCACCTGGGAGCGGACATCGGATTCCTCGGCGTACTCCATACCTGGGGACAGAACCTTGAGCATCATCCCCATGTCCACTACATCGTTCCCGCAGGCGGACTCGCTCCCGACGGTTCCAGATGGATCGATTCCTCGCGCCGTTTCTTTCTGCCCGTCAAGGCGCTCAGCCGCGTCTTCCGCGGCAAGTTCGCCGCTGGACTGAAGCAACTCTTCGAGGACGATAAGCTACAGTTTCACGACCCGCTCGTCGATCTGGCCGCGCCCGGATGCTTCGCCACCTTCCTGCGCCAACTCTTCCGGCAGGACTGGGTGGTCTACGCCAAGCCGCCCTTCGGCGGCGCCGAGCATGTTCTCAACTATCTGGCCCGCTACACCCACCGCGTGGCTATCTCCAACCATCGGCTCGTGGCCTTCGAGAACGATCGCGTCTCCTTCCGCTGGAGAGACTATGCCCACGACGGAAAGAACAAGGTCATGACCGTTTCCGCTCATGAGTTCCTGCGCCGCTTTCTGCTGCACGTTCTGCCCAAAGGACTGGTCCGCATCCGCCACTTCGGCCTCTTCGCCAACCGCAGACGCAGTGCGGCCCTCGAACGCTGCCGTGCGCTGCTCGGCATGGCCGCATCCGTCGATCCGCCCGAGCCACCCAGCCTGCGCTGTCCAGCGTGCTCCGGCATCATGCTTGTTGTTGAACGGCTCACCCGCGGACAGCTTTACTTCCATCCATGCCTGACTCCGTCCGAGCCAAGGAGGTGCAGTGTTGACAGCTCATGAGAGACTCACCGCTCCCGGCGTCGTCTTCCACCTTCCACGTTGTCGTGCTCGCGCACGCAAAGCCGCCGTGCGCTCTGACTGCGGACACGACCCTCGCGAAGCGCGTCTGCAAGCGCCGTCCCGGTCTCCACTTCAACCGAGATCAGAATCCGCGCAGCTCAATTCGTCTCACCTCACCGATCCAACACCCAAAAAGACCATCTGGCACCGATTGAAATCCCATAGGTAGATCACCGCGTCCGCTGCAAACGCCAGCGGCTCAGTACAAACGACCCTACCGTAACTGCCCCGGCAAAAAGGTCTTGGGGCAAACCACCCCTTTCGCGCCGGGGCAGTCCCGATAGGGACCTAACGTTTGTCGGGTATAAACCAGACACTTACTTTCCTCTCTATTGCTATTGTGCGCCGGCGAAAGTTTATTTTATGCAAAATGGCGGAGACGAAAGACTGCAGTTTCCCGCCCTTCCGCGAAAAGCTGCGAAGGGTGGGGTACCGGGCTTGAAACTGTTCTGGATCAGCTAGTTTTAGCCTTCAACAGGTCGAGGGCCTCCC
>DATKGA010000163.1:0-12874 GCA_035510935.1 Acidobacteriaceae bacterium
TTTGGTTACGGTGGGGAAGCACTGTTCTATCTGAACTGCCCAGGCGGCCCTCCGAGTCTGAGAGATCAGCACAGGCTCAACGATTCGGAAGTCAATCGCATAGCAAGAGCCCTTGCGCCGTATATTCCGCAGCTATGCACAACATGGGAGGAGATGTATGGGAAGCAAGAACCTCATAAGCCATAAGGAATTCCTCGCAGCCACGCGCCGCGCCAAGAGGAAGCAGGCAACCACGCCCATGGCCGTTGCCGTGTACTACAACAAGAAGGTCAACAGGGTTGTCATCAGCCTCAACACCAAAGTCGAGGTGATGTTCAACCCGTCCGACGTGCAGGGTCTGGAGGACGCTACTCCAGCGCAACTCAGCGAGATCGAAATTTCACCATCCGGCTTCGGCCTGTACTTTCCTCAGGTGGACGCCGACATCGATGTTCCGAATCTCCTCGACGGCCTGACAGGTTCGCGCAAGTGGATGGCGGCGCGGCTGGGTGCGGAGGGAGGCAAGGCGCGCAGCCTGGCCAAGCGAAAGGCCGCCCGCGCCAACGGGGCCCTGGGTGGCCGTCCCCGCAAGTCCGCGACCCGCTAAGTCCGGGTGCCCCATTCATGCGGTCTCATTGCATGGGTGGGAAGGCGCCAGCTGAGCCCAACCCTTGTCAAGCCCCTCGATCCGGCGGCAATCCGATAAATTCAACAAATCAAGCATGTTATTCGCTATAATCAGTCGAAAATAGTTGGCATAGTAGATATGCCCCGCTTGGTAGAATTAAAGTAGCAGAGAAATCAAAGAGGCTTGGCGATCCACCCCGGCCTTTCTTCTTTGCTGACAACGGTATCGATAACCCATTTGTTTCTCTGATTTTAGCTGTAACCCTAATGATAGGGAATTTTTACAGAGGTGTACTCCCTGTAAGTGAACCATTAATTCAACTTACGCCCAGGATACCCCTGGGAGGGGGGGGTGGGGTATCGACGATAAGTATAGATTTCCGGTGCGCTCTATCGATCTCGCGCGGCGATGCTTTCCCGGCTAACCCGGCATGGCGTATGCTTGCAAACCCGGCATGGCGTATGCTTCCCCCATGAAACTAGCCAGCCTGAGTAAACCGATTCTGTTGGCCATGATGCTTGCTTTCGCATGCTCTGTTGGCCCTGCGGCCCAGCAGCCCGCGCGGCAATCCGCCCAGTCCAAGCCGCTCTTCTCCGAAGACTTTGAATCGGGCGCGATCGACAAAAATCTCTGGACCCAGGACGTCACTGGTGACTCCGTCCTCACTGTGCAATCGGACAAGGCGGCACATGGCAAGTACGCTCTGCTGGTCCGTGTCCGCACGCCCGCGCAGCGCACGCACGCCTACCTGATGGCGAAGAACCTGCCCGAGCCGTTGCGCCATCACCTGTTTGGCCGAGCCTACGTCTACATCTCGCCCGGCGTGCCAGACCGGCACACCATCTTTCTCACCGTTGGAACCACCGGATTCCCGAAGTACAAGTACGAAGAGGTTGCGACCGCGCATAACAAGTTTCAACTCACCTACGTCGACACCACGATCCAGGGTCCGCTGGGCGAGGACTATCACGCCGCCGGCGACGTCCCCATCGGCCGCTGGTTTCTGATGGAGTGGGAGTTCAACGACCAGCCGGACCGAGCTACAGTTTGGGTCGATGGCGAACTGGTGCTGGACACTCCGTTCACTTACAAGACCGCCGGGCCTTCCAGCGATCTGGTCGGCGGCTTTACTAATTTTTCCGTGGGATTTTTTCTCTGGGGAGCAGCGCCGGTTCCCTTCGACGTCTACTACGACGACATCGCGCTGGACACGCACCGCCTCGGCCCGGTGAAGTAAAAAGGGAACAGGTTAAACGAAAACGCCAGAGACCCCGTCGGATCTCTGGCGTTTCATCATGAAGAACTCGCAGTTCTAATCGGGTGTTGCGCCTTCCGGCTACCGTTGGGCCTATCCGCGACTTGCGCCGCGAATCATCCCTTCGGCCTCGCTTTCGGGCTAGCCTCCGACTTGCGTCGTCTGCCAACCTTCCTGCGTCGCCTTCCAACTCAACCTCCGACTGAAATCGTCTGTCAGATCCAACGGCCAGCCATCCTGTTGCTCTCCAGCTTGCGCCTTCGACCAACCCTCCGGCCCAACCTTCCGGTCAACCCGCAGCTTGCGCCGCCGACTGACTTTCGGGCTCCGCCTTTCGACCGGCCTGCGACCGTCGCCGCCTGCCAATCCACCGGCCATGCCTTCCGATGAACCTCCAGCTTGCGCCTTCGACCCATCTTCCAGCTCGACCTTCCAGTCAACCTCGAGCTTGCGCCTTCGATCAACCTTCCAGCCCTGCCTTCAAACCTAACCTCCGACTCTCATCGGGTGCTGCATTCAAGAACTCTGCCTTCCGATCAATTTCCGGCTTGCGCCTTCCATCGTTCTTCCAGCTCAATCTTCCGACCTCTCTCGGGCTTGCGCCTTCGATCACTCTTCCAGCCCAACCGTTGCTCCAACCATCGACTTGCGCCTCTGGTCTATTCTCCGATTGAACCGTTGTGCCTGCCTTCGACTCGCGCCTTTGGCCGACCCTCCGATTGAGCCGTTGTGCCAACCATCGGCTTGCGCCTCTGGTCAACTCTCCGGCTGTGCTTTCCTGTCAGCCTCCGGCTTTCGCCGACTGCCAACCTTCCAGCTTCGCCTTCTGTCTAGCCTCCGACTTTCGCCGACTGCCAGCCTTCTGGCTCTGCCCTTGAATCCAACCTCCGACTCTCATCGAATGTTGTGCCCTGTGGCATTGCCTACCTGCCAATCTTGGACTTGCGTCTTCGATCAACCCTTCGGCTACCTTCCGGTTTGACCTTCGACTTTCGCCGCCTGCCAAACCTTCCAGCCCTGCCTTCAAACTCAACACCGACTCGCTGCTCGGTCATCAGTTGAAGAGACAGTATGAGTGGCGCGCCTGTGCACGCAAGTGCAAAACTAAATAATTCTGTGGATAAGTTGCCGGCGCTTCAGATGGCCTTCTAAACAGTTGTATTAGAAGGTGAAGTGGGTGAGAGAAGGCACGCAGGGCTGCACTTTGGGCGAAAAAATAGACATAATGCCATGCTTTCGACCCGAACATTTCCCACATCGTTGGAGGGCGGATTGACTGCGGCTATGGGCTACTGTGGCTGTGGCGCCATCCAGCCGTGCAATTGCAGCCAGTTGGCGAGCAGCGTGGGGAAGACGGTGAGTTCACGCATTGCCGGGGGTTGGTCGACTCCCATGTGCGTACCGTGTGGCCCGAGCTCAAAGATGTGCAACTCCGCAGGCACGCCAAGCTTCTTCAGCGCAGCATAAAAATCCGCCGCATTGCGCGAGTCGACGCTCATGTCGCCGCTCGTCGAGTAGAGGAACGACGGGCTTGTATCCGCACTCGCATGCTTAATCGGGTCGATCGAATCGATCGCCGCCTGCGTCGGCTGCGGGCCGAGGATGGACTCCTTGGGCAGGCTTCCATTGGTCAATGGCACGCTCATGTCCAGCCGCCCGTAGGAGACGATTTCAAAGTCCGGCCGGTCACTCGCCCTGTCGATAGGGTCCTTTGCGGCCGCATCGCCCGCTGTGTGGATGGTGGAGAGATAGCCAACAAGAATTCCGCCCGCGGAGAACCCCCAGACGCCCAGCTTTGTTGGGTCAACTCCCAACTCATCGGCGTGCGCGCGGACATAGCGCACCGCCCGCGACGCATCCAGCATGGGCGCGGGATAGCCGTACGCGGGCGAGAGCCTGTACTCCAGCACGAAGGCGGCAACACCGCGCGCGGCCAGCCAGCGCGCCTCATCGGCTCCCTCCTGCTCCATCTTCAGGCTGGTAAAGCCGCCACCGGGCATTACGATCACCGCGCTGTGCGGCCCGCTGCCCACAGCCGGATAAGTAAAGAGCTTGGGGACATCGCCCTCGTTCGTGCCTTTCGCTCCCGGCGCTCCGCCAGGCCACAGCACGATGGATTGTGCGAAGCCGGCTGGTGGCGGCGTGCTCCTGGCAGGCCTCGGCTGAGTAGCCGGCGTCTGGGTCCGTGTCTGGGTCGGCGTCTGGGGTGCGGCGGCTGCTGGAGTCTGCGCGGCGAGAGGAATGGCGAGTAGAAGGGAGGCGGCGAGTAAGAGACGGTTCATAGATCGACAGCATAACGCAGGGACAGGACGACTGTGAAATACGACGTCTGTGAAAGATCGCTCAGAGGCGCACGCGGGGGAAGACCTGACCGACACGGTAGAATGAGTGAGCCCCGGAGAAGCCATCAGGAGTTGAGTACGGAGGCGGGCCTTTCTGACGATGAAACGATTTTTCACCCTCGTTCTAGGCGCGTTGGCTTTGATAGCTGTCGCGCTGATCTCGGCGTTCATTGCGATGCGTCTGGCGATCCATGGACGCGAGGCGGTGGTGCCGAATCTGAGCGGACTGACCGTGGCCGACGCTAACAGCATGGCCAGGCGCCAGGGACTCGCACTCAATTTGGAGAACAGGTTCTACTCTGCCGACGTTCCTGCCGGACGGATACTGGCGCAGGACCCTGCTGCAGGTTCGCGGGTGCGGCGCGATTGGCCGCTGCGTATTACCGAGTCGCTGGGGGCGCAGCGGGTGGAGATTCCCGATCTGACGGGGGAGACGGAGCGTGCCGCGACCATCGGCATACGGCGCCTGTCGCTTGAGCTGGGAGCGGTGGCGCATCTGGCCCTTGGTGGTGATCCCGACGTTGTGCTGACCCAGACGCCGCCCGCCAACAGCGGCGGAGTGGATGGGCCGCGCGTCAGTCTGCTGGTGAGCGATCCCCTTCCCGGCAGTGTGCCAGCTCCGGCGTACGCGATGCCGTTGCTGGTGGGGCTGAGTACCTCCGCCGCCAGCGCGCGCGCCGCCAGCATGGGGTTACATATGGTTATAGCGACACAGAGCGCACCACCTGCCGTAACACCTGCTGCGACTCCTGCTACGAATCCTACTGCGATGCCTGTTGCGACGCCTGCCGCAACCTCCAATCCAAGCTCGGCGCCCGCAGCTACCCCACCCGTTGCGGTGGTTCGTTCCTCGGGCATCGTCATCGCTCAGACTCCACAGGCCGGCGGCCGCGTAGTACAGGGCGACACAGTGCATGTCACACTCGGACATTTGACACCGGCTGCTGCTGCGCCAGCCGCAGTGCCAGCAGCGACGCAATAACTTACCCGCCGGCTATGGAACATCCTCCAATCCGGGGATGACACGTTTGAATGAAACCCGCATCTCAGAATCGAGATGTGGGGCACCCGATTCATAGGCGCTAGGCGAAGAGGGAGAAGAGGACGGAGTCGAGGGGGAGGGACTGGGTGGGGCCGGCGAGACGGCCGGAGGCATTGTCGCGGCGGAAGACGGTGACGGTGGCGGAGTCCTGATTGCCGCAGAGGAGCCAGCGTTCGGAGGGATCGAGGGTGAAGTGGCGCGGGGTTTTGCCGCCGCAGGAGATGCGCTGGACGAGGGTGAGGGCGCCGTCGGCGGGGGCGATGCTGAAGACGACCAGCGTGTCCTCGCCGCGGTTGGAGGCGTAGAGGAAGTTGCCATCGAGCGAGATGGCGACCTCGGCGGCGGTGTTGTTGGCGACGGGAAAGCCGCGGGCGATGGTCTTGACAGGCGAACCGGTATTGACCAGCAAGCCCTGGGGGTCTGTGCGTGAACTGGTGGTGGTCCAGAGGAAGCGGTCGATGGTGGAGTCGATCTCGTTGATGGAGTAGACCCAGCGGCTGTTGGGGTGGAAGGCGATGTGGCGCGGGCCGCAGCCGGGGCGGTCGTTGGTGAAGAGCGCGGGTTGGCCGAGGCGGGCGCCTGGTTCGACAGGGAAGACGCTGATGGCGTCGGAACCAAGATCGTTGACAAGCAGGAAACGGTTGTCGGGCGAGAGGTGGACGGAGTGGGGATGGGGGATGTCCTGGCGGGCGGCGTTGGGGCCACGATGGCCGAAGCGGCGGTCCTTGAAGTCGATGCGCTCGATGGGATCGGAGAGCGCGCCGGACGGCAGGACGTGGTAGCTAGCGATGGAGGAGCCGAAGTAGTTTGCGACGTAGGCGGTTTGGCCGGTGGCGTCGAGCGAGATGTAACAGGGGCCTGCGCCTGCGGAGGTGACCTGGTTGAAAGGGTGGAGCGCGCCGAAAGCTGCATCCGCAACGTAGCTGGTGACTGTTGCGGAGGCGTCGGGGACAGCGTTGACGGCATAGATGCGACGCTGACCGCTGGGGTTGGTGGCAAGCGCGAGGTAGGACGGGCGGAGGGTTGCAGCTGCAAGAACCGGAGTCGTCAAGTGGCCGGAGCTGGAATCAAAGCGGGAGAGATAGATGCCCTTACTGATCCCCTTTGCTGTATCGGTGCCGAAGTAGACGAAGAGGGGCTGCTGGGGCAGAGGCTTCCTGCGGAGGGGCAAGTGGAGAGTTTGGGCCGGCACGAGGCGCGGCGCGGCGGCCAGCGCGGGAAGGGTGAGAAGAAATCGGCGGCGGGTAAACATTGACGGGAACTCCGTGGACCGGTTCGACGGGCCAGATTTATGCGGCTGGTTCGCCGGGAAGGCGGATGCCGAGTTCCTTCTCGGGCGGCACATTCTCGTGGATGACTGGCAGACTGGGAAGCCTGGTGGTTCTGCCCGCCTCGCGGACGACTGCGTCGGCGTACTCGAGGACTTCTTCGACGGTCATGGTGTACATCTCGCGGCCGTTGTCGTATCCGGACTCGATGGCATGCTTGAGGTAACGACCGGCAAGCTGAGCTGCGAGCGCGTCTGTGATGACGTTGCCGGTGCGGCGCTTCTGCTCGACCCATGCGAGGTTGGGCAGAGCGATCCAGACGGGTCGCCCGTTGACGGCAAAGCGTATGTCCGTAGCGTCGGCGTGGCGCGTTGCGATGGCGACGATGGTGCCTTTCCAGAGACAATGCAGCGGCTGGCTGGTCCAGCGGTCGGTGACGGTGAAGTCTTCGTACATGAGACTAGCTTAGTGGAGCGAGGTGGTTGGGGCAAGGAATGGTTGTTACGCGCGTGACGTGGGAAGGCGGTCGCGCGTAGCGCGATGGGAGGATAGGACGAGGTATCGCCTGTGGCTCGAACTTAACATTCAAGACAGCAACATCATGTAAGAATGAATCGGACTCTACTGTTGCGGATAGACCCACTAGAACGGGGTACCACACGATGCGTCGTGTTGCGCTGATATTCAACCCAATGAGCGGCCAGCATCCGGAAGGGCGCGCGGCGCAGATCGCAGATGTGGCGGCAGTGTTGCTGAGGGCGGGGATTGAGGTCAGAGTGATTGCGACCGAATCGCCTGAGAGCGCCGGAAGACAGGCGCAGGAGGCTGTGCGCGGCGGGTGTGACACGGTGCTTGCGTGCGGCGGTGATGGAACTGTGCATGAGGTGTTGCAGCGCCTGGTGGGAGGGACGGCGGCGCTGGGTGTGATTCCGATGGGTACTGCCAATGCGCTGGCGGCGGACCTGGGGCTGCCAGCTTCGCCGGTGAAGGCGGTGAAGATACTGCTGGACGCAACGCCGGTGCGGATCTCGGTGGGGCATTTGTTCTATCAAAGCGTGGAGGGCGGTGAGCGCTCGCGTTACTTCATCGTGGCGGCGGGCGTGGGCGCGGACGCATTCTTTTTTTCGCGGCTGGATTCGCGGCTAAAGCAGCGGTTCGGCTATGTGGTGTACCTGGTGGAGGCGTTTCGCCTGTGGGCGACCTACAAGTTTCCCATGTTTACCGCGTCGTTGATGGAGAGCGGACGCGAGACGCCGCGGGAGGTGGAGGCGTCCCAACTGCTGGCGGTGCGCATCAGCAACTTTGGAGGGCTGGTCGGGAACCTCGCTCCCGGCGCCTCCATCAGCAATGGCAAGCTGCGGGTGATTGCTTTCAAGACATTCAGCCGGGTTCGGTATCTGCGATTTTTGATCGCCGTACTGTTCGGACGGCATAGCTACTCGCACACGATTGAGTTGGTGAAATGCGTTACGGTGGAGTGCCGCAAACGGGAGGGCTCGGCGGAGCAACTGTTTGTGGAGGCGGACGGAGAGCTGCTGGGTACGTTGCCGGTGCGGATCGAAGTGGAGCCGCAGGCGTTGAATTTGCTGATTCCAGCGAAGGAGCTGAGCCGCATCACCGATCTGTGATACGCGAGGCCGCTGGTTCCAGTGCACATGAGGAATGGACACCCTGCGACTTTCAACTCGCCAGGTGAGCCGCATCAGGTGTATTAAAGATCGGGTATAATCTCGAACTCGTAGCGGGCGACAGTGTTTGGCAGCGCTTTGAAATATTCGTTGCTGCGAATCTGCCGCCGATTTCGGCCATGCGCGACCAATCTAAAATCAGGCAGGAGACACTCACAATGGACGACATTACCGCCGTGAACCGCTTGGACAGACGGAGCTTTCTGCAGAATGTAGGGATGCTGGGACTGGCTGCGGCCCTGCCGCAGATGATGGCAGAGGCGCAGTCTGCGGATGTGCATGGCGCAGACCTGAAGACGCCGAGCGGCAAACCGCTTCGCGGGCTGTATCCGATTATGGAGACGCCGTTCACCCCGGACGACAAGCTGAACACGGACGCGCTGGCGGCGGAGGTGAAGTGGCTCAACAAGGGTCGCGTTGCCGGGATGATCTGGCCGGCGTTTGCCGGTAGCTGGTCGACTCTGTCCGACACGGAGCGTATTGAAGGCGCGGAGGCGATACTGGCAGCGGGCAAAGGCGGCAAGTCGGCCATTGTGATCGAGGTGCAAAACATGGCGTGGGACACTCCCACCGCAGTACGCTACGCCAAGCACGCCGCCGCCCACGGCGCGGATGCAGTCGGCGCGATACCGCTGAACAATGGATGGAACAGGACCGATCAGGAGATCCTCGACTATTACAAAGCCATCGGCGCGGCCACGGACCTGCCGCTGATAGTTCAGACACGCGGAACGGTGAGCGTGGACCTTATGATCCAGATGTTTCAACAGATCCCAACCATGAAGGCGACCAAGGACGAAGTCGGTGATACGCTGGCGCGCGCGACGGAATTGATCCAGCGTACCGATGACAAGCTGGCGGTTTGGGCTGCGGGCGGCGGAACTGGCAACAATCTGTGGACATCGCTGCCGCTGGGTATTGTAGGACTGTGCCCGACTCCGCAATATGCGGAGCTGCTACAGCAGGTGATGGAACTGTACTGGGCGGGCAAGAAGAGCGCGGCCTTCGATATGTTCGCGCTGGTGCAGACATTTGCATCCACCGTAACCGGCGCGAGTGGGTACATGATGGAGGCGCGAGGCGTGTTCCCGGAGGGAACGAAGTCGAGGCCACAGCCCATGGAGCCCGAAGCACGGCAGGGAGCCGGCGGCGGAGCAGGTGCGGCCGGCGGAACTGCTGCGGGTGCCGGCGCGGGAGCCGCTGCAGGTGGCGGAGCTGGCGGAGGCGGTAGACGCGGTGGTGGCGCAGCAGGTGGTGGCGCAGCAGGCGGAGGCGGCGGCAGAGGCGGCGCACCTCTCACAGACAAGGACAAGGAGTCGATCAAGCTGGCGATCGATACTTATCTGAAGCCCCATTTCCGGGGATGACGGGTGCGGTTGCTGGTGAAACTGGAATTGCGCTGCACGTCAAGCTAGAGGATGTTGACTGCGCGCGCGGCCAGCAGCACTACCGTGGCCAGTGAGATGAGCGACTGGATCATCATCAATACCTTGGCCCAGCGGCTGAGGACGGGGCTGTCGGTGGGTGAAAACGCGGTGCTGGTGTTGAAGGCGAGAAACAGGTAGTCGATGAAGCCGGGGTTCCATTGGTCTTCGCCCATGGCGACCTGGGTTTCCTGGTTCAGCGTCATCTGCGGGAAAAGGAACGCGCCGTCGGTGTGCTCGCCGCGCTGCTCGCGGGCGTACGGGCCGCCGGCGTCCAGCCGCCAGTACCACGAGGCGAAGACAAGGATGTTGGTGATCCAGAGCTCGCAGGCGGATTGCAGCAGCGCGAGTGAACTCTCCTTGTGCTGGGGCAGCGCCGCCACCAGCAGGCAGAGCGACCACGTCATGTCGGCCGTGACGACTGCGACGACCAGGTAGCCGAAGAAGGTAGCCAGCTTGTGCTTATCGAGCTGCGCCGCCAGCAGGCATAAGGCAACCAGCGCGCCGACCACGATGAGAAAGAGCCAATCGGGCCCGACCGCCAGCTCGCGGGGAAGAGCGAGGCGCAGGCCGCCCACGGCAAGGATCGCGACCATCGAGTGCCAGCGCGGCTCCCGGTATTCGGTGGTTTGCGGCATGGGGGAATTCTAAATGGCGATGCGCAAGAACGCGATGAATGGGGCACCCGGCCAGGTAGATTAGGCAGCGGCGGCGCGGACTTCGAGGGTGGTGCCTTCGAGCTTCTGGAGGTAGGCGACCATCTCGAAGAGGTTGCGCGCCTGCGGATTGCCGTCGGGGCTGAGCATGCGCATCAGGCTCTTGGGCGATTTGGAGAGCGCGCGGCCGAGCGCGACGAAGCCGAGCGTGCCGTTGATGTATTCGCGCAGGACGGATTTGGCGGTGTCGAGGTCCCCGGCCACCATGTTGCCGACCGCCTCGCGCAGAAACTCACGGCGAAAGGTGGGGTCGGCGAGTTGTTCCTTGATCGTTTCTCTGAAGCTCCGTGTGAGGGGCATCTATTTCTCCTGCTTTCTCATCTTGAACTCGTTCTCCCGCTTTCTCTTCTTGTACTCGGCCCATAGCGCATGGGCTGCTTTGATGTCTGCCTGCTGTCGCCGCTTGCTGCCACCGCCGAACAGAATGACCAGTTGTTCACCGTCCTTGGCGAAGTAAACGCGATAGCCGGGGCCGAAGTCCAGACGCAGCTCGGAGACTCCGGATCCCACGCCCTTGGCGGCTGAAAAATTGCCCTGCTCCAGGCGAAGTACGGCGGTAATGATGCGGACACGTGCGGTGGTATCGAGCTGAACGATCCAATCCCGATAGGGAGAATGGCCGCGCGCGTCGACGTACTCCCGCACCTCGATCATGGAGATAATGGTAACGTAAATGTTACCCAATGGCAAGAGCAAATTTGAGGGCGCGCGGGTCACCCGGACGTCCACCGTGTTTGACAAACGCAAGAGAGCGTGCGACATATTCTTCATGAGCGCATTCTTAAATCCAGACTCTATTCAGCCGGATACCAAGCCGCTGGCCATCTGCGAGAACTGCGGCACAAATGTCTCCGTCGACGCAACCGTATGCCCAACCTGCAAGAAACAGTTGATTCGCCGCGTGTATCCGGAAAACCGCGGACAACCAGCTTAGTATTAGAACCTTGATTCATGTTTCACACTGAGGGCTAGAACCCATGACCGCAACGGCTGAGGAACGTCTATCGCGCCTTGAGAAATCCAATCGGAAACTTAAGGTCGGAATCTTGGCATTAACGACCATAGCAGCCGCAACTATCATCCTCGGCGCGGCGGCTCCTCCACCTAAGATCGTCACGGCTGAGAAGTTTGTCTTGTTAGATCCTGACGGCCACGAGCGCGCAGAATTGTCGGCAAATAACAAATCGGCCGCGCTTCAGTTTCTAAACTCAAACGGCACACGTGGAATCATGATCGCCTCCGGCGGTGAAGGCAATGGCATCAGCTTATCTGATGCGAATGGCCATCAGCGCACATTTCTCATGGTCGAAAGCAGTGGAGAGGCTGCATTTGCAACTGTCAGAGAAGGCCTGCCACAAGAGACTTTTATCCTCTCAGATGGCGTTGGTGGAACCTCAATGGCGATTCGGGATCTTGCGGGTAAAGATCGCGTAAATTTAGGCACCACACCAAAGGGTTCCGGTCTATCCATAGCCGACGGAAACGCCACACCGAGAGCGATTATCACCGATACGACAATGGCGGCTTTCGACAAAGGTGGCCAAATGTATTGGGGCTCATTCCCCGACGATATAACGCCGGAGGGACGGAAGCGGATCATGGACGCTATCAACTCAGCTCAACAGCAACAGAAGTGATCATTCGGGTCATTGCGCCAACCGCCTCGATCGAACTCCACTGGTGAGACAGAGTGTGGAAGCAGATTCCCTTCGGGAATGACAAACAAAAGGACAGACAACTGCAAGTGCAAAAGCGAAATGCGGGGTCCCTCCACTGCGCCGCTCACGATGAGACTGTGAGCGGCTTCGGTCGGGATGACGGCGGGTGGGGGGAAGAGAACAGGCAACAGCAAGCGCTAAATGCGGGGATTCTTCGCTTCGCTCAGAATGACAAGCGAGAAGGTGGGGTACGGCCCAGGGCTAAAGCCCTTTCTTCGATGGGGCGAGTATTCGCAGGGCTGAAGCCCTGCGCTCCCTTCCGAAAGACAAAAGCCCCACCCATCGCGTGAGACAAGAGCGCGATGAATGGGGCACCCAGGTTTAGGGTTAGCGAACGGCGTGAGCGGGTTCGGTGACGGTGAAGGTGAGGGCGGATTTGGCGGCGTCGACGGTGACGTGGTTGCCGTGGAGGACGGAGCCGTCGAGGATTTTGATGGCGAGGGGGTCCTGGACGAGGCGCTGGATGGCGCGCTTCAGGGGGCGCGCTCCGTAGGCGCGGTCGTAGCCGGGTTTGAAGATGGCCTTGCGCGCGGCGGGAGTGAGCAGGAGGGTGAGGAGGATTGCGGCGAGCCTGACACATCGCCTCCGGCTGGCCTGTGAGGCGGGGGGGGCAGTGCTGCGTGTTGGGCCGGGCGGTCAGGATCGGATCCCACAGCCCGCATCCTTTGCGAAACTGGCTACGGCCCCGGTTTCGACATTCCAACCGCGTACCTCACCAGAAGATCCTTTGCGGTTTCCCAGACTGCTTGTCCCGCTGACTTAAGAATCCTCTTTCCTTCCGGTTCTGGCTCACTGTCAACTTCGAGCTGTCCCC
>DATKGA010000164.1:0-11192 GCA_035510935.1 Acidobacteriaceae bacterium
TATCGAAGCGCTGATCGCCGATATTGATGCTGTAGTTGATTGTGGAGCGGTACGGAGACGGATGCACATCGGCGATGAGAGGCTCAGTCGAGACCGGCGATGCCTGTCCCTTTGCGGGAACCGGCGTTTGTGCGAGAAGCATGGAGGCGGAGGAAGCGAGAAGAAGAGCGACGGCAACGCGGAGGATTTCCATAAGGGTCCCATTAAGAAAGTGTTGGAGGTCTGGGCGAAAGACGCACCGCGAACAGGGTCGCTGCAAGGAGGAGCGAGACAGAGGTGAGATGCTTCATCTGGAACCATCCCGGTGTGGATTGTGCTCGGAGGTTGGACGTATGCGATGGGAGCTTGGGAAGCTCGATTTCTTGTGATTGTATAGGTGAGCGAGAGGTTGGCGCTATGATTTGAAATGTCAGGCTTCTTCCGAAGCTCCTGTGAAGTCGGCTTCAGGGAAGCAATTAACTGGTCAAATTAACACCATTGAGGCACTGCGTGCCCTACACCAGCTGCCGCCCTTCAATGTCCAGGGCAACATGGTAGAGCGCGTCGCGGGTGGCGAGCGCGGCGCATCCATCGTCCAGAAAGGCCAGCCCCACCAGATTGTTCCCGGAGACGGCGAGACTCGCCTCGTGCTGCGGCGTAATGCGCACAATGCCGCGCTGCCCGCGCAGCGATGCGGCAACGTACAGGTTGCCATCCACGTCGAAGGCCATACCCTGCGCTCGGCCCAGCCCCTGATAGAAGACCGTGGTGCGCCCGTCGCGATCGATGGCGTAGATGGACTGGTTACTTGAGGTGGTAGGCCCGGTGACAAAGAGCGTGCCCTCGTCGTTGAAGGCCAGGTGGTACGCGGCCATGCTGGGCTCCAGCGTGGCGTACACGAAGATCTGACGATCGCTGAGCGTGCCGCCGGAGAGCGCACCTCCCTGTGCAACTTTGAAGATGGTGCCTGATCGGTCGCCGACAAAGAGGTTGCCGTCGCGGTCGAAGGCGATGCCCGTGGCAATCCCCATGCCCTCGGCGTAGGTGGTGACCGCGCCGCCAGGCGAGATGCGATAGACCGTACCCTCGGCGCGCGAGCTGGCATACAGGTCGCCTTGGGCGTCAAAGGCCAGCCCCGTGGCGTTAAGAATGCCACGCACGAACGGGCGCATCTGAAAGTCGCGCGCGATGGAGTAGATCGACACGGGGACGCTCTGTCCGCGGGTGCCGGAGAAGGTGGCAAATACGTTGCCCTCCGCATCCACCGCCGGGTTTGACACCGGATGCAGGCCCTCCGCCATGGGCACGGCGACGCGCAGGTCCAGGGCGTTACTTGCGCCGCCGTCCGCGCGCTGCAGCATCACCGGGCCGGAGATGGTTCCATCCGGAACCTGAATCACCGCCCGCTTCGACCTGCTGAGTGAGATATAAACCTGCGCAGCCCCCACCGTGACCGTAGGCAGCAGGTGCGCCGCAGTGGCGTCATCCTGTACGCCCTGCAAGCCGCTGCCGCGCAACTCCACCTCGCCGCCGGGCATCGCCGCGGACGGTGCCAGCGAGAGCAGCCGTGGTGTATCTGTCTTCGATGCGTGATGCAATAGAGGACTCATCTCACCCTCAGCGTAGCCCGTGGCGCGCCGCAGCGCAAACTAGAGCCAGCGTCCAACCACCAACCCGACCGCCAGCGCGAGCGCTCCCGCTGCCACATCGTCCAGCATAATTCCGGTGCCCTCGGGCAGCTCCTCCAGTTTGCGGATGGGCCACGGCTTCCAAATATCGAAGAGGCGGAAGAGCAGCAGCGCAAGCGCGGCATGCTGCCAGTCGGGACGGATGGCGATGAGTGCGATCCACTGGCCGGCAACCTCGTCGACAACCACAAACCCAGGGTCCTGACGGCCCGATTCGCGGGCGACAATGGTTGATGCGGGAATGCCGATCAGGGTAATGATCAGCGCGGCCACAGCGGTTGCGATGGCCAGCGAGAGCCGATCAGGATGAAACAGATGCGCCCCGCCGTACCACAACAGCAGCGCAGCCACCGAGCCGTACGTTCCTGGGCCGGGCCGCATCCGACCCGCGCCGAAGAATGTGCCCAGCGTCCACGCCCAACGCGTCTTGCAAGCGCTCTCCGGCCCCACGATTCCCTTTCCATGCGACATCAATTCACATCCCTGCTGCCGCCGGAGGAATCGGAGTGCTCGCGGTCGCGCAGCCCGTCCAGTTCGTCCAGTAAATCCGGATCGTGGATCGGCGAACTGATGACGTACCCGCCGCTTGCCCACTTGCCCAGGTCGATCACGCGGCAGCGGTCCGAGCAGAAGGGGAAGTCCTCGCTCCCGGCCAGCACAATCGTGCGGCAGGTGGGACATCGCAGCGTCTTCAGCTTCTTCGCCATATGCATCAACATAACGCTACATCAATCAACGATCAACATTTACAGCCCGTAGACCTCTATCGCAGTTCCGCCGAAGATGGCGTCTCGCTCAGTTTCGCTGAAGCTGGCGAAGTAGCTGCGCAGCAACTCGAACCACTGCGCGTAGCCGGTGGCCAGCAGGCAGACTGGCCAGTCCGAGCCAGCAATCAGACGCGTCGGGCCAAAGGCTTCGACGGCGACATCGAGATACGGCTTAAGTGTTTCGAGCGAGCTGGCGCGAACGGGGTCGGTACGCCAATCCGCCTCGGTCACCATGCCGGATAGCTTGCCCCAGACATTTGGGCGGCGGGCCAGCTCGCGCATGTTCGATGCCCATGGTTCCAGCCGGCCGGTAGCGATCAGCGGCTTGGCGATGTGGTCCAGCACAAATGGCTGCCGCGGGTGCTCGTCCACAAAGTGGATGGCGTCCTCCAGGTGGCTCTCATAGATCAAAATCTCATAGACCAGCCCGCTGTCCACCATGGTGCGGATGCCGGAGTTGAAGTCCTCGCGCAGGATGTAGTGCGGGTCGCGTTCGTCCTGGATGACGTGGCGCAGCCCCTTGAGCTTGGCGCGTCCGTCGAACTCCTCCATGCAGCCGGGAAAATCTTCGCCGGCGATGGGCGCCCAGCCAACCACGCCACGAATCTTATCGGTTGCGTCGGCCAGGTCCAGCAGCCAGCGAGTCTCGTCCATCGTCTGGCGCGCCTGCACGGCAATCGTGCCGTGGATCCCTGCGGATACCATTGCGTCCTTCAGGTCGCTGGGCAGAAAGTCACGGCGCAGCACGGTCATATCTTCGTCGATCCAGCCATACTCCGCCGCAGAGTAACGCCATAGATGGTGGTGCGCATCGATTGTCTCAACCCTGTCATTCGAACTCACGCGCATGACTCCAGAAATCAACTCCGCAACAACTACTTGCGGCTGTACAGCAGGTCCTTGATCGCCTGTCGCCGTGCCGCATTGGCCTCGCGGGAGCTCTTCAACGCATCTGCGTCCATGTGCGCTTTGCCGGCAGGGGCATCTTCTTCAGGCACGCTGCACTTTGGGCAGCGATTGGCAAATCCCGGCTTGTCCGGCCTCAGCTCGAACTCCTCTTCGCACACCACACAGATTTTAATTGGGAATGACATTTCTCTCTTATGATACGACGTGGCGATTCGCATGAGAACCAGTCTGCTCCGGCACCCGATTCAGTGGAGCAACGCTAGATGTGCGCGGCCGCCGTTGCTATCTCGATCAGCTGCCCGGGCGCATCCACCGTGCGCTTCAACTGCCCGCAGGCAGCGTAGATGTCGCGGCCGCGGGGCTTGCGCGTAAACGTCGGAATTCCGCCGTCGATCAGCATCCGATGAAACACCGCAACATCCCCCGGCGCAGGCTCGCGGAAGTCGATCCCGGGGCCGGGGTTCCAGACGATGAGGTTCACCTTGGCCTTCATTCCGGCCAACAGCTTCAGGACTTCGCGCGCGTGCTGCGGCCGGTCGTTGACGCCGCCCAACAGAACATACTCAAACGTCACGTACTCGCGCTTGCCGAAGGGAATGGTGCGCAGCGCATCCAGCAGCGCTGTGATATTCCACTTGCGTGTCACCGGCATGATCTGCTCACGTATATCGTCATTGGGCGCATTCAAACTGAGCGCCAGCTTGGGACGAATGGGCTCGTTGGCAAACTGCACGATTCCCGGCAGGATTCCCGATGTAGACACTGTCATGCGCGACTCGGGAATCCCCATGGCACGCAGCAGATGTACGCTCTGCATGAAGGCGTCGTAGTTGAGGAACGGCTCGCCCATCCCCATAAAGACGAGGTTGATACGCGAGGGCGTCTGCACGCCGCGCCCGCTGCCGATGCGTACTCGCTGACGGTTGAGCACAGCGGCCACCTGCCCGGCAATCTCGCCTGCCGTCAGGTTGCGGCGCATGCCAAGCTTCGCGGTCAGACAGAACTGGCAGTTCACCGCGCAACCCACCTGACTGGAGATGCAGATCGTCGCTCGCTTGTAGGTGGCCGGGCTGACCACCGAACCGGGTGCCCCATATCTCGAATTTGAGACATGGGATTGTGCCACATCATCGCCCTCTTCTTCGACCGCGGCCTCACTGCCGTCGCCGCGCTCGCCACCGTCGCCGTCGGGCATCCACACCGTCTCCACGGTCTCGCCGTCGGCCATACGCATCAGGTAGCGCTCGGTACCGTCGACCGAGCGGGTTGCCTGGGCGATCTCCGGCAGGCCTACGGTATAACCCTCGGCGGCCAACCGAGCTCGCAGATCTTCAGGAAGTGTGGTGATCTCGTCCAGCGACTGCACGCGCTGCTTGTACAGCGCATCGGCCAGTTGAACGGCGCGATACTTCGACTGCCCCAGCGATTCCACCACCGCTCGCAGATCGTCCTGCGGCATTCCAAACAATGCTTTCGACTCCTCTGATGCGCCCGCCCCGATCGTGATTGAATCCTTCGCCATGGCCAGCACTCAGTTTACCCGCCCACCATCCCCCGCAACACCCGTCCAACCATGCAGCACTGTGAAACAATAAACTTGCAAGGAGCAGCATGTCCGCAATTCTCACCCCAAACGCCATCCGCGAATCGCCCACCCGCAACATCCGCCGAACCGTGCTGCCAAACGGACTGCTGGTGCTGACGGAAGCCATGCCCAATGTACGCTCAGTTTCGATGGGGGTCTGGCTCGCCTCCGGCTCACGCGACGAGCCGCAGGAGTTGAACGGCATCTCCCACTTCGTCGAGCACATGGTCTTCAAGGGAACGACCACGCGCAACGCGCGGCAGTTTGCGCGCGAGGTGGACTCCATTGGCGGCAATCTGGATGCGTTCACTAGCAAAGAAAATATCTGTTTCAATATCAAAGTATTAGACGATAATATTGCGCCAGCACTTGATCTTCTAAGCGACCTGGTTCTGCATCCTACCTTTACTCCGGAAGACATTACACGAGAGCAGGGCGTGATTCTGGAAGAGATCAAGATGGACGAGGACAGCCCCGACTACCTTGTCCATGAGACCTTCACGCAGAACTTCTGGAAGGGCCACGCACTGGGCCGGCCCACGCTGGGCACAGTCAAGAGCGTCGCCAGCTTTACGAAGCCGGTAGTATTCGACTTTTATGCCAGCCGGTTCACGCCGCGCAACATGGTCTTCTCCGCGGCCGGGCATCTGGATCACGACAGCTTCGTCACACAGGTGGCCGAGCAGTTCAGCGGACTCGGTGCGAGCAGCGGCCCGCCGTTGGCCAAGCTCCCCGCGCCCGCGACCTTCGCCGCCATCACGCTGAAGCGGAAGAAGTCGCTGGAGCAGGTTCAACTGTGCCTGGGGGTTCCGGCGCCGCCGGTGGATTCGCCGGCCCGCTACGCGGTCTATCTGCTGAACTCGATGCTGGGCAGCGGCATGAGTTCTCGCCTGTTCCAGACGATTCGCGAGGATCGTGGCCTGGCCTACTCCATCTACTCGGAGGCCAGCCCCTTCCGCGATACCGGCGCGCTGAGCATCTATGCAGGGACCTCGGCTGAAAAGACGCCTGAGGTGATTCGGCTTACCATGGACGAGCTGCGCCGTCTGAAAGAAGACACCGTACCCGAGGCAGAGTTGAGGCGAGCCAAGGACCAGCTCAAGAGCAACATCCTGCTTGGCCTGGAGTCGTCCTCCAGCCGCATGTCGAACCTGGCGCGGCAGCAGATGTACTTTGGCCGCTTCTTCGCAGTGGAGGAGATCACCGCCGAGGTGGAAGCCATCACCGCCGCGGAGATCCAGACGCTGGCCCAACAGCTCTTCCGCCCCGAGGCGATTGCTCTCACCGTCCTCGGCAACCTTGGCCCGCTCAACGTGACGCGCGAATCACTGGCCTGTTGAGCCGCACCCTGCTACAGTTTCAAGCGAGATCGAAACTCACATCTCGCTGTAGAGGGACCATGAAGACCAACGATAGCTCTCACGCATCTCGAACCGCGCACCGCGAATCTCGGACCGCGAACCTCGGCTTCACCCTGATTGAACTGCTGATCGTCATGTCTATCATGCTGATCATCATGGCATTTGCCGTGCCCCAGATGCTGAAGGTGAAGAAGACGGCGGACGAGGACTCCGCCATACAGACCTTACGCACCATCGGGTCGGCTGAAGCCAGCTTTAACTCCGCGTATCCGGGAACGGGCTATGCCTGCCCGCTGGCCGCGTTGGGCGGCGATCCCAAGTCCGGAGCACCCTCGGCCACGGCCTCACAGTTGATCGATCCCGCACTGGCTGCCACAGGACAGAAGTCGGGTTACACGTTCACCGTCACCTGCGGCACCAAGGTCACTGTCAACAACCAGGACATGTATACCTCCTACACGCTGACCGCCGTGCCCCAGACGGTCGGTAAGACGGGCGACCGCGGCTACTGTTCCGACGAGAACGACATCATCAAGTTCGATCCCACCGGTGCCACCAACTGCACCCAGTCGATCCAGTAGTACTCGACCTGAGCTTCTTGACTCTATGTTGAACATTGTGATCAGAGCGAATATCCGGCGTATTTCGCTCGTGCCCGTTCTGTTGCTACTGTTCTTGTTCACCCCGCAACTGATTGCCCAGGACCGCGCTCTGATCCGCCGCGTGGACGACCACTATAACCATCTGCACACACTGCGCGCCCGCTACACCGAGCAATACACCGGCATGGGCATGGACCGCAGCGAGAGCGGCACGCTGACCCTGAAGAAGCCTGGCCTGATGCGCTGGAGTTACGACACGCCACCCGGCAAGCTCTTTGTGCTGGACGGAAAGTACGCCTGGTTCTATTCGCCCGGCGACGCGCAGATTTCCCGCGCTCCGGCCAAGCAACTGGACGATCTGCGCTCGCCCCTGCGCCTGTTGCTGGGCCACACTCAGCTTGCCAAGGAACTGGACCAGCTGACCACTGCGCCCGACGGCGCGAATTTTATAATCTGCGGCGTACCCAAAGGCATGGCCCAGCGAGTCCACCTGCTCACTCTTGTTGTGGATGCCGGCGGCGCCATCCAGCGTATGAAACTGGAGGAGACAGACGGCACCACCACGGAGTTCACCTTCAGCACCATCGAGGAAGAGATCCCCTTCCCCGCCTCTGAGTTTATCTTCACACCGCCTCCCGGAATCCCCGTCGTCAACGCGCAACCGCCAATCTAGATGCATGGTTCCGATGTAAAATTGTGGAATCAAGCCAAACCTAGAGCGCGCACCGATCCGTGCAGAAGAGCAGCCTCCGAGTGAGTTCCGCCGTCAAGCCTCAAATTCTTAGCACCGCTGAATTCCACGCCGCCATCGACGCGCTGGCGCCCCAGGTTGCCGTATTCGATTGCGACGGGACCCTGTGGTCTGGCGACGCAGGCTCGGGCTTCATGCGCTGGACCATTGAGCGCGGGATTCTGTCGCTCGAGTCGATCGACTGGCTGGACGAACGCTACCGCGGCTACCTGCGCGGAGATGTCAGCGAAATCGAAATCTGCGGCGAGATGGTGCAGGTTTACCAGGGACTGCGCGAGAGCGAGATGCGCGCCGCGGCCGCCGAGTTCTTCGCCTCGCGCATTGAGCAAAATATATTCCCCGAACTGCTTACGCTCATTCGCCGGCTACAGGCGCGCGGTTGCGAGTTATGGGCGGTCAGCTCCACCTGCGACTGGGTGGTGGTGGAGGGAATGCGCCGTTTTGAGATTCCCACGGAACGCATTCTGGCCGCGCGGGTGTCCGTGGTTGACGGCCTTGTTACACGCGAACTGCTGGACGTCCCCACAGACGAGGCCAAAGTCGCCTCTTTGGCCCGCGTCGGCATCACTAATCCCGACGCCGTCTTCGGCAACTCCATCCACGACGCCGCGATGCTGTCGATTGCCCGCCGCGCCTTCCCCATCGATCCAACGCCAGCCCTGCTGCAGCGCTGCGCGCAGGAGGAATGGCCGGTTTTTTATCCTACCGCGCGAACCTTGAACCTTGAACCTTGAACCTCAAGAACATGCTGCTCGAAGGCCTGCACATCCCGCTGACCACCCCCTTCCATCCGGATGGCCGCCTCAACCTGCCCAAGCTGGCCGCCAACATCGCGCGCTACTCCAAGTCTCCCTCGACCGGGCTCATCGTCCTCGGCCCCTCGGGCGAACCCACCCTCCTCTCCGAGGCCGAGACGCACGAAGTCATGCGCACCGCTGCACAGTCCGCCGTACCGGAGAAGGTTCTGCTCGCCGGTGTCTCCCGCGATAGCATCCGCGCAACGCTCGCTCTGGCCGAACTCGCCGCTGAGCTGCTATACGACGCAATCCTGGTCGGAGTGCCGTCGATTTTTGCACCTGAAGCTGAGGGCCGCGAGATCCTCCTCTACTTCCAGAGCATCGCTGACCGCTCCCCGCTTCCAGTTGTGCTATACAGCGACCGCGATGCCAGCCTGCGCCGGATTCCGCAGGAAGCCGTGGTCGAGCTTGCTGGCCATCCACGGATTCTCGGACTAATTGACGCCACGGGAAACCCCGGCGAGATCGAGGCTGTTCTGCGCTGTACGGCTGCCATCCAGCGCCAAGTCACCGTTACGCCTGTGTTCAGCGCCGTCACTGCACGCATGGAGGCAACTGCCAGCCGCGTACCCACCACGCTCATTGCCGCGGGTTCGCTGACAGCCAACCAGGCCTCAGCGACCTTAGCGCCGCCCTCACTACCTGCCCTGCGCACGCGTATAAAATCCGTCGGCTTTCAAATCATCACAGGCAACACGCAAGCGATCCTCGATGGACTGCGCGCCGGGGTCACTGGTGCCGCACCTGCCTTGGCTGCCTGCGCTCCACAGGCATGCTACGAGGTGCTGGCCGCATGGAAAGACGACGACCAGCCGCTGGCTGAAGAGAAGCAGGCCCGCCTGTGTGAGGCCGCGCGACTCTGCGAAGCTGGAATTGGCAATATTAAATATGCGTGCGAACTCAACGGCTACTTTGGTGGCCGACCGCGTCTGCCACAGCTTCCGCCCTCGGGCCAGCAGCGTGCCACCCTGGAGCACCTGATGAAGACCCTTCGCAACTAGCGCATACTTATCAGCGTTGCCGTATCGGAAGCATTTAGGATTAGAGCGGAACCGGGCAATTTTTATGGCGACGAGACAAACAATGATTGGCCGCGCCGTCGGAGCAGCCCCCGGCCTGGAAGATTAGATTGGAGGAGCCATGTCCGCTGAACCCGTCCGCGTCGCCCTGATCCAGATGGCCTGCGTTGCCTCCGTGGCGGATAATCTCGACCATGCTACGGAGATGGTGCGCCAGGCCGCACGCGACGGTGCACAGATCGTATGCCTGCCCGAACTCTTCCGCTCGCAATACTTCTGCCAGCACGAGGACCATCGCCTGTTTGCGCTCGCCGAGTCGATTCCCGGCCCTTCGACGGCACGTCTTTCCGCGGTCGTACGAGAAGCCAGGATCACGCTGATTGCGTCGCTGTTCGAGCGGCGCGCACCCGGCGTCTACCACAACACGGTCGCCGTTCTCGATCACACGGCCGAAGCGCCGGACCAGATCAGCGGCCTCTACCGCAAGATGCACATCCCGGACGACCCCCTCTTTTACGAGAAATTTTACTTTGCCCCCGGCGACCTGGGCTTCCGCGCCATCCCCACCAGCCACGGCCCCATCGGCGCGCTCATCTGCTGGGACCAGTGGTTCCCGGAGGCTGCGCGCCTTACCGCGCTCGAGGGTGCCGAGATGCTCTTCTACCCCACCGCCATCGGCTGGCACCCCAGCGAGAAGGCTGAGTTTGGCACGGCGCAGTACTCCGCGTGGAAGACCATCCAGCGCGCGCACGCCATTGCCAACGGAGTCTTCGTCTGCGCTGTCAACCGCGTGGGCCACGAGCATGGCGACGTGGTGATGGACGGCATGGAACTGCAAGGCCCCGGCGACCACACACCAGACGGCGGCTGCAACTCAGGAATAGACTTCTGGGGCGGCAGCTTTATATGCGACCCCTTCGGGCGCATCCTCGCCCAGGCCTCCCACGACAAGGAAGAGATCCTCACCGCCACCCTCGACCCAACCCTCGTCGAAACCACCCGCCAACACTGGCCTTTCCTGCGCGACCGCCGCATCGACGCCTACGCCCCCATCACCCGCCGGTTGCGGGATTAATTGCAAACCAAGCATCGCGAGTTGAGGACGAGATGAAGAGTCACACCGAGTATCTGGTCTTTGAGACGAAGAAGCGCAGAGAGATGGTCCATATCACCGATGAGGTGGAGCGGATCGTGGAACGCAGCGGAGTGCGCGACGGCTTGTGCTTTGTATCGCCGATGCACATTACGGCTGCCGTGTATGTGAACGACCTGGAGAACGGGCTGATCGAGGACATCGGGAAGTGGCTGGAAGAGCTGGCCCCGGCGCGACCGGAGTACAAACACCACAGGACCGGCGAAGATAATGCCGATGCGCATCTCAAAGCGCTGCTGCTGCACCACGAGACGACCCTTCCCGTGACCAATGGGCGGCTGGATTTGGGAACGTGGCAGCGCGTCTTCTATGCGGAGTTCGACGGTCAGCGTCGCAAGCGAGTCATTGTGAAGGTGCTGGGTGTGGAGTAAGGCCGTTGGCGGACGGGTTCCTTTTTATGAAGTAACTCCAGACCACCATAGGAGTAAAGGTGAACGCGCCGTCAACTCCGCGATACCGTCCGTTACCTCCGCACCAAAGAATCCTGTTCAGCTAAGCGCAATACACTTCAGCCAACATTTCCCTCGGCGTCTCTTAGATGCTCGTCGGGCGATGTTTCAATATTTCCTGACGAGCCCTGT
>DATKGA010000165.1:0-2330 GCA_035510935.1 Acidobacteriaceae bacterium
AATCATCGGGTGCAAATTGGCCAGCGCCTTCTGGCTCCTAAAGAGGAGCCCGGCCAGCGCCACACAAACGACCGCAAGGGCCAATATGGTGAGCTTCAAGTAGGTATTCATCACCAGCGGATCGCCGTACTGTTCGAGGTAGCGTTCCGCGGCGCGGGTGATGTCGGATGATGGCTTTGTGCTGGTGCTCATTGTCTGAATACCTCCTGCCTAGATCGCCCGGAGAATAGCTGCCGTTACGAGGCCCAGTCCGCCGCCGTGTCCACCGGCCGATCCAGAAAAGATACTCATGGTCATGGCCGGAATCTTCAAGAGGATGTAGATGTTGACGAGGACGAGCAGAATGAGGAGTGGAAGCTCCGTGAGCTTTCGGCAGGCATGCACAGATCAGAAGCAGTATCCCTGCGCCACCCAGTAATGCCAGTCTTCGACAGCCTGCCGGGTTGATTCATCGGGGTTGGCGGCGGTCAGTTGAGAGAGCGGGACTGCCATATCGCGATCCTGCCAGCGGATCATTACAAGCATGTCGGCGGAGCAGGCGTCGTCCGGCGCCATGCGCCGGACCTCGACAGATTCGCCTTTGCGGAGAGGCGAAGTGGTTCGGGAGGTGGTGCATGTTGCGCGGAACGGGAAGCTGATCTTTTCTTCCAGATAGTAGTACCAGCTCATAGCCTGTTCTTCGGGTCCATTCGCGTCCACGATGATTTCGTCATGGATTCGGTCTTCCCGGGCGGAGTCGCGTTTGCGTTTGGCCATGGCGGTTACGATGAGCACGGTTGGTTCAGGATACGGCGGACGGAGGTGCGGCCGATGCCGAGCTGGCGAGCGATCCTGGATTTGCTCAGGCCGGAGCGATAGAGTTTGCGAACCTTGTCGGCGCTGAGGCCGGCGGTGAGAGGACGGCCCACAGCTTTGCCGTTCTGCCGGGCGTGAGCCAGACCGGCACGAACGCGCTCGCGCAGCACTTCGCGTTCGAACTCCGCGAACACGGCCAGCATGGCGGCCATGGCGCGACCGGAGGGCGTGGTCAGGTCCAGTGCTTCAGTCAGCGAGACGAAGCCGACGCCGAGATGTTCAAGCTCTGTGAGCGTGGCCAGCAGATCGGTCACCGATCTGCCCCAGCGATCCAGCCGCCACACCAGCACCACATCGACTTCCCGGCGCCGTGCGGCTTCGATCAGTTTCGCTCGCATCTGCCGCTCGGACGCGCCGGAACCGACTTCCTTCACCTGCATCGCGATGGTCCAGCCGCGGCGGACAGCATACTCGCGCATGGCGCGATTCTGCATGGGCAGGGTCTGCTGATCGTGCGTGGAGACGCGGGCGTAGAGGCCGGCGCGAAGCACCGTTTGGGATCGTCTGGAGGGGTGGCCGAAAACCTTGCGCGATTTGACGGTTGTGGAGCCCCTGTTTACGGGCATTTCCCGATGCTTCCTGACTGTGGCCGCAGACTATCCTTTTCGGCCATGCGGAGCATGATAGCGCGTCAGGGCTCAGCGATGAGGCTGCGGTAGTTCCACGGCATCCACTCCGCCGGATTCCGCGCCAGATCTTCGGCGTGCCGCTGCAACTCGGTCAGGTAGTCGAACGGATTGGCGCCGTTCAGCTCGCAGGTATGGATCAGGCTCATGTAGAGATCGCCCACCTGCGCTCCGTTCAGCGTTTTATAAAAGAGGGCGTTCTTCCGATGCAAAATTGCACGCTTCAGTGACCGCTCGCAGATATTGTTATCGAGCGGTGCGCCGGCGGTACGCAGGAACAGGGTCAGCGCCTTCCAGTGGCGCAACATATATTGGATGGCTTTCCCCAGGCCGGAGTTCGGCTCTGTCCGGCGGCTCTCTAACTGCGATTGCATCCAGCCGTGCAGCTTATCCATCACAGGACGGCTGTGCTGCTGATGGAAGCGCAGCCGCTCCTCCGGCGACATCTTCTGCTCCCGTGCCACAGCATCGTTGCGATACACCGCGCCCAGCAACTCCAGCACATGACGGCTCTCCTCGGGGAAGTTCGTCAGCACCTCGACGAACTGCCGCCGTCCGTGCGCCAGGCAGTTAGCCACCAGCAACTCCACGTCCTCACTGAGCTTCGGCGCGTTCCGCGCCAGCGCATCTGACATGCGTATCGGCGCAGCCAGTCCTGCTACCCGGTGCTTCAGCACCTCGGACAGGTTCTCGCCAGCATGTCTGATTCCGCTGAAGAACAGCGCGATCTTCCAGCCCGGCGCCGTGGAGACGATGCCGCTGGTAAACACCCCGGTCCTGTCATCTGCCGGCTCCCGGGCCAGATGCAGCACCCGCATGCTGGTGTCATCGTTGTGCAGCACTTCACCC
>DATKGA010000166.1:0-2330 GCA_035510935.1 Acidobacteriaceae bacterium
GGGGGGTGGCTTACATCCTGTTCGGAGCAGGGGCGGCCATTGCCCTCATCATGGAAATGTTGGGCGTGCCCGCGTTGATCTTCGCGCTGGGGATGTATCTGCCGCTGGAACTGAACACGCCCGCGCTGGTGGGCGGCTTCCTGGCGCATTTCCTGGGCCGGCGATCGGAGAAGGCAGGCGGCGAACGCGGTTCACGCATCCGCGAGCGCGGCGTGATCATCGCATCCGGCCTGATGGCCGGCGGTGCATTGGGCGGTGTCGCGGGCGCCGCCTGCCGCCTGATCCCCAGCTTCACCGAAGACTGGATCAAGACCCCCTTCTACGCTAACGACGTGGTCTCGCAAACCATCTCCGCCGCGCTGTTTATCTGCCTCTGCGCATATCTATGGTACGGATCGCTCCGTCCGCTACCGAGCCGCGACCGTCAGGGAGTGCCCCATGGCCCTGCGGGCCACCAAAGGTGATGAAAATGGGCGCGAGCCGCGCTAGCATTTTCTCTGGCGGAGAGTGGCCGAGGTCGTTTCCGCTCTGGAGATGTTGAAACCGTCAGTGGAGTCTGATCCGGGACACGTGTTTTGAACCAATAAATGAGAGTCGCCTTTCCGCGAGGAAGGGCGATAGCTCGCAACGGTGCGTATTCAATTTTGCCGCGCGTCCTGCCACTTCCCCGCCAGAAAGGAAGATATGTCTTACAAGATAGCAGGTATCGATATCCACAAGAGAGTGCTGATGGTGGTGGTGGCCAGCGTAGCCGACGCAGTGGCGGACGCCACGGGGGCGGCTATGGAGTTTGAGTGCCGGAGGTTTGGAACCGGGGCCAGTGAACGCCAGCATCTGGTAGCTTGGCTGCAAGAGCACCAGGTCCGCGAAGTGGTCATGGAATCCACGGCCCAATACTGGAAGCCGGTGTGGTTGGATCTGGAGCCGCATTTTGAGAAGTTGCATCTGGCGCAGGCGCAATCCAACCGCGCACCCAAAGGACGCAAGAACGACTTTCGGGATGCCAAGCGCCTGGCGCGGCGCCTGTTGGCCGGCGAACTGATGCTGAGCTTTGTGCCGGAGCCGGAACAGCGGACATGGCGACTCATGACCCGCGGGCGACTGCAACTGGTGCGCGAACGGGTGCGCTTACAGAACCAGGTAGAGTCTCTGCTGGAGGAAGCGCGGATCAAGCTGTCGAGCGTGATCAGCGATTTGCTGGGCGTCAGCGGGCGGCGGATTCTGGAGGCGCTCAGCAAAGGGGAAACCGATGCGGTGAAGTTGGCCGAGTTGGGCGACGACCGGCTGAAGTGCACGAAAGAGCAATTAGCCGACGCCCTGCGCGGCGCACCGGAGCCCGCCCATCTGCAACTTCTGAAACTGCATCTGGAACGTTTGCAATTGCTGGACGAGCAGATCGAGCAGCTCAGCCGGATGAGTGCCTCCGCGCTGACGAACTATCAGGATGCCGTGGTGCGGCTGGCCGCAGTGCCTGGATTCGGCGCCGAGTCGTCGCAGCAGATGGTCGCCGAAGTGGGGTGGACGCCGAGGCGTTCCCCTCGGCGGGCGAGTTCGCCTCCTGGGTGGGAGTTTGTCCAGGCAGTAATGTGACCGCCGAGGAGAATCAGAGCTCGCACTGCCCCAAGGGAAACCGGTATGTGCGCCGGATCTTATCGGAGGCGGCGCATGCGGCAGTGAAGAAGCAGGGCAGCCATTTCCAAAACATATTTCGCCGATTCCTGCCGAAGCTGGGGTACAACGGGGCCATTTGGGTGGTGGCTCACCGCCTGGCGCGCCTGACCTGGAAGATCCTCCACGACGGGGTCAGCTACATCGAACAGGGTGAGGAGACGAATCCTCGCGCCAAGAAGCGCCGGGCGCAGAAGCTGGCACAAGCCTTGCGGCGACTAGGCTATAGCGTCACGCTAACGGAGATCAATCCCTCGCCCATGGCGCAGGCCAGCACGTGACCTTCAACGCGCCAAACCCAAACCAACACCGGACGGCTCGGGGCTGATTTTCAACGGAGCGGTTTCCCCAAAACCGTTAAGCCCCTGGAGCCGGAGGCAGCCGCTGGGGAACGCTACTGCATGGCCGCGCACCGGCTGGGCCATTCCGAACAAGCCTTGCGGGAATCGTAGTGGCGCCGCGCCGGAGTAGCGGGCGTCGGTAGCGCCGTCCGGCGGGACTGGGACAAAGGCGGAAGCACGCCGGATTGGGCAGGTATAGCAATACAGAGCCCATCGAGACTTGACTTTAACAGCGGCAACAACGATGATGCTAACACCATCGGAACTTCAGGACTTCACAAGATCCGTTGATCGAGGCTGCAAGAAACTAGAGATGCGCTA